>JAGNZI010000029.1 GCA_017984495.1 Flavobacterium sp.
AGCGTCTAAATTTACATTTTCAATTTCGATAGTAAGTAAATCAACCCTTTTGCCAAATTGGTACACCGTATCAAAATCCATCAAACTCCCTTTGATAAATTCGTTACAGCTCAATCGGGAAGGAGCTTCCTCACTGGGTTCCAATACGAATGTTTGTATGTCAAATTTTCGGGTTTCGGTCAAAAGCATTTTACCCAATTGCCCTCCACCTAAAATTCCTAATTTAAAATCAGAAGAAAAATAGTTCATTTGTTGTAGTTGTTTGCGCAAAGATAAGAGTAAGAATTTAGATTTCAGAATTTAGCCTTCTGAAAATATTAGCTATTGAGTTTTTTTAGTATATTTCTGGTTGCGGCTTGATACGCTGGTGAATGATTGGCATAATCATGCTCAATGATATTTTTCAATTCACCATGCACCCAATTGTATTTTTTGCCTAACACAAAAAGTGCTCGCATGGCATACACTTTTGCGGCTACTTTTTCATTTTGAATCAAGCGATCTAAAAGCGCTTCTATTAAATGATGTTCTTGTTCGTGAGTTAACGAAATACCGTTTTTTCGATGGTTGCTTTTTGTTAAAAACCAACAAATTTTTGTGGCAGGTCGTATGGCGGAATCATCTTTTAATTTAGGCAATACTTCGCAAAACAAATCGATGTAGGGTACAAAAACCTTTAATTTTTTTTCGCAAACCAATTCTAAACTCCAAAACGCTTTCACATGATTTTTATGTGTTGTATCGAATGCGATTTGAAGAAAATCTTGCAACACATCTAAATGACGCAGCACATAATTGCTCAGTTGCTCGCGACTTTTTCGATGCGCGGTGCTTTGATCAATTTTTGAGGCCAACTCGGTTTTCATTTTGTAAATATACCAAATTTGCAAAAAAGTCAAAATAGTTGGTTTAAAATCCTTCGCACTTCATTAATTTTGTTCTTTCATTTAAAGAAATCAAAAGTGATACAATTACACGATAAAAAATTTGAGGTTTTCATTGCTGAAGAAGAAATTAATTTTGCAATTGAAACCATGGCAAAACAAATTGAAGCTGATTTTTTTGATGATGTGCCGGTTTTTATTGGTGTGTTGAACGGTTCGTTTATGGTGGTTTCCGATTTATTAAAAAAATACAACCAACCTTGTGAAGTTTCTTTTGTGAAAATGGCTTCTTATGAAGGAACACAAACCACAAATGCGGTTAAACAACTCATTGGTCTGAATCAAAATTTAGAAGGTCGTTCCGTAATTATCGTGGAAGATATTGTAGATACGGGTAATACTATAGCGGAATTAAAAGCTTTGTTGAAACAACACCATGTAAAACATTTTAAAATTGCGACACTATTTTTAAAACCCGACGCCTATACAAAAGACATTAAATTGGATTATGTAGGGATTCGTATTCCGGATAAATTTATTGTAGGATATGGACTGGATTATGATGGTTTAGGTCGCAATTTAAAAGACGTATATCAATTATCTGAGTAAAGAAAATAGAAGTTAGAGGTTAGAACTTGAAACCTTAAACTTGAAACAAAAAAACTACAAATCACAAACAATAAACGTAAAAAAAATGATTAACATCGTATTATTTGGGAAACCAGGAGCAGGAAAAGGAACACAAGCCGAATTTTTAAAAGGGAAATACAATTTAGTACATTTATCAACTGGAGACATTTTCAGATACAATATTAAAAATGATACAGAACTAGGTAGATTAGCACAAACCTTTATGGATAAAGGTGATTTAGTGCCCGATGCTGTGACCATCCAAATGTTACAAAGTGAAGTGGATAAAAACCCACAAGCCGCCGGTTTTTTATTTGATGGTTTTCCAAGAACACTAGCTCAAGCAGAAGCCTTAGATGCTTTTTTAGCTACTAAAAATGAAGAAATTACCGCGACTGTTGCTTTAGAAGCCGATGATAATATTTTAGTTGCTCGATTGTTAGAACGAGGAAAAACTTCGGGAAGACCCGACGATCAAGATGAAGAAAAAATCCGTAATCGATATGATGAGTACAATCATAAAACAGCGCCATTAATGCATTATTATGCGGCTCAAAATAAGTTTTATGCGGTAGACGGAATTGGTTCTATAGCAGAAGTAACCGAACGATTAAGTGCGGTTTTAGATCAATTATAAACCAAATAATCAGGGATAAATATAAATTTCGAGCATTCGATTTTTTTTTAGATATTTGCAAACAGAAAAGGAGCTATTTCCGAAATTCGGGACGAAGGCTCTTTTTTTGTAATTTTACACTATGGAACTTTTAATAATACTTTTTTTAATTCTATTAAACGGTGTTTTTTCAATGTCTGAAATCGCTCTGATTTCTGCCCGAAAAAATCGTCTAGAAACGGCAGCAAAAAAAGGAAATAAAAATGCAAAAGCGGCATTAGATTTAGCCAATTCTCCCAATGAATTTTTATCTACGGTTCAAATTGGAATAACCTTAATCGGAATTTTAACCGGTATTTATTCAGGAGATAAAATCACAACTGATGTTCAAAATTTTGTCGCCACATTTGAAGCATTTAGTCCGTATTCCAATTCAATTGCTGTAGGAATAGTAGTAGTAGTATTAACATTTTTCTCGCTGGTACTTGGCGAATTATTGCCCAAGCGCATAGGGCTTAATTACCCAGAAGGCATTGCAAAAGCAGTCGCTTTTCCTATGAAAATTGTTTCAACAGTTACGATGCCTTTTATTTGGTTACTGACCACATCTACTGATTTCTTATTGAAAATGTTACAAATTAAACCCACAGCAGATGGAAAAGTAACGGAAGAAGAAATCAAAGCCATCATTAAAGAAGGAACCGAGGTAGGAGAGGTGCAAGAAATTGAACAAGATATTGTGGAACGTGTGTTTCATATTGGCGATCGTAAAGTAAATTCCTTAATGACACACCGAAGTGATATCGTGTATTTGTCTTTGGAGGATACCAAAGAAGAAATCAAAGCAAAAGTTATTGATGAGCTGCATTCGGTTTACCCGGTATGTGAAGATAATTTAGATAATGTCATCGGATTGGTTTTATTAAAAGACCTGTTTGTGAGTTTTGAATCCGGTGCATTTGATTTGAAAAGCATTACGAGAGAACCTGTTTATTTGATCGAGCAAACATCGGCATATAAAGCGTTAGAAAATTTCAAAACGTCTAAGTTGCATTATGCTTTTGTAGTAGATGAACATGCTATTTTTCAGGGTGTGATTACCTTAAATGATATTTTGGAAGCCTTGGTTGGCGACGCGTCTGATTTTGATGAAGACGAATATAAATTAGTGTCCAATGAAGACGGTACTTGGTTGGTGGATGGACAATATTCATTACACGACTTTTTAACTTTTTTCGACTTAGATGAATTGATCAACGATTATGAAGTAACTACCGTAAGCGGCTTTTTTATCACCGAACTTGGAAATATTCCCACACAAGGCGAGAAAATAATTTGGAATAAATTAGAGCTTGAGGCCTTAGCTATGGATGGTGCCAAAATCGATAAAGTCTTGATCAAACAATACAAAGAATAAAATAATTAATAAAGTTATAGTTAGAATTTTCTAACTTCTAACTTCTAACTTCTAATTTTCAAATGACAGAGGGTAATTTTGTAGACTACGTAAAAGTATATGTTTCTTCCGGAAAAGGAGGGAAAGGATCCTCGCATTTGCACCGTGAAAAATTTATTGAAAAAGGAGGCCCAGATGGAGGAGATGGTGGACGAGGCGGACACGTATACATCAAAGGGAATAAAAACCTTTGGACCTTATTTCATCTAAAATTTTTGAAACACATGCGTGCGGGTCACGGAGGTGATGGTGGAAGTTCTAGAAGTACGGGTCACGACGGAGAAGATAAATTCATTGAAGTACCATTAGGAACGGTGGTAAAAGATCAAGAAACCGGCGATGTTTTGTTTGAAATAACGGAACACGATGAGGTGAAAATTTTAGCCGAAGGTGGGAAAGGCGGTCTTGGAAACTGGCATTTTAGAAGTGCAACCAATCAAACACCGCGCTATGCACAACCCGGAATGCCGGTCAAAGAAGTGGATGTTACTTTAGAATTAAAAGTATTGGCAGATGTTGGTTTGGTAGGGTTTCCAAATGCTGGAAAATCAACCTTGCTTTCGGTACTTACATCGGCTAGACCAAAAATTGCCGATTATCCGTTTACCACTTTAAAGCCCAACTTGGGAATAGTAGCCTACCGAGATTTTAAATCGTTTGTTATGGCCGATATTCCTGGAATTATAGAAGGAGCTGCCGAAGGAAAAGGATTAGGACATTATTTTTTACGTCATATAGAACGTAATTCAACTTTATTGTTTTTAGTTCCAGCTGATGCCGATGATATTAAGAAAGAATACGAAATTTTGTTGGACGAATTGCGTCGTTACAATCCCGAAATGTTAGACAAAGACCGTTTGATTGTGATTTCAAAATGCGATATGTTAGACGATGAATTACGCGCAGAACTGAAAAAACAATTGGACGCAGCATTCAAAGGAACACCGTATTTATTTATTTCGTCTGTTGCGCAACAAGGTTTGCAAGAGTTGAAAGACAAATTGTGGCACATGTTAAATGTTGAAGAGAAATAAATTCAAAATAATTTATAAAAAAGCACTTTCAACCGAAGGTGCTTTTTTGTTTTTAATGCAGTTCTTCTAAAATAAAGTTAAAATTGACACAATCATATATGTTTTTTTCATGTTAATTTTATCAAAATCGTATTTTTAAGTATATTCGCAACTCAAATCAAAAGACACCTGTTTATTATGAAAAAAGTATTATTATTTGTCGTATCAGCTATTATGCTGATTCCTGCATCGGTAAAAGCAGATGAAGGAATGTGGTTTTTAATGTTTATTGAACGTTTGAATCACCGCGACATGCAAAAAATGGGCTTACAGTTAACAGCCGAAGAAATTTACAGCATCAACAACCACAGCTTAAAAGATGCTATTGTGCAGTTTAATGGTGGATGTACCGCTGAAATGATTTCTAAAGAGGGATTAGTGTTAACCAATCACCACTGTGGATATGATGCAATTGCTGAATTATCTACCGCTGAAAAAAATTACTTAAAAGATGGATATTGGGCAGCCAATAGAAAAGAAGAATTAAAACCATCTAGTTTGTTCGTGCGTTTCTTTGTACGTATGGATGATTGTTCAAAAAGAATATTATCACTTGTAACGCCAGGAATGAGCGAAGCTGAAAGAGAAAAAGCAATCAATCAAGAAATTGCTAAAATTGAAAAAGAAAACAACGAAGGTGGAAAATATACCGTTTCTGTACGTCCGTTTTTTCAAGGAAATGAATACTATTATTTCGTATACCAAGATTATAAAGACGTTCGTTTAGTAGGAACGCCACCAGAAAGCTTAGGAAAATTTGGTGGGGATACAGACAACTGGGAATGGCCTCGTCATACAGCAGATTTCTCTATGTTTAGAGTTTACGCTGATGCGAATGGTAATCCGGCTGACTATTCACCAAACAATGTTCCATTACAACCTAAACACCATTTACCTGTAAATTTAGGTGGAGTTAAAGAAAATGATTTTGCAATGATCTTAGGTTACCCTGGTAGAACCAACCGTTGGATGCCTGCAGGTGGAATTGAACAAAATGTAAAATATGCATATCCTGCTTGGGTTGAAGGTTCAAAAACCGGAATGGATAACATGAAAAAATACATGGTGCAAAGCGAAGCATTAAATCTTATATATGCTTCAAAATTTGCAGGTGTAGCTAACTACTGGAAAAACCGTCAAGGGATGATTGATGCCTTATCAAAATTTGGTACGGCAAAAACAAAAGCGGCTCAGGAAGCAAAGTTTAACGAATGGGCGAATAAACCAGAAAACAAAGCCAAATATGGTAATGTAGTAGCAACCATCAATAATTATTATGCAATGACGAATGAAAAATCACGTCATGATAATTATTTACAACAGTTATTCAGAACTTCTGCTTTTGGAACTATTGGAAGAACGTTAGGAAGACCATTAGATGCTTATGCAAAAGCAGATGCAGCTAAACGTGCAGAAATGGCTCCAGCTATTATGGAAATGGTCGATGAAATGTATAAAGAATTACACCTTCCTGCGGAGAAAGATATATTAGCTGCTCAATTGAGTTTGTATGCTAAAAAAGCGGGTTATGCATTAGCGCCAACAGTTGAAAAATTAGCGGCGTCAAATGGTGGCGATTTTACACAATATGTAAATGATACATTTAATAAGAGTATTTTTACTTCTAAAGATAAAATCAAAGCATTTTTAGATAATCCAAGTGAAGCTGCATTAGCAAACGATCCTTTACAAGTATTGACAATTGATTTAGTGGCTCATTTTGGTAAAAGAAGCGAAGAGTTAATGAAAGCGCAAAACGATTTTGGAGCTGCTTTCCGTTTGTTAGTAGAAGGATTAAGAGAATCTAAAATTGGTGAAATTAAATATCCTGATGCCAACTCAACGTTACGTTTAACCTATGGAAAAGTTCGTTCTTTACCAGCAGACAAACGCAATGACGCTTCAATTAATAACTATACTACTTTAGCGGGTCAGGTTAAAAAATACAAAAAAGGTGATTTAGAATTTGATTTACCTACAAAAGTATTGGAAATGAATGCTAAAAAAGAATACGGTCGTTATGCAGATAAAGATGGTTCTTTACACGTTTGTTTCTTAACCGATAATGATATTACAGGTGGAAATTCAGGTTCTCCAGTGTTAAATGGTAAAGGAGAGTTAATCGGATTGGCATTCGACGGTAACATTGAAGCTATGGCGGGTGATGTTATTTTTGACAATAAATTACAAAGAACAATCAACGTTGATATTCGTTATGTATTGTGGGTAATTGAGAATTTCTCAGGTGCTAAACATATTGTTGACGAAATGTCAATTGTAAAATAATTGATGATTAGAATAAAAGTAACGCCTTGAGTAATCAAGGCGTTTTTTTTATGAAAAAATCCCAAATCATTTTACTATTTTTGAACGATGAAATGCACTTTGTTTTTCTTTTTCTTTTTTTCACTTTTAACCTTTTCTCAATCCAGTTTTGAGAAAGGAGAAAAACTATGGCTGCAAAAAAAGCCGAACGAAGCCAAGCAAGTGTTTCAAGATTACCTGAAATCACACCCTAATCATCCGAAGACTCTCGAATATTTGGGCGATATAGCTGGCAGTCAAAAGCAGTGGGATCAAGCTTTAGTGTATTATAGTAAATTGAAAAGTAGTTTCCCTAAAGATGCTAATTATTGTTTTAAATATGGTGGCGCCCTTGGAATGAAAGCGAAAGAGTCCAACAAATTTAAAGCGCTTGGCATGTTGGATGAAGTTGAAAATGCCTTTTTGTCTGCTGCAAAATTAGACGCTCAGCACCTTGAATCGCGATGGGCGCTTGTGGTACTCTATCTCGAATTGCCCTCCATCATTGGTGGGAGCGAAAGTAAAGCACAAAAATATGCCGATGAACTCAATCGAATTTCAAAGCTGCAAGGCTATTTAGCAAAAGGCTACATCGATTTGTATTTCAAACGGTATGCAAAAGCAGAATTACAGTTGAGGAAAGCCTACGAAATTGATCCCTCAAAAATTGTCTTTGAAAAATTATATGACTTATATTTGAATAAGCTTAAAGATAAAACAAAAGCAAGTAAGTTAAAGGAACAATTTGAAAAATAAAAAGTTTATAGTTTCTTGTTCGTAGTTAATAGTTAACCATAAACAATTAACCATAAACCATAAACACTTAATATGAGAACACATTTCATAGCCATTGGCGGAGCAGCCATGCACAATTTAGCATTAGCCTTACACAACAAAGGATATCACGTAACGGGAAGTGATGACGCTATTTTTGAACCTTCAAAATCACGTTTGGAGAAAAAAGGATTGTTACCAAAAGAAGAAGGTTGGTTTCCCGAAAAAATCACAACCGATATTGAAGCCATTATATTAGGCATGCATGCCAAAGCGGATAATCCAGAATTGTTGAAAGCACAAGAATTGGGTTTGAAAATTTATTCGTATCCCGAATTTTTGTATGAACAATCCAAAAATAAAACCCGAGTAGTTATTGGTGGTTCGCACGGTAAAACAACTATTACTTCCATGATTTTGCACGTAATGCATTATCATTCTATTGAAGTAGATTACATGGTTGGTGCCCAATTGGAAGGATTTGATACCATGGTGCATTTGACGGAAAACAACGATTTTATTGTATTGGAAGGCGATGAATATTTGACATCCCCAATCGATTTGCGACCTAAATTCCATTTGTATCAACCCAATATTGCGTTGTTGTCTGGAATTGCCTGGGATCACATCAATGTATTTCCAACGTTTGATAATTATGTGGAACAGTTTAGCATATTTGCAAGTCAAATTACAAGAGGCGGCATATTAATCTACAACGAAGAAGATGAAGCTGTTAAATCGGTAGCGGAAGGAACAGATAACCCCATTCGAAAAATCGCTTACCAAACGCCTAGCTATACCGTTGATAACGGAACTACTTTACTGGATACTCCCGAAGGGCCTATGCCAATTGAAGTGTTTGGAGCACATAATCTGAGTAATTTAGCCGGTGCCAAATGGATTTGCCAGTGCATGGGGGTAGACGAAGCCGAATTTTATGAAGCCATCGCCAGTTTCAAAGGTGCTTCTAAACGATTAGAAAAAATTGCCGAAAGCGCAAATAAAGTGGCTTATAAAGATTTTGCACATTCGCCTAGTAAAGTTTCGGCCACCACAAAAGCCGTAAAGGCACAATATCCCGATAGAAAATTAGTGGCTTGTCTGGAGTTACATACCTACAGTAGTTTGAATGCCGAGTTTCTAAAAGAGTATGAAGGCGCTTTAGATGCTGCCGACGTTGCGGTTGTTTTTTATTCACCCGATGCCGTTAAAATCAAACGCTTAGAAGAAGTAACGTACGATCAAATTGCGCAATCATTCAAACGGGAAGATTTGATTATTTATACCAATCCAACTGAATTTAAAGCCTTTTTATACCATCAAAATTTAGATAATTCCGCATTACTATTAATGAGTTCAGGAAATTATGGCGGATTGAATTTTGATGAGGTGAAAAATTTGATGCACTAATTTGAGAATTTGAAGATTTGAGAATTTATTTATTTTCAAATCTTCAAATTACTCCATTTTTTCTATCTTTGTTCTCATAAACGCCAAAATTAATGTTATGTACACGCCAATCCATCAGTGGGCCGAAGACGATCGACCCCGTGAAAAATTTCTACTCAAAGGCAAAGCCGCCTTATCCGATTCCGAATTACTTGCTATTTTAATTGGTTCCGGTTCTCGGAACGAAAGTGCGGTACAATTGTGCCAACGTATTTTAGCTTCTTCCGAAAACAATTTGAATACGCTCGGAAAAATGTCGGTTTCCCAACTTATGCAATTCAAAGGAATAGGGGAAGCCAAAGCTATTTCTATCGCTGCAGCATTAGAATTAGGACGAAGAAGAAGGGCAGAAGAAGCTGTCGAACTTAAGAAAATTACCTCAAGCAAAGCCGTTTTTGAGATCATGCAACCCATTATTGGCGAATTGCCTCACGAAGAATTTTGGGTGTTGTATCTCAATAATTCCAATAAAGTCATTTATAAAGCCCAACTTTCAAAAGGTGGTATTACAGGTACCGTTGTAGATATTCGTTTGTTGTTTAAAATGGCATTGGAACAAAATGCTACGGCAGTGCTACTAACACACAATCATCCCTCGGGAAAACTTCTGGCTAGTGATGCCGATATTCAAATTACCAAAAAAATAAAAGAAGCCGGAAAAACTTTAGAAATACACGTATTGGATCATATCATTATTACCGAAAATGGCTATTTGAGTTTTCAAGATGCTGGGATCTTTTGATTTTTTGATTTTTTGAAACACATAGTCACCTAGATTTTTTATTATGACAAAAAAAGAAATTGATGATTTGTCGTTTCAGATAATTGGAGCGGCAATTGAAGTACATAAAAATTTGGGAGCGGGTTTGTTAGAATCGGTTTATCATGAATGTATGAAAGAAGAGTTACGATTGAGGAAAATAAATTTTCACACAGAGAAAATAGTGCCAATTATTTACAAAGGTAAACACTTAGAAGCTAGTTTAAGATGTGATTTGTATATCGAAAATCTAATAGTTGTAGAATTGAAATCTACTTTGGAGATGAATAAAGTTTTTGAATCTCAAGTTCTAACTTATATGAATTTACTCAACGCTCCAAAAGGAATTTTGATTAATTTTAATTGTAAAAATATTTTCAAAGAAGGACAAAAAACATTCGTAAATGAAATCTATAGAAATTTACCGTAAAGCTATGTTTGTCTATTGTCTGAGTGAAACGACTTTTATTCACAAGCATAAACTTATGTGTCTATGTGTTTCAAAAATTAAATACATAGTCTTATAGCAAACTTCATACTATGTTTTCTAATGTCAGGGTGTAACTTCATTTATATACAGTCCTAAACTTATGTGTCTATGTGTTTAAACAAACTCACATAGTTTTTAATTACAATCTTTGCGTTAAAACCAACAATTATGTAAATTTTAAGACGTCTTAGTTTTTTATCTAAGCGATAAGCAGTAATTTTATAAAAAAATTTAGCGATCATGAAAACCATAAAATTTTTAGTTGCACTATTTTTAGTAACAACTACAGCCTCTGCTCAGTTTGTCCAAAAAGCATTACCCTATTCTTATGGTGCATTAGAGCCATATATTGATGCTCAAACTATGGAAATCCATTTCAGTAAGCACCATGCAGCATATGTGAAAAATTTGAACGCAGCTGTTGTGGGAACTGAAAACGAAAAATTAAGCGTAAACGAAATTTTAGCAAAAGTTTCCTCGCTTTCTCCAGCAATTAGGAATAACGCAGGAGGTCATTACAATCATGAATTATTTTGGTCGGTTTTGACACCTGAGAAAAACACTAAAATGTCGACGGACTTAGAGAAAGCTATTAATGAAACTTTTGGAAGTTTAGATGGATTGAAAGAAAAACTTAATGCAGCAGGCGCAAGTCGGTTTGGTTCGGGTTGGGCTTGGTTAGTTGTTACGAAAGAAGGAAAACTTGTAGTAAGTTCAACACCCAATCAAGATAATCCGTTAATGGATGTGGCTGAAGTAAAAGGAATGCCAATTTTTGGGATCGATGTTTGGGAGCACGCTTATTATTTAAAATATCAAAATAAAAGAGCAGATTATCTTGCAGCATTGTGGAATGTTGTCAACTGGACAGAAGTAAGTAATCGCTATAAAGCTGCCCTGCCCAAACCTGATAAGTTTGCCTCTTGGCCAGAAATTAAAGCTTTTCACAAAGTAATGTCGCAAACTTTTCATCCAAGCGAAGAAGGAAACTTACAGCCTATAAAAGAGCGAAGTGTCGAAATGGCCGAAAAAGCAGCCGCATTAAAATCAGCTATAATTCCAACACCATTCCATAAAAAAGAAATTATTGCTGCGATCAATACATTAGCAAAAGACAGCAAAGCTTTAGATAAATTAGTAAAAGCTAAAGCAAGTGATGCAAAAATAACAAAAGCATTACTTGATTTACATGAAGTATTCCATACTATTGTTGGTTTGTGTACACACGATTCAGAATAGTA
The DNA here is from genome assembly GCA_017984495.1 of Flavobacterium sp. Classification (GTDB taxonomy): domain Bacteria; phylum Bacteroidota; class Bacteroidia; order Flavobacteriales; family Flavobacteriaceae; genus Flavobacterium. The sequence goes on from JAGNZI010000029.1 coordinate 11,678, forward strand.
TTTTTGTTATAAATAACCTTGTGCTTAGCAATAGGCGCAAGGTTTTTTTATTACAAAATATTTAAGAAATTTTTATCACGAATTTACTATATTGCAACTCTAAATTAAGGCTGAAACAAGAATGATAAGCACTAAAAATATACGATTTTCATACAGTAAGGAGCAGGAATTTATTTTTCCCGATTTGTATTGTGAAGCAGGAAGTACGTTATTAATTACGGGCGATTCGGGCAAAGGAAAAACAACCTATTTGCATATCTTAGCCGGGTTGTTATCGCCAAATGCTGGTGAAATAAGCATTGACAACACAGATATCGTTTCGTTGTCTGAAAAAAAAGCCGATCGATTTAGAGGCAAACACATTGGCGTGGTTTTTCAAAAATCGTATTTCATCGCCGCATTGACTGTATTGGAAAATTTAGAAATGGCCAGTTGGTTAGCCACCGGTAAAAAGCATACCAAGCGTGCCAAAAAACTATTGACACAATTAGGGATTGAAAACCAAGCGGCAAAATTACCTTCGCAATTGAGTATCGGTCAACAACAACGTGTTTCTATCGCTCGAGCCTTAATGAATGAACCTAAAGTTCTTTTGGCCGACGAGCCTACGTCTAGTTTAGACGACAAAAATGCAGAAAATGTGATAGCGTTACTTACGTCACTTTCCAAAGAATATAAAGCAGCTTTATTGATTGTAACACACGATGGTCGAATTAAAGAAAAATTCATCAATAAAATCACATTGCTATGATTACAAAATTAGCTTGGAAGAACATTTGGTTTAAACCATTGAATACCGTTTTGAGTGTTATTTTGTTAACCTCCAGTGTCGCTATCATTACCACACTAATTTTAGTTGAAAAGCAATTCGAAGAAAAGTTTTCAAGCAATATTGAAAATGTCGATTTGGTGTTGGGTGCTCAAGGCAGTCCGCTGCAATTAATATTGTCCTCGGTTTATCAAGTGGATACACCTACTGGGAATATTAGTTATGATTCGGCAAAAGTTTGGATGAATCATCCCTTTGTTGAAAAAGCAATCCCGCTAGCCTTTGGTGACAATTACAGAGGGTATAAAATCTTAGGTACAACCACCGATTACTTAGCAAAATATAAGGCTAAAGTTGTTGATGGTGTTCTCTTTGAAAAGAATTTTGAAGTAGTTGTTGGTGCCGAAATAGCACAAAAATTAAATTTGAAAGTGGGGGATGAATTTTATGGTTCTCATGGCGATGCCGAAGAAGGTGAAGTCCATGACGATTATGCCTATACAATCGTTGGAATTGCATCAAAAACGGGAAAAGTTGTAGATAATTTAATCGTTTGTACAATCCCAACAGTTTGGCAAATGCACCACGAACATGAAGAAAATCCAGCCCATGGAGAAGAAGGGCATATTCATGTCGAAGGAGAACACGAACACGAACATGAAGAAGCGGACATGACGATTGAGGAACCCAATATGGAAATTACCGCAGTTTTATTGAAAATTCGCAATCAAATGGCAAAACTAACGTGGCAACGCGTGATTCCACAAAATACAAAAATGCAAGCCGTATCTCCTGCTTTTGAAGTCAATCGGTTGTTTGGCTTGTTTGGAATCGGAGTAACGGCGCTGCAATATTTAGCGTATGGCATCATGTTGATTTCGGGCATTTCAATTTTTATAGCACTCTATACTACGTTAAAAGAGCGTGAATCAGAATTTGCCTTGTTGCGTGTAAATGGTGCGAGAAGATTTCAATTGTTGAAAATTGTAATGATCGAAAGTTTGTTGCTATGTGTAGTGGGTTTTGTATTTGGATCTGTTCTCGGAAGGGTTGCGCTAAGCATGCTTTCAAATGCATCAGAAGCAGATTTTAAAATGAGTTTTGATCCCTATACTTTTATATGGCAAAAAGAAGGCATATTGTTAGCAGTAACCCTTTTAGTAGGATGTATTGCGGCATTAATTCCTGCGATAAAGGCCTATCATCTTAACATTTCAAAAACATTAGCTAATGCGTAATTCTATAAAATTTGTGGTCGCTTTATGCGTATTCTTTTCATTATTAAGTTTTGAAAAAAACACGAAGTCTCTCCCTTTGTCAAAAGACAAGGCAACTATTGCCAATGATACACTCACTTGGAAATTATTGGGAGATATCAAATACATTCGCAAAAAACACGCTACCTATGGTGAGGTTGAATTTCCACAAGTAAATTTAAAATTGAAAACCTACCACAATAAAACAGTTTTTTTGACGGGTTTTATCGTGCCAATAGATGCTAAAAATTATGCATTGAGTAAAAATGTTTTTGCTTCTTGTTTTTTCTGTGGTAAATCGGGACCTGAGACCATAACAGGTTTGAAATTTAAAGGCGGTTTGCCCAAACTTAAAACCGATACCTATTTGACCATTAAAGGTACGTTTAAAGTGAATGAAACCGATGTAGACAATTGGATCTATAACATTGAAAATGCCGAAATCGTTTCCAAAAATTAACAGCCCTTGCAACATTTTAAACACAAAAAACACCTTTTTTTTGATTTAGATCATACCCTTTGGGATTTTGATAAAAATTCGGCTTATGCTTTTGAAACTATATTCAAAGAGCGTGATTTTTTGATTTCGTTGTCCGATTTTTTAAGGCACTATATCCCTAGAAATCAACATTATTGGAAATTGTATCAAGTCAATCAAATTTCGCACGAGGATTTACGCTATTATCGTTTAAAAGATGTTTTTGATGCCCTTCAGTTTAGCATTTCAGATGAACTAATTCATGAAATTTCAGAAGATTATATCAAGTATTTACCCGATAACAATCATTTATTTGAAGGTGCTATTGAATTGTTGGATTATTTAAAGCCCAACTATACCTTACATATCATCACCAATGGTTTTGCTTCGGTGCAACAAAAAAAGATGAAAAACGCCCAACTCGAATCCTATTTTACTACGGTTACAAATTCTGAAATGGCTGGTGAAAAAAAACCGCATCGCAGTATATTTGATTATGCTTTATCTTTGGCCAATGCAACCAAAGAAGAAAGTGTCATGATAGGGGACAGTTATGAAGCGGATATTCTTGGGGCACTAGATGCCGGAATTGATGCGATATACTTTAATGAACAAAATAATACTATAGCAACCAAAGTGTTACAAGTGAATCATTTGTTAGCTTTAAAAAACATATTGTAATGATGAAAAAATGGTTAGTGTTGGTTTTTGTGCTGTGTTGCACTATTACATTCGCACAAGAGCGATATAAATACGTTATTGTCCCTAAAAAATTTAGTTTTTTTGGAACCGGAAATGACTACAATGCCAGTTTAATGACGAAGTCTTTTTTTGAAAGCGAGGGCTTTATTGTTTATTTTGATACGGATAATTTTCCAGCCGAATTGGCAAATAATCGTTGTTTGGCATTTTATGTAAATGCAATTAAGCAAAAAAACATCTTTATTACTAAGATAAATTTTGAGTTAATCGATTGTACAAATAGTGTGATCTATACAAGTGTACAAGGAACGAGTAGAGAGAAAGATTTTTTAAATGCGTATAACGAGTCTATTCGGATTGCATTAATGAGTATGAAAGGGAAATTAAATTTTAAAAGAGAACAAAAACAGCAAAGTGAAATTTTTGTTGCTGTTGAATCACCATCAAAATCAGATGTAGTTCCTGATCCTGTTAAAGAAGAAAGTACCAAAAATACAGATAACAAGCAACTATTTGCAATTCCAACAGCTAACGGCTTCAAAGTAGTAGATGAGGAACCCAAAAAAATAATGGTACTCTATAATACGTCTGTCAAAGATGTATATATAGCTGAAAAAGGCTTAATTACTGGGGTTCTAATGAAAAAAGAAAATTCCTGGTTTTTTGAGTATTATCAAAATGACCAATTGATTTCAGAGAAAGTAGCGGTTAAATTCTAATCTTGAATACCCAATTAATACCCATACTTATCTTTCCAGCGGTTTTTTAAAAACTGACGCAATTCGTTTTCACGAGCGTTCTCACCCGGCTCATAAAATGTAGTTTCAGCAATTTCTGTAGGTAAAAATTCTTGTTCGGCAAAGTTGTTGGGGAAATCATGCGAATATTTGTATTCATCGCCATATCCCAATGCTGCCATTAATTTGGTTGGTGCATTTCGCAAATGAATAGGAACCGGTAAATCGCCCGTTTGTTTTACCATTTGTTGTGCTTTTCCAATGGCCATATAACTCGCATTACTTTTTGCGGAAGTCGCTAAATAAATAGCACATTGACTCAAAATGATACGACTTTCAGGATATCCAATAGTTGCCACCGCTTGGAAAGCATTGTTTGCCATGATAAAAGCCGTTGGGTTGGCATTTCCAATATCTTCACTGGCTAAGATGAGTAGTCTTCGGGCAATGAATTTTACATCTTCACCACCTTCAATCATACGAGCCAACCAATAAACAGCCCCATTAGGATCGCTTCCACGTATGGATTTGATAAATGCTGAAACGATATCGTAATGTTGTTCTCCCGTTTTGTCATACAATACGGTATTTTTTTGCACCAATTGCATTACTTTTTCATTGGTGATTTCAATGGCATCACTTTCGGAAGCGTTCACAACCAATTCGAAAATATTCAATAATTTTCTACCATCGCCACCCGATAGTCGCAACAGTGCTTCGGTTTCTTTTAATTCGATGGTTTTATTTTGAAGAGGCACATCCGTAGTAATAGCACGATGTAATAACGCTTCTAAGTCGTCTTTGGTAAACGCGTTCAATACATAGACCTGACATCTTGACAACAGCGCCGGAATTACTTCAAAACTCGGATTTTCTGTTGTGGCACCTATTAAGGTTACCCAACCCTTTTCCACTGCCGCTAATAATGAATCTTGTTGTGATTTACTGAAACGATGAATCTCATCGATAAAAAGTATCGGATTTTTTGCAGTAAACAAACCACTGCTTTGTTTTGCTTTTTCAATTACTTCACGTATATCCTTTACACCTGAATGTATTGCACTCAATTGGTAAAATGGGCGTTTACTTTCTTGCGCCATAATTTGTGCAAGTGTTGTTTTTCCCGTACCCGGTGGTCCCCATAAAATTAAACTCGGAATTAAACCCTTGGCAATTTGTTGTGTTAAGGAACCCTCAGGTCCAACGAGGTGCAATTGGCTGATATAATCCGTTAAGTGTTGCGGACGAATGCGTTCGGCTAATGGTTGATTCATGATGTAAAATTACAATTTTATGACAAATGTGCATAGTATTATTTTTGGCTTTATCTTTGGATACTTAAAAATATGGAAAAACAGCACGACAATCCTTTTGAGTTTACGAAAGCGGTCATTTTATTGCCGCTATTTTTTGTGATGTCATTGTGGACGGTATTTTGGTACGAATTGCATTTTATGCATAGTTTGTCCCATTTTGGTGTCTATCCAAGGGAAGTTTTCGGTTTAAAAGGAATTTTTTTTAGTCCGTTTTTGCACGGCGATATAGAGCATTTGGCCAATAATTCTATTGCCTTATTGGTCTTGTTGCCTATATTACGGTATTTCTACAAAGAACAATCGTTTGTGGTTTTGTTCTTAGGGATTCTCTTCTCAGGATTCGGAACGTGGTTGTTAAGTAGGCCAAGTTACCACATTGGCGCCAGCGGATTGATCTATACTCTAGTGAGTTTTATTTTTTTCAAAGGTATTTTTACCAAATATTACCGATTGGTCGCTTTGTCATTCACCATTGTAATTTTATACGGTGGTAGTGTTTGGTATATGTTTCCCAATGTGAAAGAAGGTATTTCGTGGGAAGGTCATTTGGCTGGATTTGTAGTTGGATTGGTATTGGCTTTACTGTTAAAGACGCCTCAATTTGGAAAAACTATTTTTTACGAATGGCAACAACCCGATTTCAATCCGGAACACGACCCTTTTATGAAAAATTTTGACGAAAATGGAAATTTTAATCCGCCTCCAAAACCCGAAGAAGTCATTAAAGACTATTTTAATTCTTCTGTAAAAGTGGTGTATGAGTTTTTGGGAGGAAAAAAATGAGTTAATGTGGCAATACGTCAATTAGCCAATTGAAATGAATTTGCTCAAAAAAACTATTGGCACATTGAAAAACCGACTAATTTAGTCTCTGTCTCAAAGCTTCATACAAAAATGCCCCGCAAGCTACGGATACGTTTAACGATTCGATTGTGCCAAACATAGGTAATTTTGCTTTTTCATCTACAATTTTCAATACCGAAGGGTTCACGCCTCTGTCTTCGCTACCCATAATAATCGCAACACCTTCGTTAAAGTTAATGTCGTAAATATGGTTTTCCGTTTTTTCCGTGGCAGCCACCGTTTTAATTCCAGAACCTTGTAAATAGAAGATGGCATCTTTGATGTGATCTACTTTGCAAATAGGCACATTAAAAACAGCTCCAGCCGAAGTTTTAACTGTATCTCCATTTACAGGAGCCGAACCTTGTTTTTGGATAATGATTCCGTCCACACCCGTACATTCTGCAGTTCTAATGATGGCGCCAAAGTTACGCGCATCGGAGAGTTGATCTAAAATTAGGAATAAAGGTTTTTTACCGCTTTCAACCACGCTGTCTACTAAATTTTCTAAGGAAACAAAAGAAATAGGAGCTATGGTAGCCACAGCACCTTGGTGATTATTCGGAGTTAATCGGTTTAGTTTTTCAACAGGAACATAAGAGAAGTTGATGTTGTTTCTTTTCATCGTTTTCATCAGATCTTGCATCAAGTCGCCTTGTGCTTCTTTTTGAACGAAAACTTTGTCAATTTCCTTTTTGGCGTTGATTGCTTCAATAATAGCTCTAATTCCGAATATTTGGTTGTCTTTTTCCATGGCGTAAAGATAAAAAAAAACCGCCACACTAGGTGACGGTTTCTTCATAACTCAAAAAAATAATTAATTGATATCCCAAAACAGTTTTGTGGTTAACAAATCGCCACCGATAGCTGAAGAAGCACTTTGGTAATTTACACCATTCAATGTTTGTTCACTTACGGGGTAGGTATATCTTTTAGGAACAGGTAAACCTGAACCTGCAGCAATATTTAATACAGGCGCATCATATTTTCTGTATACAGACCAACCTTCAAATCCTCTGTTGTACATTGCGATCCAAAATTGTAATCCAATTTTTGCTCTCCAAGTTCCTGGAGCAGTATAAGCTACATTTGGACTTGCTAAATACGTTGCAATAGCTGCAGAACTAACACCCCAGTCTTCCATAGATGCTGTAATTGCAGCATTATAATGCGATTGAGCGGTTCCTGAGGCTGTATAATTTCTTTCTTTTGCTTCGGCTAATAAGAATTCTACTTCTGATAAGTCCATTAAAACTCCTCTAAAAGTTGGATCATGCAATGTTTCGCCAATGTGCGTGTAATTTGCGAATGGGCTACTAGCGCCATAAATACCTCCAGTGTAAACACCTGCTCCAAGATTGGCGTCAAAGAACGATGCTCTTCTCGGGTCATTTAAAGTATTCATATGGTTAATAATTGTGTTTGCCGCTACAAAATCACTTCTTCCAGATTGTACAAGATCTACCCATATAGGATTTGTATTTGGCGTCGATGACTCATACGATAAAGTTGCGTTGTCGCTATTTGAAGTGAATACTCCAGCTGCAATGGCCGCTTCTGCTTCCGCTTTTGATTGAGTGGCCATAGCAGGAACATCAGCAACTCTCATGGCTAATTTTAATTTTAGTGAATTGGCAAATTTCTTCCATTTCGCAATATCACCACCATAAATGTTATCCGCTGATGTAAAGGCAGCATCACTAGAATTTAATTGAGTTAAAGCCGCATTAATTCGGGCAAATAAATCAATGTAAATTGTTTTAGCGTCGTCATAAGCTGGCGTTGGAGTAGTAGA
>JAGNZI010000064.1 GCA_017984495.1 Flavobacterium sp.
CTCTATAGCGTAATTATTTATTTTATGGAGGTTAAAATGGAGCCCTTACGCTTTGTGCTTCAAGCCTTATTTTTCGGCTTTTTCATGGGATTTATGCAAGTGTTTGGCTTGCCATATATGAATCGAAATAAAAAACAATAAGCATGGATATACAAAATGCCCAACTTGCAGTCGATCATTGGATAAAAGAACACGGAGTTCGTTATTTTAATGAGTTGACAAATATGGCGCAACTTACAGAAGAAGTAGGAGAAGTTGCCCGAATCATTGCCCGTCGCTATGGCGAACAATCGGAAAAAGAATCGGATAAAAATAAAGATTTAGGCGAAGAATTAGCCGATGTGGTTTTTGTAGTACTTTGCCTGGCCAATCAAACGGGAGTGGATTTACAAGCAGCGTTTGATAAAAAATTGGATTTAAAAACAAATCGCGATCACGACCGTCATCACAATAATGAAAAACTTAAGTAATTGTGAATTTAAAACTAAGTTATAATCTTCCAACTATAAAGACCAATCTTCAAATTTCTGGCTCCAAATCAGAAACTAATAGATTATTAGTTTTGCAGGCTTTATATCCAAATTTAGTTTTAGAAAACACATCTAGTTCCGATGATTCTGAAGTGATGTTGAATGCATTGCAAAACTTCCAACTTCCAACTTCCAACTTCCAACTCGTAGATGTTCACCATGCCGGAACAGCGATGCGTTTTCTTACGGCCTATTTTGCCATCCAAGAAGGACGAGAAGTGATCGTTACAGGTTCGCCGCGCATGAAAGAGCGCCCCATTAAAATTCTTGTTGATGCCCTTCAGCAGCTCGGTGCCGAAATTACTTATGAAGAAAAAGAAGGATTCCCTCCGCTGCGCATCAGAGGAAATAAAATAGTAAAAAACAGCGTAGCCTTACCAGCAAATGTAAGCAGTCAATACATATCGGCTTTATTGTTGATAGCGCCAAAATTGGAAAACGGACTGGAACTTGTTTTAGAAGGGGAGATAACATCACTTCCTTATATTAGAATGACTTTAGCTTTGCTGCATCAAATAGGAGTGACAACTTTATTTGAAAACAACACAATCAAAGTCACCGATAAACCATCAGCCATCACTCATTTTCCAATTACAGTCGAATCCGATTGGAGTTCGGCTTCTTATTGGTATTCCATAGTAGCCTTGTCGGAAATTGGTTTTCAAGTAACGCTTTCCAACTTTAAGAAAAATAGTTTGCAAGGCGATAGTGCTTTGGTAGCACTATATAAAGATTTTGGCGTTGGAACAACTTTCAATGCAGAGGAAACCATCACAATTTCTAAAATCAATTCCAATACTCCAAAACAAGTGGTTTTTCATCTTGCTTCCAATCCCGATTTGGCACAAACAATTGCTGTAAGTTGTTTCGGATTAGGAATAGGGTGTCAATTGACAGGATTACATACCTTAAAAATAAAAGAAACCGATCGATTAGTAGCTCTGCAAACCGAATTGACAAAACTAGGCGCTGAGGTACAAGTGACTTCAGAAGCTTTGCTGTTACAACCGGCTGCTAATATCAAATCCGACATTGTAATTTCAACGTATCAAGATCATAGAATGGCCATGGCTTTTGCGCCTTTAGCTTTGAAAACAACACTTACTATCGAAGAGGCAAAAGTGGTTTCAAAATCATATCCCAATTTTTGGAATGATTTGAAACAAGTTGGTTTTGAAATAACAGCAGTGGATTGATTTAGTCTATACTATCACAAACTAGTTTTTAATAAACTTGATGCTTTCTATACTATTTTGTGACCCAATTTTCATCAAGTAGGTGCCAGATTGTAAGCTAGAGACATCAAGAGTATTTGTCGATTTTTTCGTCAATACCAAACGCCCTAAGGCATCAAAAACTTCAATCGTGTCAATACTCTTTTCTGATTGGATCGTTAAAATGGAAGAAACCGGATTGGGGTAAATATTAAAATTCTTTTTTAAGTCTAAAGTAGTATTGCTCAGATTTGGGTCCAATCGAGAAGCAGTTGCTCCAGAACAGTCGTTAGTATTTGCAATAAAATTGACAAAATTACCATTTTCAAAAACAAGAGGAGTAGTACTAACTGCAATACCGGTTACAGTGGAAATTCCATACAGATTGGTATTGTCACTACAGTAAAACGTATTGGTTGAAGGGTCTATAGTTGCTCCTGCGGTTACTGAATAATATAGGTTAGGCAATATGGTTTGTGATACTCGAGTCACTATTCCAGTTGCCGGATCAATTTTTCCCAAACGCGAATGTTGAATGAAAACGCCCGAAGGTGCATTTGGCATTTGGATGGTTGTCATTTCTCGAACAATGCCATAAATGCTGTTATCCGCACAATTATAGGTAAAATTTGAAAAATCATAATCATTTGAACTGTACACAATATCAGGTTGGCTATAGATCGTACCATTGTATAAATCGATGCCTAAAAATTTGGGTCCGGTTTTAAAATAATACACCATGAGTTCTGGGTCTATTATTGTTCCTGCCAATTGGTATCCCGAAGCAATTGAATTGGGAGAGAGCGTTGTCACTTGTCCAGTGGTAGTGTTCAATTTACCAAAAAATACACCCAAAGAAACGTTATTTGCACCAAAGGGTCGTACTAATCCATACAACGTATTATTTGAATGGCTATAACTCACGTTATCAAAATAAGTTGTGCCAGAAAAAGAGGTGGTGTATGGAATTGTAGTGATGCCACCTGTATTGAAATTAAAGGTTGTAAACGTTGAATTCCCCGTCATCAAATACATTTTGGATTGAATTGGATCAAAATCACCTCCAGCCACATTAAAACTTTGCTCACTAAAGGTTGTACTTACATCATTTACAAAACCGGTATTGATATTGATGGATCCCGCTTTATTTTGGCTAGGGCCCGTATTTGAAGTTGTATTCGTTCTTGTTACTAGCGTGAACAAATTGTTAACCGGTTGAGCAACCGTCAAATTGATTAGGAATATAAAGAGTAGATTTAATTTCATAGTATTTTTAATATAAACACTTGTTTTTCAAACGAGTAATAAAAATGTAAATCTAATAAAAAAACAGTTAACGCCCGAATTATTGTTGTAATATTACACTAATAAAAATCGAATAGGTTACTAGTTATAAAAGAAAAAAGTCGGGATGACTGGATTCGAACCAGCGACCCCTAGCACCCCATGCTAGTACGCTACCAGGCTGCGCTACATCCCGAAGGATGCAAATTTAAGTATTTCAATTGTAATTAAAAAAAAATAAACAACAATTTACTTGACAACGCCTATTTCATAATTGTATATTTGCACTCAATTCGTTTTTGAAGTGTCAAATTTCAGACGATATTGCTAAATTCTAAATGCTATTTATGAAATTATCTCATTTTCAATTCCATCTTCCTGAAGAGTTATTAGCCGAATTTCCAACTGAAAACCGTGACGAATCACGTTTAATGGTCGTTGATAGAAAAACAGGAACCATCGAGCACAAATTATTTAAAGATATCATCGATTATTTTGATGATGGTGATGTAATGGTTTTAAACAATACGAAGGTTTTTCCTGCTCGTTTGTACGGTAACAAAGAAAAAACCGGTGCACGCATCGAGGTTTTTTTATTGAGAGAATTGAATGCAGAACAACGTTTATGGGATGTATTAGTAGATCCAGCTCGTAAAATCCGTATCGGAAATAAATTGTATTTTGGAGACGATGATTCGTTAGTTGCTGAGGTTATCGATAATACCACTTCTCGCGGACGTACCCTTCGTTTTTTATACGATGGTTCGTATGAAGAATTTAGAGAAAAATTAGTTGAATTGGGTGAAACGCCTATTCCAAAATACATCAATCGTGAGGTAACGCCAGAAGATGCAGAACGATACCAAACCATCTATGCAAAAGAAGAAGGTGCTGTGGCAGCTCCAACTGCAGGTTTGCACTTTTCAAAACATTTGTTAAAACGTTTAGAAATCAAAGGAATCGATTTTGCAGAAGTAACGTTACACGTTGGATTGGGAACATTTAATCCGGTTGAAGTAGAAGATTTATCAAAACATAAAATGGATTCGGAAGAAATGAAAATTTCTCAAGAAGCTTGTGATATCATCAATAATGCAAAAACAAAAAAGAAAAAAGTATGTTGTGTAGGAACGACCGCCATGCGTGCAATGGAAAGTTCGGTTTCTTCTCAAAGAACCTTAAATCCATATTCGGGTTGGACCAATAAATTCATTTATCCACCGTATGATTTTAGCTTGGCAGATGCAATGGTAACCAACTTTCACACGCCAAAATCTACTTTATTGATGATGATTTCTGCTTTTTGTGGGCATGATTTGATGATGAAAGCCTACAAAGAAGCCATTCAAGAAAAATACCGTTTTTATTCCTATGGTGATGCCATGTTAATCATATAGCCAACACCACTTTATAAACACTCAAAATCTCATCAGCAATGGTGAGATTTTTTGTTTAATGACAGTGTTTGGACACGTTGCAACTTTTCCCTACTTTTACCCTTCAAAAAATCCAATTGACGTATGATTTTTCAAAATACACGCGAATTTGCACAAAGTTTAGACGCACAAGATGCGTTGAAAAGCTATAGAAATGAATTTATTTTTCCAAAAGTAAATGGAAAACAAGTTATTTATTTTACAGGAAATTCATTGGGGTTGCAACCCAAGAGAACCAAGCAATATGTAGATGAAATCATGACCGATTGGGCAAACCTAGCCGTAGAAGGTCATTTCTATGCGGATAAACCTTGGTGGGATTATCACGAACGTTTTGCAGCGCCACTTAGTGAAATTGTAGGGGCAAAGCCTACAGAAGTAACCGTAATGAATACTTTGACGGTGAACTTGCACTTGCTTATGGTTTCGTTTTACCGTCCTACACAAAAAAAATTCAAAATTATTTGTGAAGAGAAAGCTTTTCCAAGCGATCAATACATGTTCCAAAGTCAAATCGATTTTCATTCAAAATCAGTGGGGTTCAATCCTGCAGAAGCCTTGGTGGAAATTAAAAGGAGAGATGGCGAACACAATATTAGAATCGAAGATATTTTAGCTAAAATCGAAGAAGTCGGAGACGAATTAGCCTTAGTGTTAATTGGGGGTGTAAATTATTATACCGGGCAAGTTTTTGACATGAAAACCATTACTGAAGCGGGCCACAAACAAGGCGCTTATGTCGGTTGGGATTTAGCACATGCTGCCGGTAATATCGAATTGCATTTGAACGAATGGAAGGTAGATTTTGCGGCTTGGTGCAGCTACAAATACATGAATTCGGGTCCGGGAAATGCATCGGGTTGTTTTGTACACGAAATGCACCACAACGATTCAGAACTACCAAGATTCGCCGGCTGGTGGGGTCACAACAAGGAACGTCGCTTTAAAATGGAACCCAAATTTGATCCTGTTCGCGGTGCCGAAGGTTGGCAAATAAGTAATTTGCCCATTTTATCGTTAGCGCCTTATTTAGCCTCTGTTGATATGTTTGCTGAGGTTGGAATGTCCAAATTAATTACCAAGCGTAATCTAATAACGTCTTATTTGGAATTCATCTTGCACGAAATTGCAAACGAAATAGAAGGGGCTAATTTTGAAATCATCACACCTTCAAATCAAGAAGAACGCGGTTGCCAATTGTCGGTTTACTTGCACGGACAAGGAAGAGAATTATTTGAACGATTGATGAAAAATGGCGTCATCACCGATTGGAGAGAACCCAATGTAATTCGATTAGC
>JAGNZI010000065.1 GCA_017984495.1 Flavobacterium sp.
ACGCTGCCGCCGATATTGAATTCAACTTCCCATTCGGATTTAAAGAGTTGGAAGGCATTCATTCAAGAACCGATTTTGATTTGAAAGCACACGAACAATTTTCGGGTAAAAAATTACAATATTTTGACAACGAAACCAATTCAAATTATACGCCGTATGTCGTAGAAACTTCAGTTGGTTTAGATAGAATGTTTTTAGCGGTTTTCTCTAATTCGCTTTGTGAAGAAACCCTAGAAGATGGTTCGACACGAACAGTTTTACGTTTACCATCAGTGTTAGCGCCAACAAAAGCTGCCGTTTTACCATTAGTTAAAAAAGACGGTTTACCAGAAGTTGCCCATAAGATTATCGAAGATCTAAAGTGGGATTTCAATGTAGCGTATGATGAAAAAGACGCCGTAGGAAGACGTTATAGAAGACAAGACGCATTGGGTACACCTTTTTGTATTACGGTGGATCATCAAACCTTAGAAGATGAAACGGTAACCATTCGTCACAGAGATTCGATGCAACAAGATCGTGTGAAGATTTCAGAATTACGCCATATCATCAATAACGAAGTTTCGATGCGAAACTGGTTGATGAAAATGTAATTGAAAAATTCCAAAAAAAATCCCAAATTCATTTTTTGAATTTGGGATTTTTTGTATTTAGAATCGGTACCCGAGACTCACATCTCCTCTGAAGAATACATCGGGGGCATGATCAGAATTTCCTAACGTTCTACCCAATCCAATTAATGTTTCAAATACAAATCCGGAATGATTGACCCATTTTCTTCCAACGGATAACCCAAGGGCAGCAGCTGTAAATTTTTCAGCAGTATTGTTTAATGATAATTCTTCATACAATTCCGTTTCACCTGCGGCAATTTTTAAAAATCCTTCCGCAAAAAATCCTTTGGCACCATATTCTTTGGTTTCTTGAAAATAAAAACGCGCGAAGGGTGTCAGTGAAAAATTTTCATCCCAAGCATTGTCATTTTGCAAATCGATTAACATTGACGAACCAAAAGTAAAATCTTTAGAATAAATATATTCATAAGTTCCTTCAAAAATTGGCCCAGCTAATAGCTTAATGGCACCAACTTTAATTTCATGTTTTCTGTCGGATATACCAGTTGATTTTTTCTCATTTGTTTCTTGTCCAAAGGCAAGAACACTGCAAATCAAGGCTAATGACACAATAATTTTTTTCATAGTATTATATTTATAAGACAAAAATATACTTAAATTGGTTTGTTTGGTTTTCATTTACAGAAATTTAACATTAAGATTGCAATTATTCTTCAGTCATTGCATTCCAACCTCGCGCTTTTAAGGCAATTTTTGTATTGGCACGTGTTACTAAATGCATGCCTTCACTCGCAGCTGTCATGTGACCAATCACCGTGAAGTTAGGATTCCCTTTGATTTTATCGTAATCATCCATTTTAATAGTGAATAACAACTCATAATCTTCGCCGCCACTCAAGGCTACCGTGGTGATGTCTAAGTTGAATTCTTCGCACACATTGATTAATTGAGGATCTACTGGGATTTTTTCTTCATATAAATTACAACCTACACCACTTTGTTTGCACAAATGCAGGATTTCAGAGGACAATCCATCTGATACATCAATCATGGACGTTGGTGTGAAGGCTAATTTTTCAAACAGTTCTTTCAGGTCTTTTCGGGCCTCTGGTTTGAGTTGGCGTTCAATTAAATACGTATAAGGCTCTAAATCGGGTTGGTTGTTTGGATTCACTTGGAATACTTGTTTTTCGCGCTCTAAGATTTGTAATCCCATATACGCCGCACCAATATCTCCCGAAACCACCAACAAATCGGAAGCTTTTGCGCCATTTCTATAAACAATATCGGCTGCATTTGCTTCGCCTATTGCTGTAATACTAATAATCAATCCTTTTTGAGAAGAGGTGGTGTCGCCTCCAATAACTTCAACATCGTATACTTTAGAGGCCATCGTAATTCCGTCAAACAATTCTTCCAAAGCTTCTAATGGAAAGCGATTTGAAACCGCAATGGATACCGTAATTTGAGTGGGTGTGGCATTCATTGCGCAGATATCGGATACGTTAGCAACGACTGCTTTATAGCCCAAATGACGCAAGGGCATATAGGCCAAATCAAAGTGAACCCCTTCAATTAATAAATCGGTTGAAATGACCGCTTTCTTGGTTCCAAAATCCAGCACTGCGCCATCATCCCCAATACCTTTTAGGGTCGATTCTTTTTGAACGGTAAACGATTTTGTTAAATGATCAATTAATCCAAATTCGCCCAATTGTGATATACTGGTTCTGGATTGGTCTTTATTTTCTAACATGGAAATTTTGTTTTTGCAAAGATAGGGTTAATGTGGCAATGAGACAATTAGACAATATGCCAATTAGACAATTATTTTAATTACCAAATCATCGATACATCGACTTATTGATTGTTTTCTAATTCTTTCAGCTTCTCAAAAATTAAGTGGGTTTCATATCCTTTTCGGAGTAAAAAATCGACAAATTTTTTATTTTTCTTGGGGCCTTTTCGTTCGGTACTGTTTTCCCAATTCTTTTCAGCTAGCGCATGAAAATTGGACAAATACGTTGTTTCAGGAATTTCTTTGAGAGCAATTTCAATAATTCTGGACGAGATGTTTCTATATTTCAACTCGTTGATGATCCTATTCTTCCCCCAGAATTTATAGTTGTGTTTTCCGCGAACAAAGCTTTGGGCAAATCGTTCTTCGTTGATATAATTTTGTTCTATAAGATGGGTTAAAACAGCTTCTTTTTCGGAAACAGTTGCAGCATAGGAATAGAGTTTTTCTTCCACTTCTTTGTAGCACCGCTCTTGATAGGCACAATAGTATTCCATTTTTTTCAGAATTTCTTTCAAAGCTAAGTGTGTTTGATATTTCTTTCAAAAATAGAGAATAATAGTTAGCTTTTGATTATGAATTTCTATCCGGAATCAATTTTAGCTAATTTTTTGTATTTTTGAACTTTATCAAACAATAACAATGGAAAATATAAAGCAATACGTTCAAGCGAACAAAGAACGTTTTATTCATGAATTAATAGAATTATTAAAAATCCCTTCAGTAAGTGCGGATAGTGCCTACGCTCATGACGTAGTAGCTACAGCTGAAGCCGTTAAAGCCAGTTTAGAACAAGCTGGATGTGATTTTGTGGAGTTGTGTGAAACACCAGGCTATCCTATTGTTTACGGCGAAAAAATAATCGATACGACTTTACCAACAGTTTTGGTATATGGGCATTATGATGTGCAACCACCTGATCCAATGGAATTGTGGACGTCACCTCCTTTTGAACCTGTAATTAAAACTACAGCCATACATCCTGAAGGTGCTATTTTTGCACGTGGAGCTTGTGACGACAAAGGGCAAATGTACATGCACGTTAAAGCTTTTGAATACATGATTCAAAACAACTGTTTGCCTTGTAATGTGAAATTCATGATCGAAGGGGAAGAGGAAGTAGGCTCTAAAAGTTTGGGATGGTTTGTAGCACGCAATCAGGAGAAATTAGCCAATGATGTGATTTTGATTTCAGATACTGGAATGATTTCCAATACCCAACCTTCTATTACTACTGGTTTGAGAGGTTTAAGTTATGTTGAGGTAGAGGTTACCGGACCAAATAGAGATTTACACTCTGGTTTGTACGGGGGTGCTGTTGCCAATCCAATTAATGTATTGACGAAAATGATTGCTTCGTTGCACGATGAAAACAATCACATTACGATTCCTGGATTTTATGATAAAGTAGAAGAACTTTCAGCAGATGAAAGAGCTGAAATGGCAAAAGCACCTTTCTCTTTAGAAAAATACAAAGAAGCTTTGGCTATTGATGAGGTATATGGTGAAAAAGGTTATGTAACCAATGAAAGAAATTCGATTCGACCTACACTAGACGTTAATGGTATTTGGGGGGGTTATACCGGTGAAGGGGCTAAAACCGTAATTGCGAGTAAAGCGTATGCAAAAATTTCGATGCGCTTAGTACCCAATCAAGATTGGGAAGAGATTACCGAATTATTCAAAAATCATTTCGAAAGTATTGCGCCAAAAGCTGTTACCGTAAAAGTAACGCCTCACCATGGTGGCCAAGGTTATGTTACACCAATCGACAGCATTGGCTATAAAGCAGCAAATAAAGCGTATACTGAAACGTTTGGAGTACCAGCGATTCCGGTGCGATCGGGAGGAAGTATTCCTATAGTAGCTTTGTTTGAAAAGGAATTGAAATCCAAAACCATATTGATGGGATTTGGCTTAGATAGCGATGCGATTCATTCGCCCAATGAGCACTTTGGGGTATTCAATTATTTAAAAGGAATTGAAACCATTCCTTTATTTTATAAGTATTTTACAGAGATGCACTCTTAAAACAAAATCCCGATAGCTTCGGGATTTTTTTATGTTAAGAAGGCAGAAAATAGTCGTGTAGGTATTTTTTTGAAAAGTCCCGATCTTTATGGAGTTGTGTTTTTAATGCTTCAACCGAACTAAATTTTTCCTCTGGGCGAATAAACGCCAACAGTGATATACACAAAACGGAATCGTATAAATCTTCCTTGAGATCGAAGAAGTGCACTTCAATGGTTCTTTCATTTTCACCAAGGGTTGGATTGTGTCCAATGTTCATCATTCCAAAAATACGGGTACCCTTTAGCATGCTATACACCACATAAGCGCCTTTTTTGGGGAGGAGTTTAAAGGGTTCTAGAAGTTCTAGATTTGCAGTAGGAAAACCGATTGTTCTTCCCAGTTGTTTCCCTTTCATTACTTTTCCCGAAAAGAAATACGTATATCCCAAATAGCGGTTGGCAAGTTGGATGGATCCATTGCCTAGAGCGGTTCGAATATTTGTGGAACTCACAGCTATTTCGTTGATTTCTTTGGCGTTAATTTGCGCCACTTCAAAGTTGTATTTTTTCCCAAATTGGATCAAATCGGTAATGTTTGCCGTTCTGTTCTCACCAAATCGATGGTCATATCCAATTATTATTTTGTGAATTTGTAATTGTTCTACCAAAACTTTTTGCACAAATGCTTCCGCACTTAATTTGGAAAAGGCAGCATCAAACGGATGGATGATTAAATGATCGATTCCACTTTTTTCAAGTAACATTGTTTTTTCATCCATTGAATTCAATAGTTGAATAGCAGGTTCTTGTTGTAAAACCATTCTTGGGTGGGGGTAAAAAGTGAGTACAACACTTTCATACATCCCATTTTCTGTTGCTTCGATTAATTGATTTAGAATGGATTGATGGCCCAAATGTACGCCATCAAAAGTACCTAAAGTAACGATGGTTTTTTTGGCGGATGAAAAAGCGTTTATGGAATGGCTAACTTGCAACGTTTCTTTTTTACAAAAATAAAAAAGGATTGAACGTGTTCAACCCTTTTTTAATAATATTAGTTAAAATAATTAATTCTTAATAAATTTCAACGTTTTGGTTTGTTCACCTATCGTTAAATTTAAGAAATAAACACCATTTGAATAACTAGAAACATTGATGCGTAAGTCATTGTCAGAGGCAATTTCGTTTACAGCAATTCGTTGGCCTATGCTGTTATAAATTTCAAGTTTACCAGCTCTTTGAATGTTTTGAGGCAAGTAAATGGTGAAATAGTCATTAGAAGGATTTGGAAACAAGCTCACGTCTTCTAATGCATTAAAGTCTTCACTTGAAAGTGCTGCATTATTAGTAAAATAGCTTATTCTAGAAATTG
>JAGNZI010000006.1:0-44914 GCA_017984495.1 Flavobacterium sp.
AAAAGGGGCACAAAGCCCCTTTAGTTGATTATTTTCTAATTCCTAATTCTTTAATAATCTCACGATATCTGTTGATATCTTTTTTCTTTAAATAGTCAAGAAGACTTCTTCTTTTACCTACTAAAAGTACTAACGAACGCTCAGTGTTAAAATCATGACGATTTTTTTTCAAGTGCTCTGTTAAGTGAGAAATTCTAAATGTGAATAATGCGATTTGCCCTTCAGCAGATCCAGTGTTTTCAGCTTTTCCTCCGTGTTTAGCGAAGATTTCAGCTTTTGTTTCTTTTGTCAAGTACATGCCAATATTATTTTAAATGATTTTTATGTATGAATTGTATGGTAGCAATTCGGGTGCAAATGTAAAAAATATTTTAGAATATTGGATGATGAATTCTGAATTATTTTCTAAAAGATTCAAATTACACGGCTTTTTCTATCGATTTAAACGCTCTTTTGAGTAAAAACGGTGTTGATAATGTAGTGATCAATCCCATAATTACCAGCATAGAGAAAATTTCGGTATTGATGATGCCTGCTTTATACGCAATATTTGCAATCACTAATTCCATGATTCCTCTTGCATTCAATCCGATGCCAAGTGCTAGTGAAACTTTGTGGTTTAATCTTGCAAATCGGCCACCAATGTAACCACCTATTATTTTGGATAAAAATGATACGCCTATAATTGCAAACAATAAAGGATAGTTTTGGATGGAAGAAAATTGAAATTCGAGTCCGATACCGGCAAAGAAAATAGGTGCTAAAAAGCCCATCGCCATGCTATTGGTTGTGTTGTGAAAGGTTTCCAGATGTTTTTCACCAACGAGATCTTTAGAAATAAGCATGGATGCAAAAAAGGCCCCAATGATAAAATGCAAACCAATACTTTCGGTCATGGTGGCAAAAATCAATATGAAAACAAAAAATACTGCAAATAAAGATTCTTTTCCTTTTAAGAACGTTAAAATTGTATTCAATTGGTTTTCAATAAAATTTTCTTTCTGTGCAAATTTCTGAATGAGTTTATATGTTACTCCAATAATAATTAAGAATACCACAAGTTTAAGAACGGTAAAAACGGTTGCTTGCGATATGTTGGCAAAAGTGGGTTCTACATCTTTTAAATCCAATAAGATACCTAAAATCGTTAAGGCTATTACATCATCAAAAATAGCAACTGAAATTATTTTTTGGCCCACTGGTGAATTTAATTTTCCCAAATCCATTAAGATGCGAATACTAACGGGTAAGGCAGTTATGGCCACACAGAGTCCAATGAAAATAGTAGACATTACATCCTGTCCAAAATAATTTCCAACAAAATACCCCGATACCAAAGGAATAAAAAACGCCGAGATGGATATCACGATATTTCTGCCTTTCATTGATTTTATAATTTCGTCCAAGTGAATTTCAAGTCCGGCAATAATGACCAATAAGAAAACCCCTAATTCTGAAATTACCTTTAATTCTTCTGTACGGTGAATGAAATTTAATAATGTAGGACCTAATAAAACTCCTGCTAATATTTCCCCAATCATGGCAGGTTGTTTAAAACGCTCCATGATTTCACCAAAAAGCCGAGCCAATACTAACAATATTAATAGGTTAGCAAAAAAAGGAAGCTCTAAACTGGGGACATTAAAAGGCATACGCAGATTGGTTCAAAAATATTTGTAGACAAATATATTAAAAAGTAAGGGATCTTGTGATTAGGATTGAAACAATTTTGCAACTTGTAGATTGACAAACTCTAAAAAGCGTTCGTCTGCCTCCGTAAAAGGATCTAACTCATGTGAATCAATATCGATTTGGCCAATATTTATTCCGTCTACGAAAAGTGGGACGACTATTTCAGATTTTACCGTAAAACTACAGGCGATATAATTGTCTTGAGCAGTTACATCGGGCACGACAAAATTTGAATTGGATACCGCTACCTGACCACAAATTCCTTTGCCAAACGGAATAACCGTATGGTCTGTTTCAGCGCCCACATAAGGTCCTAAATGCAAGGTTTGTGTGTCGTGATTGGCAAAATAAAAACCCACCCAATTGTAGTATGAAATGGAGTCGCTTAACAATTGACAAATGGCCGCTAATTTTTCATTTCGAGTGGTTTCTGTATTCGCTACTATTTCAGAAACTATGGGTTTTAAATTATCTAAAGTCATTTTTATTTTTTTTACAAAAGTATTTATTCTAAGCTATAAAAAAATCTATATTTTTGTTAAAAATACACATCTTGAAAAATAGTTTTAGCCAGCATAAAATTTTCTTCACTTTTTTAGCAAAGTTTGTACTTTTTTACATTGCTTTTTCAGTACTATATACCTTGTATTTGAATCAATATGATGCAAAAAGAAACGAGTTGGATGGTTTTACTCATTTGGTAGCTTCGCAGTCGGTTCGTATTATGGGATTTTTTACGGAGGATGTAAAAATGCAACCTCATGTATTTCAGCCTGCAGAGCAAATAATTTATCATGGAAAAAATGTAGCAAGAGTAGTTGAAGGGTGTAATGGGCTAAGTGTAATGATATTATTTGCCGCTTTTATTTTTGCGTTTTCGGCTCAATGGAAAAAAACAGTTATATATATATTGCTTGGTATCGTTTTGTTGCACATACTCAATTGCTTTCGCATTGCTTTTCTGTGTTTTGCCCTATACCATTACAAACAATATGGAACACTGCTACACGGTACTATTTTTCCTCTTATTATTTATGGTGCTGTTTTTTTGTTGTGGATTTTATGGGTAACTAAATTTTCTGATTATGCTCGAAAATCTGCTACATAATAAAGCAAGGGTTGTTGTTTTGACTCTTTCAATGTTTGGTTTGGTGCTTATAAGGGCCTTTGAAGAGGTGCTTTTTTATGATCCTTTTTTAGCGTTTTTTAAAAGTGATTTTAAGAATAGCACATTGCCAATTTTTGAAGCTGTACCCTTGTTTTTTGGACTTGTATTTCGATTTTCCTTAAATACAATTTTTTCGTTAGCCATACTTTACTGCTTCTTTAAGCAGAAACCAATGCTCTGGTTTGCCGGTAAATTGTATGTTTTGGCACTTTTCGTTTTGTTACTTGCTTTTTTTGCAATAGTATTTCTTTTTGAATCGCCTAATTATGTAGTTTTGTTTTATGTGCGCCGTTTTTTAATACAACCAATGTTGTTAATGTTATTTGTTCCAGCGTTTTATTTGCAATACCGATCAAATTAATTTGTATTTTTGTGCCATGCATTTCAGAAAACAAATAAGTTTATTTTTAGCCCTTCTTATTTTTGTTGCCAATATAGGCTTGCATTTTTCTGTACACTATTGTAAGGATGAAATTGCTTCCATTTCTTTTCAATTTAAAATAGACGAACCCTGCTTAGAAAAAGTTACTTCATGTTGTGCAAAAGTAGCTTCACATGATTCGTGTTGTTCAAATAAAATAGTCAAAGTTGAAAAGAAAACCGATGATATTTTGGTTAAAACCGTTCAGCTAGTATTTCAACCTGCTGTTTTGTATTCCGAATCGAAACCGATTTCAATTGGTTTTGAATCTGGAATTAGTGCATCCAATCGCGTTGGATATTATTGCTATTCTCATGGGCCTCCTCTCTATAAGCTCAATTGTCAATTTGTTTTTTATGCTTAAGTTTTTTGTTTTTATTCTGTAAATCACTGAATTTTAACATCAAACTCATTCAATATGTTTACTAAAATAGCGTTCTTGTTATGCTTTGTTACGTTTGTGGCATCGGCTCAAGAAACCATAAAAGGAATTGTTATAGATGCAAATAAGCAACCCATTAGTGGTGCTAATGTCATGTGGCTAAACACAACAATTTCAACAAATACTTCAACCACGGGAAATTTTTCGATAGCAAAGTCTTCTGAATCTTCGTTTTTGATTGTTAGTGTTGCAGGTTATGAAACACAACAAATTGCAGTAGCAACACTAGAAAACTTGACGATAGTCCTCAAAGAAATAAATAGTTTGCAAGCCGTAACGGTTTCAAAAACTAGAAAAAGTACCGAGCATTCGCTGTATAAAGTTACCAACGTGCAAACCATGGGGCAAAAGGAACTTTTAAAAGCAGCCTGCTGTAATTTGTCAGAAAGTTTTAGCACCAATCCGTCCATTGATGTCAATTTTTCAGATGCGGTAACGGGGAACAGGCAAATTAAGATGCTGGGGTTAACGAGTCCTTATATTTTGATCGCCGAAGAAAACATACCGGCTGTTCGTGGCGCTTCTCAAGCCTACGGTTTATCTTTTGTGCCCGGTACTTGGGTCGAAAGCATTCAAATTACAAAAGGTGCCGGAAGTGTTATTAATGGCTACGAAAGTATTTCGGGCCAAATTAATTATGAGGTTTTAAAGCCCGTAAATGATATTCCATTTTTTCTAAATGCTTACGCTTCTCAAGATCAACGTTATGAAATTAATACCCATTTCAATACTAAATTTTCGGATCAATTGAGTTCGACTTTATTCGTACATGGAAACACTCGTGTAGGGAAAAATGATATGAATAATGACGGATTTTTAGACAATCCACTAGGAAAACAAGTCAACATATTAAACCGTTGGCAATACACCAATACCGAGAAGGGTTGGGTAAGTTTTTTCAATCTCCGGTATATGAAAGATGACAAACAAGCGGGGGAGGTAGCATTTAATGTGGATCGTGATAAATTTACCACAAATGCATGGGGAAGCGAAGTGAATACCGAAAAAATTGAAGTTTCAAACAAAACAGGGTATGTATTTCCAGATCAGCCTTATCAAAGTTTCGGATTTCAAAATTCATTTCAGTCGCATCGACAAGATTCCTATTTTGGTTTGAACCGCTATGATATCCATCAGAAAAGTTTTTATTCTAATCTGTTGTTCAATTCCATAATAACCAATACGAAAAATAAGTTTACTACGGGAGTCAACTTTGCTCTTGATCAATACGATGAATTGGTACAGGTAAACTTTACCCAAGATTTTTCGAGGGCAGATACTTCTATTGGCGCCTTTTTTGAATATACATATGATAATTTAAACAACTTTAGTCTGATAGCTGGGGCCCGAGTGGATCATCACAATCGATTGGCAACTTTTTTTACGCCCAGGTTACACCTAAGGTATAATCCGTGGAATCAAGCTGTACTGCGAGCTTCAATAGGAAGAGGCAAACGAGCAGCGAATATTTTTGCCGAAAACCAGCACTTATTGGCTTCTGCGCGAGATTTTTCAATTCGCAGTTCCAATGGTAATTTATATGGATTACAAGCCGAAATCGCATGGAATTATGGTCTTAGTTTTATCCAAAAATTCAAGCTATTCGAGAAAAGTGCTGAAGTCATTGTAGATTATTATGTAACCGATTTTCAAAATCAAGCCGTTGTTGATTTGGATGCTAGTGCACAACAAGTTCTGTTTTATAATTTAGATGGAAAGAGTTTTTCAAAATCCTTTCAAGCGGAATTTTCTCTTGAATTGGTAAAGCATTTGAATATTAAAACAGCCTATAAATACTTTGATGTACAAACACAATTTACCACGGGCCAACTCCAACGTGCCTTGCAAGCCAAACATCGTTTTTTTGGGAATGTATCGTTTGAAACGCATATTAAAGAGCAAGGGCAGCAATGGAAATTTGACGTAACGTATAATTGGTTAGGAGCACAGCGATTACCTTCAACGGCAAACAACCCTGTCGCTTATCAATTGGGCGATTATGCCCCTTCATTTGCAGTAATAAACGCACAAATTACCCGAACATTCTCAAGCGTATTCGAAATGTATATTGGAGGTGAAAATATGGGGAATTACAAGCAAAATAACGGAATCGTACAAAATGAAAATCCTTTTGGGAATTACTTTGATAGCAGTATGCTGTATGGCCCTGTATTCGGACAGATGTATTATGCCGGATTACGATTTAAAATCAAATAACAACAAACAAAAAATATATGAAAACATTTATTGTAGTACTAGTCGCCAGTCTTTTTTCACTCAGCGGAATCGCCCAAGAGAAAAAAAGTAAAAACAAAAAAGTAGAACTCAAAGTAGCTGGAAATTGCGAAATGTGTGAAAAACGAATCGAAAAGGCTGCCTTTTCTGTAAAAGGAGTAAAAAGCGCCGATTGGCATATCGATCATAAGGACATACATTTGATTATCGACGAAAACAAATGTTCTGTGGAAGACGTGGCAAAAGCGATAGCTGCAGTTGGACATGATACCGAATTCATTAAGGCAAAAGATGAAGATTATGAAAAGCTTCACGGGTGTTGTCTTTACAATAGGTTGTAAATAAAAAAGGCCCAATAGTTTCTATTGGGCCTTTAAATTATATTAATTGATTTACATCATCCCAGGCATTCCTCCACCCATAGGCATTACTGGAGTATCTTCTTTGATGTCGATTAATGCACACTCTGTTGTCAAGATCATTCCTGCGACTGAAGCTGCATTTTCTAGCGCTACACGTGTTACTTTTTTAGGATCGATAATTCCAGCAGCTAACATTTGAACGTATTCTCCTGTTTTTGCATTGAATCCGAAATCGTCTTTTCCGTCTGTAACTTTTGCGATCACTACAGAGCCTTCACCACCTGCATTTTCAACAATGGTTCGTAAAGGGGCTTCTACAGCTTTATTGATGATTTGTATTCCGGTAGCTTCGTCAGCATTTTCTGCTTTGATGTTTACCAATGCCGCTTTAGCACGAACTAAGGCAACACCACCACCGGCAACAATTCCTTCTTCAACGGCTGCTCGTGTTGCATGTAACGCATCATCAACTCGGTCTTTTTTCTCTTTCATTTCAACTTCAGAGGCAGCTCCTACATATAATACGGCTACACCACCCGCTAATTTTGCTAAGCGTTCTTGCAATTTTTCACGGTCATAATCAGAAGTTGTTGTTTCAATCTGTGCTTTAATTTGGTTGACTCTTGCCTTAATATTATCGGCAACTCCAGCTCCATTTACAATTGTAGTATTGTCTTTATCGATTGTTATGTTTTCTGCTGTTCCAAGCATATCTAAAGTAGTGTTTTCTAATGAATAGCCACTTTCTTCTGCAATAACAGTTCCGCCTGTTAATATGGCGATATCTTCTAACATCGCTTTTCTACGATCACCAAAACCAGGTGCTTTAACCGCAGCGATTTTTAATCCACCGCGCAATTTATTAACCACTAAAGTAGCTAACGCTTGTCCGTCTACATCTTCAGCAATGATTAATAACGGTCTTCCTGATTGTGCTACTGGTTCTAATACCGGAAGTAATTCTTGTAAATTTGATATTTTTTTATCGTATAAAAGTACATAAGGATTGCTCAATTCGGCTACCATTTTATCTGCATCGGTAACAAAATAAGGAGATAAATACCCTCTGTCAAATTGCATTCCTTCAACCACATCTACATAGGTGTCCGTTCCTTTTGCTTCTTCAACTGTAATGA
The DNA here is from genome assembly GCA_017984495.1 of Flavobacterium sp. GTDB lineage: Bacteria > Bacteroidota > Bacteroidia > Flavobacteriales > Flavobacteriaceae > Flavobacterium. The sequence continues at coordinate 7,457 of JAGNZI010000006.1, forward strand.
CACCTTCTTTTCCAACTTTTCCAAAAGCCACTGCAATTAAATCGCCAATAGTTTCGTCGTTATTTGCAGAAATAGAAGCAACTTGTTTGATTTTTTCTGAAGAATCACCCACGGCAACAGCTTGTTTGCTCAATTCACTAACAATGGTTTCCACAGCTTTATCAATTCCTCTTTTTAAGTCCATAGGATTGGCACCAGCTGCTACGTTTTTCAACCCTTCTTTGACAATTGCTTGAGCCAATACCGTAGCTGTTGTTGTTCCATCACCGGCCAAATCATTGGTTTTTGAAGCCACTTCTTTTACCATTTGAGCTCCCATGTTTTCTAACGGATCTTGTAATTCAATTTCTTTCGCAACAGAAACACCATCTTTGGTTACTGTTGGACCTCCAAAAGATTTAGAAATGATTACATTTCTCCCTTTCGGACCTAAAGTTACTTTAACCGCATTGGCTAATGCATCAACACCACGTTTTAAACCATCGCGTGCTTCAATATCAAATTTTATATCTTTTGCCATTTTAATTTTTTGTTTAACGTTGAACAACCAATAAATAATATTTTCAGAAAATAAAGTTTTTTAACTTGAAACTTTAAACCCGAAACTAAGAGTTTTATAATATTGCATAAATTTCGTCTTCTCTCATGATCAAGTAATCTTTCCCCTCATATTTAAATTCGGTTCCAGAATATTTTCCATAAAGTACGACATCGCCTACTTTTACAGTCATGGTGTAGTCTTTTTTGCCATTTCCTACGGCTACTACAGTTCCTTTTTGTGGTTTTTCTTTTGCAGTATCTGGAATAATAATCCCAGATGCTGTTGTTGTTTCAGCTGCTAATGGAGCAATAACAACACGGTCTGAAATAGGTTTAATGTTTAATGACATAGTGTATTAATTTAATTGTTATTTAATGCAGTTCACGTATTCAGAAATTATGCCAATTCAATACTATGCCATTTTTTCTGATATAAAAAATGCCAGCACTGACAGGCTGGCATTTTATTATGTTGTATTAATTCTTATTTTGTAGAATCTGTTGCAACTGGAGCAGTTGTAGCAGGAGCTTGTTTGCTAGGAGCAAGCGTTTTAGGAGTAGCTGCTGGAGCAGTTGTATCATCTTGTCCTAATATTTTAGAATCGGTAACGGCATTGCCTCCATTAAAACTTAAACTTGATAATAAGATAAGCGCAATCAAAATACCACCTAATGTCCAAGTACTTTTGTCTAAGAAATCGGTTGTTTTTTGTACACCACCTAATTGTTGTGAACTTCCAAAAGAAGAAGATAAACCTCCACCTTTAGGATTTTGAACCATAATCGCTAAGATTAATAAAAAACAAACAATTGTTATTGCAATTAAAAAACCTGTGAATCCCATAATTAATTATTATTTTGTTGTAAATTTTTGATTTCATTTATTTGGTCTGCAAAGAAACTACTTTTTTCTGGATATTTCAAAATTAAAATTTCATAAGCTTGTATGGCTTTGTGATATTTTTTTTGTTCTAAAAACACTTTTGCCAATGTTTCAGTCATTAAATGTGTTGGTTCTTCAATGCTTTTACTGCTATTTATAGGAATTTCAACATGTTTTTTAACAGGAGCTATTTTTGGATTTGCCTCTATAAATTTATCAATAAGGGCTATTTTTTTTTCTTTTTCTATATGTGAATCGGAATTTATTTGCGGAATTTCTCTCTCAATAGGTTGCAATTTCGTGAGTTGTAACCATTCTTGAAAAGAATGTTTTTCTGCTTTTGAAAAGTTCAAGGGTGCTCCAATGCCTAATTTTTCTTCAGCAGTTGTGCCGTTTGATTCGTGTTCAACTGCTGTGTCAACTTGCTGTTCGAATTTGATTTCTTCAATACCCTGCACATTAATATTTTGTATGTACTCCTGAATGGCATCTATTTTATCTTGTTGTAGCGTTGCAAAATGTTCCGATGTAATGAATTCAAAGAGTATCGTACGATCTGTTGTGTAAGCGGCTGTTTTCTTTAATTCGTAATTGTATCTAAAACTATCTTGATTGTACAAGCCTTTTAAATGCAAAGCGCGTGCCGACTGAAAATAGGGATATTGTAATACCACATTTTCAAGGGCGATCGTTTGTTTCTCATTCGTCGCTTCAGGTTTGTTTAATAAATAGGTAAGGTCGGCTGTATTCAAAATATAAAATTATTTAGTTACCATTTCGCAAGTGATTCATTAAAAACATCTTGCGTAATGCGTTCAAAAATTTCGTCGAGAGCGGCCGTAAGTTGCGAACCTACTAATTGTGCATTGGCGTCAAAATCATAATAAAATGAAAAGCGTTTTTCAAAGTTATCTTCCTCTTTATTTCGGTTGGTAAAACGCACCATTACGGTAATTGTAAGGCGGTTCTGCGCGGCTCTTTGATCGGCAGTAGCGGTCATGGGAGCTATTCGGTATTCTACAATCTCCCCTTCATAAATCAATTCACCCCCTTGGGTAACTAAATTTAAATTGGTTTGACTTTGTATGATGTCTTGTAATTCAAGCGTAAAAGTTCGCTCAATACCGGGTTCGATGAGCTCAGCATTATTTTGAAAATAATTCACTTGAAATGTTTTCGCATCGACTGGTTTTGCACCTGTAAAATTATACACCCCACAACTGTTTACTACAATTGACAGGGTAATACTTAAAATAATAAGACTGTATTTCATTATAAATCGTATTGTTTGATTTTTCTGTATAAGGTACGTTCTGATATGCCTAATTCATCCGCAGCTGCTTTTCTTTTTCCGCGATTGCGTTCCAATGATTTTTTGATTAATTCAATCTCTTTTGCTTCTAAACTCAATGTTTCTTCTTCATCAATCGCTTCGGCAAATAAATAATTTTCGTCGTCGTCTTCAAAATTTTCTTGTATCAAATTATTTTGTGTGGGCAACACTTCTAAACTTGATTCTTCTTCAAAAATAGTATTTTCTTCCGGTTTTCCGTAAATTTTTTGGATTAATCCTTTATTTGTTTCTTGCACTTTACTGCTTCCGTTTTGCATTAACTCTAGCGTAAGTTTTTTCAAATCATTCAAATCACTCTTCATGTCAAAGAGAACTTTGTATAATATTTCTCTTTCGTTACTGAAATCGCTCTCTGCTTTTTTAGCACCAATTATGGATGGCAAATTGGACTGTTCTGCCGGTAAATAGGAGCGTAACGTTGGTGCTGTTATTTCTCTTTTGGTTTCTAATACCGAAATTTGTTCTGCCACATTGCGCAGTTGACGAATATTGCCACTCCATCGGTATTTGATCAATAATTGAATGGCCTCTTCATCTAATTTAATGGCGGGCATTTTGTATTTGTGTGCAAAATCGGCAGCAAATTTTCGAAACAACAAATGGATGTCTTCTTTGCGTTCGCGTAAGGGCGGTAACATAATATCAACCGTACTCAATCGGTAAAATAAATCTTCTCTAAATTTCCCTTTTTCTATCGCCTCAAACATGTTGACATTAGTGGCTGCAACAATGCGTACATTGGTTTTTTGTACTTGTGACGATCCCACTTTTATAAATTCACCATTTTCTAAAACCCGAAGCAAACGGACTTGAGTGGTTAAGGGTAGTTCGCCCACTTCGTCCAAAAATATAGTGCCGCCATTGGCAACCTCAAAATACCCTTCGCGGGTATTTGTCGCTCCCGTAAAAGAGCCTTTTTCGTGTCCAAATAGTTCGCTGTCAATGGTGCCTTCAGGAATTGCACCACAATTTACAGCTATGTATTTTCCATGTTTTCTGTGGGAAAGTGAGTGAATGATTTTTGGAATACTTTCCTTTCCAACGCCACTTTCACCGGTTACCAATACCGAAATATCCGTTGGAGCAACTTGAATTGCTTTTTCCACGGCGCGATTGAGTTTTGGGTCGTTCCCAATAATTTCAAATCGTTGTTTTATAGCTTGTACTGATTCCATATATTTTGTTTCAGGTTTCAAGTATCAGGTCTAAAAGTTAACTTGAAACTTTCAAACTTGAGACTTAAGACAAAAAAATTAATTCATTAGTTCAGAATATCCCACGGCTTCTCCAATTAAGGTAGCTGCGGTACAATCGGTGATTTTCACGAGCACAAATTCACCTACTTTATAGTTTTCTTTTGGAAAAACGACTACGGTATTTTGCGAATTTCTTCCGCTCCAGTGTGCATCAGAACGTTTTGATTCTTTTTCAATCAATACTTCTACTTCCTGACCAATGAAACGCTGTGTTCGTTCTAATCCATGTTTTTGTTGTAAATCTACAATTTCGGTCAATCTACGTTTTTTAACCGCTTCAGGCACATCATCTTCCATTTTTCGGGCCGCTAAGGTTCCAGGGCGCTCCGAATAGGCAAACATAAATCCAAAGTCATACTTGACATATTCCATTAAACTCAAGGTATCTTGATGATCGGCTTCGGTTTCGGTAGGAAAGCCTGCAATCATATCTTGCGACAACGAAATGTCTGGTATAATAGCATAAATTTTATCAATCAAGGCCATGTATTCTTCACGGGTGTGTTGACGATTCATTTCCTTTAGAATTCGAGTGCTTCCACTTTGAACCGGTAAATGGATGTAGTTGCAAATGTTATGGTGTTTAGCGATAACATGTAATACTTCTTCATGCATGTCCTGTGGGTTTGAAGTTGAAAATCGAAAACGCATTTTAGGAAACAACGTAGCGCATTTGTCAAGTAATTGGGCAAAGTCCATAGCCGTCGCTTTTTGCATGTCTGTAGCCTTGTCGTAATCTTTTTTCAAACCACCACCATACCATAAGTAGCTGTCCACATTTTGACCCAATAAAGTCACTTCTTTGAAACCTCTATCGTATAAATCTTGAACTTCATCTAAAATACTTTGTGGTTCACGGCTGCGTTCGCGGCCTCTTGTAAATGGTACCACACAGAAAGTACACATATTGTCACATCCTCTTGTAATGGAAACAAAGGCATTGACACCGTTGCTGTTCAAGCGCACGGGTGCTATGTCGCCATAGGTTTCCTCTTTCGATAAAATAACATTGATAGCGTCTCTACCTTCTTCAACTTCAGCCAAAAGATTGGGTAAATCCTTGTACGCATCGGGTCCAACGACCATGTCGACAATTTTTTCCTCTTCTAAAAATTGACTTTTCAAACGTTCTGCCATACAGCCTAAAACGCCTACTTTCATACCGGGGTTAATTTTTTTAACCGCATTGTATTTTTCCAAACGTTTGCGAATGGTTTGTTCGGCCTTATCGCGAATAGAGCAAGTGTTAACCAACACCAAATCGGCATCTTCCAGATTTTGAGTAGTATTGTAACCGTTTTCATAAAGAATTGAAGCCACAATTTCACTGTCTGAAAAATTCATTTGGCACCCATAACTCTCGATAAAAAGTTTCTTTGTATTTCCTTCTTTTTGGTCTAAAACTAAACTTTGACCTTGTTTTTTTTCGTCAATTTCCTTTTCCATACTGTAAATTTCCATGTAAAATTCCGAAGTTTCGGATTGCAAAGATAATACTAAAATCCAAAATATGACAAGATGTCAGTAAAGGTTTAACAGGATTTTTTGATTATTTTTTATTTTGCTGTTGGAAAGGCAATTTTATTCCTTTATATAGGAGTAAATGAAACTTCCCTAAAACTAATTATCGGTAAAAATGTGATCGAGAAGTCAAAATTTAAAAAAAATAGATACTTTTGCCGAACAAACAAAAAGTGAAATGGCAAAGAATTTAGTAATCGTTGAGTCACCTGCAAAGGCAAAAACCATCGAAAAATTTCTAGGAAGTGAGTATCAAGTGGAATCGAGTTATGGCCATATTGCCGATTTGCCTTCGCGAGAAATTGGAGTAGATGTTGCCAATGGATTTAAGCCCAAATATGAAGTATCTGCCGATAAAAAAGCCTTGGTAACCAAATTAAAAGGATTAGCTAAAAATGCCGAAATGGTTTGGTTGGCTTCCGATGAGGACCGTGAGGGGGAAGCTATTTCTTGGCACTTATCTGAAGAATTAAAACTAAAACCTGAAAAAACAAAACGTATTGTTTTTCACGAGATTACCAAAACTGCCATTCAAAAAGCCATAGAAAATCCGAGAGGAATCGATTACAACTTAGTGAATGCCCAACAAGCCCGACGTGTATTAGACCGATTAGTGGGTTATGAATTGTCTCCCGTACTTTGGAAAAAAGTAAAAGGCGGTTTGTCTGCGGGTCGTGTACAATCGGTTTCTGTACGATTGATTGTGGAACGCGAACGCGAAATCCAAGAGTTTAAACCAGAGGCCTCTTATAGTGTTACAGCTGAATTTACTAACGAAGCTGGAAAAACGTTCAAAGCAAAATTACCCAAGAACTTCGCTACTAAAAAAGAAGCCGAAGATTTCTTAGCTAAAAATATAGATTCGACTTATAAAGTTGGAGATTTAGAAACCAAACCGACCAAAAAGTCACCGGCAGCTCCATTTACAACGTCAACGTTGCAACAAGAAGCCGCTCGAAAATTATATTTGCCCGTAGGAATTACGATGCAAATTGCCCAGCGTTTGTATGAAGCCGGTTTGATTACCTACATGAGAACCGATAGTGTGAATTTGTCTCAGGAAGCCATGGCTGCAGCACAAGCCGAAATCACAAGTTACTATGGTGCTGAATTTTCAAAACCAAGAAATTTCAATACCAAATCAAAAGGAGCACAGGAGGCACATGAGGCCATTCGTCCCACCGATATGTCCCGTCATACCGTTACTATCGATCGCGATCAAGCGCGTTTGTATGATTTGATTTGGAAAAGAACGCTAGCGTCTCAAATGAGCGACGCCGAATTGGAAAGAACCAACGTTAAAATAGCAGCAAGCACACACTCTGAAACCTTTACGGCTACAGGTGAAGTTATCAAATTTGAAGGGTTTTTGAAAGTGTACTTAGAAGGTAACGATGAAGATGATGATGAACAAGAAGGTATGTTGCCTGCTTTAAAAGTAAATGAAAAACTGACCAATAATTACATTACGGCAACCGAACGATTTTCGCGTCCGCCAAGTCGCTATACTGAAGCGTCATTGGTTAAAAAATTAGAAGAATTAGGTATTGGTCGTCCGTCTACGTATGCACCAACCATTTCTACCATTATTGCAAGAACCTATGTAGAAAAAGGGAGTTTTGAAGGTCAAGAACGAAAGTATACGCAAATCATATTGAAAAATAGCGAGGTTAAGGCGCAAGTCTTGACTGAAAATGTAGGATCAGACAAAGGAAAATTAGTCCCTACTGATATCGGTATCATTGTAAACGATTTCTTGGTAAAAAACTTCGGAACCATTTTAGATTATAATTTCACAGCCAAAGTAGAACAAGATTTTGATGAAATAGCAGAAGGAAAAGTGGATTGGGCTAAAATGATGAATGATTTTTACAACCATTTTCATCCCAATGTAATGGATGTGGAAAAAAATGCAGATCGTGAAAGCGGAGAACGTATTTTAGGGACACATCCGGTTTCAGGCAAACAAGTTTCTGTACGATTAGGAAAATATGGTGCAATGGCACAAATTGGAGATTTCGACGAAGAAAATAAGCAATTTGCAAGTTTGCGCCCCGATCAAAATATTGGAAACATCACCTTAGAAGAAGTATTAAATTTATTTTTACTTCCGAAGCAATTAGGCACCTACAAAGGCGAAGAAATTGAAGTAAATAACGGTCGTTTCGGTCCCTATGTGAAATTTGGAACCCAATTTATTTCATTACCTAAAGGGGTCGATCCGATGGATGTTACGATGGAAACGGCTCAAGGACTCATTGATGAAAAAGCTCAAGCAGATGCGCCGATTGGCACCTATGATGGACTACCCATTCAAAAAGGTGTAGGTCGTTTTGGTCCCTTCATCAAATGGAATAATATGTTTATCAATGTGAATAAAAAATACAATTTCGATAATTTATCACAATCAGATTTAAATGCGTTAATCGAAGAAAAGCAGCAAAAAGATATCGATAAAGTGTTGCATGATTGGAAAGCTGAAGGCATCAAAGTGGAAAAAGCACGTTGGGGTCGTTCTGTAATTACGAAAGGTAAAATAAAAATTGAATTGAGTAAAGATATTGATGCTGCTCAGTTAACTTTGGCGCAAGTTCAGGAAATGATTGAAAAAAAGACACCTGCTAAAAAAACTGCCGCTAAAAAACCTGCTGCTAAGAAAACAACTCCAAAAAAGAAATAGCCAATGGTTTTCGATTTTTTGCAACCCGTTTCAACTGCTGTTGAAGAATATGTTTCTACCTTGTCCAATCAGACTTTGGGCAAAAAGGTGGTGCTGCATACACAAACCGATTTTCCAGTTCTTGATACTATCGCGCTAGCGCTTATTACAGTAAATGAAAATAGGGGAGCAGCTAAATCGAACGAAAATACTGATTTTGAAGCTTTTAGAAAATCATTTTACGGGTTATATCCAGGCAACTGGAATGTGGCTTTAGCCGATTTAGGAACTATTGAAGCCGGGGCAAGTATAGAAGACACCTATTTTGTGCTTAAAAAAATCGTTGAAGAGCTGGTAAAGAAAAAAATTATTCCCATTGTCATCGGAGGCAGTCAAGACTTAACCTATGCCATGTATCGTGCCTATGATCAATTGGATCAAATGGTCAATCTCGTTGCGGTAGACAATCAATTTGATTTTGCCAAAGATAATGCGTTGCCATCCCATGCGTATTTGTCGAAAATAGTTATGGATGAACCCGCTAATTTGTTCAACTATGCCAATTTAGGGTATCAAACGTATTTCAATTCGCAAGAAGAAATCGATTTGATGGAAAAATTGTATTTTGAAGCCTATCGACTGGGAGAAGTTTCCAATCAAATTGCGGTGGCTGAACCTGTTTTTAGGGATGCTGATTTGGTAAGTTTCGATCTAAACGCAGTACAATCTTCTTATTCTGGTAATTTTTCGACGTTCCATCCCAATGGGTTTAATGGAAAAGAAATTTGCTCCTTAACCCGATATGCGGGTATTAGTGATAAAGTTTCAGCTGTAGGAATTTTCAATTGGAATACTTCAGCACAAGAATCGATTTTGATTGCTCAAATGTTGTGGTATTTTATCGAAGGCTATTGTTTTCGTTCCAACGAATATCCGTTTGGAAGCAAAGAAAACTTTGTTAAATATATTGTGCCCATCCAAGAGGAAGAATTGGTGTTTTATAAAAGTCCAATTACCGGACGTTGGTGGATAGAAATACCCTTTTTAACACCTGTTCATAATAAATTGAAAAGAAGTACGTTATTACCTTGCACGAATGAAGATTATTTAGCAGCTTGCGAACAAGAAATACCAGAGCGCTGGTGGAAAGCTCAGCGAAGAAATATTTTGTAAATCACAATAAGTATAGGGGTTTTGTTGTTAAATTAGATGCCTGACTCAAAAAAATAGTTATTTTTTGCACGTTTTTAAAAAAAAAATTGTTTTTTTGAAAATTATTGAATAGGTTTACGCCCTTAAAAATAGAATACATTTAACCCAAATTTATATGAAGAAGTTCATTGCATTTTCAGCAATTTTATCCTTATTTATCAGTTGTGGTAAAGGCGATAGAGGAGAATTAGTCGGAGTAAAAGGAAAAAAATGGCATCCTGAGAAACCTTATGGGATGACATTAGTACCCGGCGGAGCCTTTATTATGGGTAAATCAGATGATGATTTAGCTAACATTCAAGACGCACCTACAAAAACTGTTACAGTTACCTCATTTTACATGGATGAGACGGAAATTACAAATAGTGAATACCGTCAATTTGTAAATTGGGTAAAAGACTCAATTATCAAAACACGTTTAGCAATTACTGCAGATGAGCAAGAGAAAAAGCCTGGTGCCGGTGGTATCGGTGAATTTGCTTTTGCAGATGCTGACACGACTAAAATGTCTGTTTATGACAAGTACATGTACAAAAATTACTACAGTGTAGGAACAGATGATGACATGTATTCTGGAAGAAAATTAAACCAAAAAGTAAAACTTATTAAAGATACCAAAAAGTATCCAGATGAGTTGTATGTTGAGGTGATGGATTCGATGTATTTGCCAGAGGCAGAATCATACAACGGATTAAAAACGATCGACGCTTCGAAATTAAAATTCAAATACCGTCAGGTTGATTTGAATAAAGCGGTGAAAAAGAAAGGTAGAAAAGGGTTTTACGAAAAAACGCCACCTATCGAAATTTATCCTGATACAACAGCATGGATTAAAGATTTTGCCTATTCTTATAATGAGCCTATGCACAACAACTATTTCTGGCACCAAGCCTATGGTGATTATCCAGTAGTAGGCGTTTCTTGGAACCAATCAAAAGCTTTTTGTGCTTGGAGAACCATGTATAAAAATGGCTACATCAAAAAGAAAAAAGGGAGAGATCAAGTAAACGAATTCAGATTACCAACGGAAGCAGAATGGGAATATGCTGCTAGAGGAGGTATTGAAGGCGCAACTTACCCTTGGGGTGGTCCTTATGCTAAGAATGACAGAGGTTGTTTCTTGGCAAATTTCAAACCGGTTCGTGGAGATTATGCAGCAGACGGTGCTTTATATACTGTTGAAGCCAAATCATATGAACCAAATGATTTCAATTTATACAACATGGCCGGAAACGTAGCGGAGTGGACAGAGTCTTCTTATTTCGCTGAATCATATGAATTTGTTTCAACAATGAATCCAAATGTTGCAGATAGAACGAACCAACGTAAAGTAGTTCGTGGCGGTTCGTGGAAAGATGTTGGATACATGTTACAAGTTTCAACTCGTGATTATGAATATGCCGACTCGGCAAGAAGTTACATCGGATTTAGAACAGTACAAGATTACATGGGTACTGCATCTACCGGTAAAAAACCAAAATAGTATTGAACCAATTTTATTATAATTAACTTAACTAACTAAATTTTATTTATTATGGCAATTTTAAGCAAAAAAGTAATGGGATTCCTTTATGGAATGGGAGCAGCAGTAGTAATCGTTGGAGCATTATTCAAATTAATGCACTGGCCAGGAGCTGGACCAATGCTTGTTGTAGGATTATTAACTGAGGCAGCTATCTTTGCTTTATCTGCATTTGAACCAGTTGAAAAAGACTTAGATTGGTCTTTAGTATACCCAGAATTAGCAGGTGGAGAGCCTTCAGCTAAAAAAGGGAAAGCAGAAAATCCAGCGGAAGCTCAAGGATTATTATCTCAAAAATTAGATACTATGTTGAAAGAAGCTAAAGTAGATGCTGAATTAATGGCAAGCTTAGGAAACAGTATCAAAAACTTCGAAGGTGCAGCAAAAAGCATTTCTCCAACCGTAGATGCTATGGCAGGTCAAAAGAAATATGCTGAAGAAATGACTGCAGCAGCTTCAAATATGGAAGCATTAAACGGTTTATACAAAGTACAATTAGAAAGTGCAGATAGAAATGCACAAGCTAACCAAGAAATTGCAGAAAATGCGGCTAAATTAAAAGAGCAAATGCAATCAATGACTTCAAACATTGCATCTTTAAATGCAGTTTACGGAGGTATGCTTACTGCTATGAGTAACAGAGGATAATTAGTTTTATCAGTAAAAATTTATTAATAAAAACTAATTTAAAGAAAAAATGGCAGGAGGAAAATTAACCCCTAGACAGAAGATGATTAACCTGATGTATCTGGTTTTCATCGCAATGTTGGCATTAAATATGTCAAAAGAAGTATTGACAGCTTTTGGAAATTTTAATGATAAATTTTCGGAATCAAATAGATTAACGGATGAAGCGAATGGTAATTTATTGTCTGCTTTAAATACGAAAGCAGCTGATGAACCAGCTAAATACGCTGAACCAGCAAAAAAAGCAAAAGAAGTTGCTAAACTTTCTAAAGATTTCGTTACTTTCTTAGAAACAGTAAAAGCGGAAGTTACAGAAGGAATTGAACCAGATGAGAATGGTAAACTTCCTTTTGAAGCAATGGACAAATCAACCATTGATGAAAAATGGTTTGCAGGTGACGGTTACAGCCCAAGAGGAAAAGAAATCGTTGCAGGAATTGACAAATATGTTTCTGATATCAAAAAGGTTTTAGGAAGTGATGTTAAATACATTCCTTTTATCAAAGAGATTGAAAAGAAATTTTCAACGGCAGATATTACAAATAGAGAAGGAATCAAAGTAAAATTCTTAGATTACAAAACGAAAGGTTTTCCAGCGGTATCTACATTAACATTTATTACTGCCATGCAGAATGATGTTAAAAATACAGAAGCAGGAGCTTACAATTTATTCTTAGGAAATGCATTAAAATCTGCAGCTTCTATGAAAAACTTCCAAGCGATTGTAGTGTTAGAAAAAAATGCTTATTTCCAAGGGGAAGCAGTTAAAGGAAAAGTGGTTTTAGGTCGTTATGATGCTAATACAGTTCCTACGTCTTTTAACGGTCCTGGAAAAATTGAAAATGGACAAGCAGTTATTTCAACTACTGCAGGTTCTATTGGTGAGCAAAAAATATCAGGTAAGTTTGGTTTCTTAGAAGATGGTAAAGAAATTCCATTGTCTTTTGAGGGTACTTATGTGGTAGTTCCTAGACCGAATCAAGCGATTATTTCTGCTGACAAAATGAATGTGGTATACCGTGGAGTACCTAACCCTATTTCTATATCGGTTCCAGGTATTGCTTCTAACAAAGTAAACGCTAGTGCTCCAGGTATGTCTAAAGTAGGTGATGGTAAATTCATGTTAAAACCAGGTTCTGGTAGTGAGGTAAAAATCAATGTATCAGCTACAATGCCTGATGGTAAAACAATGTCTAGTGCGCAAGTATTTAGAATTAAAGGTTTACCTGCTCCAACAGGAAAAGTGGGTGGATCAGAGAAAAACTCTGGACCTAAAAACAATCTTGAAGTGTGTACCGTTACAGCTGCTATGGAAGATTTTGATTTCCCAGTAAACGTAAATGTAACACAATTCAACATTAAAGTTCCTGGACAACCTACTATTGTGGTTTCTGGAAACAAAATGGATGGTAGAGCTAGAGCAGCTATTGCTAAAGCATCAAGAGGTGATATCGTTATCATTTCTGAAATTAAAGCAAGTTTTCAAGGGATAGATCAAGTTGCAAAACGTGTTTCGCCTTGTACTTACGAAATAAAATAAAAATTATATTTTGCGTTTAGTTCATAAACCAAATAAAAACGAATAGGATGAATTGGAGAAATAGTATTGCAATTTTAGTAGTAGGTTTAAGTTCAACTTTAACCTTTGCTCAGTCGAATCTATTAAATGCTAAAACACCGGATCAAATCGGTAAAAAATCAGCAGCTGAAGTAAGTGCAGACAATGATAAACCATTACCATATGGCTACGTTCATGATAGAGATATCTTGATGGGCAAGCGTACTTGGGAAATTATTGACTTAGACGAAAGAGTAAATTTTCCGTTGTATTTTCCAGTTGATGGTGATGTTATTACATCAGTTGATAGAAAGCCTTTATATACCGTTTTGATTTCTGCTATCAAGGAAGGTAAAATAACAGAAGTTTACGACTCAAGTTATTTTACCACTAAAAAAGCCTTGAAGGATATTGAATCTTCATTGTTCAAAATCGATACATCTGATGTAGGTAGAGAACAAATGAATGAAGACATCGATGCTTACAGAAAAGGAACGAAGAAAATTTCTGAAGAATACATTAGAAAAACTGAAATTCAGGCGTATGATGTAGATGCATATAAAGTAGCTGGATATTGGTATTTCGACAAAAGACAAGGAGAATTGAAATATAGATTGTTAGGAATTTGTCCAGTTGTACCAGATGTTTATACAATGGGTGATGAAAGTGCTCAAAAAGAATATATTGAGTTATTTTGGATATATTTCCCTGCATCAAGAGACGTATTGCATGCGGCTAAAGCATTCAATGATCGTAACTCTGCTATGGCGTTTACCTTTGATCATTTGTTGAATGCAAGACGTTTTAACGGAGTAATTTATCAAGAAGAAAATGTGTATGGCGATCGTTTAATCAAAGATTACATGAAAGAAAATGCACAAATGCAATTATTAGAATCGGAACGCGTTAAAGAAAAAATTCGCGACTTCGAACAAGATATGTGGAATTATTAATAGTATTTCTCCAATTTCAACACTAAAAACTCTTGCCATTGGCAAGAGTTTTTTATTTTTACACCATGATAGATTATATAATCGTTGGGAATGGTTTGGCCGGAATTTCATTTGCAGAAATTGCATTGCATCACGGAAAGTCCATTTATGTATTTGATAACAATTCGCAACCTTCTTCGCGAGTGGCGGGTGGGTTATACAACCCGGTAGTTTTAAAGCGATTTAGCGAAGTATGGAAAGCCAAAGAGCAAATTGATTTTGCCTTTCCATTGTACCATCGCATCCAATCCAAACTAAATGTAGTCTTTGATTTTGAAATTCCCATCCTTCGAAAACTGTATTCCATTGAAGAGCAAAACAACTGGTTCCAAGCTGCCGATAAGCCCAATCTAGCCCCTTTTTTAGAAAGCCAATTGGTGACTAAAAAGTATGACAGTATAACTTCACCTTATCATTATGGAAAAGTCAATCATACAGGCTATTTAAACATTTCGATATTAATCGAAACCTACTCAAACTATCTAAAAGCATTGGATTGTTTTTGTTCCGACCAATTTGAATACAATAAAATTGAATTTTTGGAAGACGGAATCCGCTATAAAAACATTAATGCAAAACACATCATTTTTGCAGAAGGCTTTGGGTTGCATGCTAATCCTTTTTTTAACGATTTGCCTTTAGATGGAACAAAAGGGGAATTGTTACTTATTAAAGCGCCAAATTTGAAACTTGATGCGGTTATAAAATCAAGTGTGTTTATATTGCCCATTGGAAATGACACCTATAAAGTAGGCGCAACCTATGATTGGTCCGATAAAACCAATACGCCTACGGCAGCGGGTAAACAAGAATTGGTCGATAAATTAGCCGAATTGATATCTTGCGATTATGAAATTTTACAGCATTTTGCCGGTGTGCGTCCTACCGTAAAAGACCGACGCCCATTAGTTG
The DNA here is from genome assembly GCA_017984495.1 of Flavobacterium sp. Classification (GTDB taxonomy): domain Bacteria; phylum Bacteroidota; class Bacteroidia; order Flavobacteriales; family Flavobacteriaceae; genus Flavobacterium. Next base: position 22,553 of record JAGNZI010000006.1, read on the forward strand.
GTACACATCCCGAATATCCACAATTGCATGTATTGAACGGATTGGGAACACGTGGTGTCATGTTGGGGCCATATTTGGCAAATCAGCTTTATGAACACATTGAAAACCAAATTCCATTAGAAAAAGAAATCAATAGTAACAGATGCTATAAAAAAAACCGAAACTAATTGGTTTCGGTTTTTTGTTTATCTCAAAGTAGCTTTCTTTTCTCCTTTGTGTTGTTTCCAGTCTTTATCATAACTCATGAACATGTTTACCCAGATGTTTCGAGACAGTCGCATAATAACGGGCATGAATACGATTAATGTAGCAATGATGACGATAAAATTGTTGACCAAACTCTTTTCACCTACAAAGAAAAATGTAATGATGAAGGCAGCAACTCCAAAAGCAATTCCAAGGGCATAACTTACATACATGGCTCCATAAAAAAATGAAGGTTCAATTTTATATTTCGTTCCACAATGGCTGCAATTTTCGTGCATTTTATAAACATTGACCACATTATAGGGGTTTTGGTCTAAATACATGCTTTCTTCGTGGCATGTTGGACAACTTCCTGTTAAAATACTATTTAATTTGGATCCTTTTTTTAACATTTGCAAAATATTTTACACAAAGGTACAATAACAAACTTTTACATGTGTAACAATTATTACAAACATTAATTTGTTTATCTAGTATTTGATTGTTCTGTTTTTTAAAAAGCAAACAATTGATCATGTAAACAATTCAACAAAAATAAATGCTAAATATACATAATTTATCGGTTTCCTTTGGTGGAACATATCTTTTTGAAGAAGTAACTTTTAGACTAGGATCGGGAGACCGAGTTGGACTTGTTGGGAAAAATGGTGCTGGAAAATCGACCATGCTTAAAATATTAGCCCGAGATTTTGCTCCTGATTCTGGACAAATTGCTACTGAAAAAGAAGTTAAAATGGGCTTTCTACGACAAGATATTGATTTTGTTAAAGGAAGAACGGTATTAGAAGAAGCGTATCAGGCATTTGAAGAAATCAAGCGTGCCGAATTTCGCATAGACGAGATCAATCACCAACTGGTTACGCGCACCGATTATGAAAGTCAAGAATATTCAGATCTCATTGAAGAGCTAAGTGATGTAACGCATCATTACGAAATGTTGGGAGGTTACAATTATATTGGGGATACCGAAAAAATTCTATTGGGTCTGGGTTTCAAAAGAGAAGATTTCGACAATCAAACCGATACCTTTTCAGGAGGTTGGCGCATGCGTATTGAACTCGCTAAATTATTGTTACAATCCAATGATATTTTACTATTGGATGAGCCTACGAATCACTTGGATATTGAAAGTATCATTTGGCTCGAAGGTTTTTTGCGAAACTTTCCTGGAGTTGTCGTTATTGTTTCACACGATAAGATGTTTTTGGATAATGTGACCAATCGAACGATTGAAATTTCATTAGGGAAAGCCTATGATTTCAATAAGCCATATTCTGAATATTTAGTATTGCGCCAGGAAATTCGCGAAAAGCAATTGGCCACTCAAAAAAATCAAGCCAAGAAGATCGAAGAAACCGAAAAGCTGATTGAAAAATTTAGAGCCAAAGCGTCTAAAGCGTCTATGGCACAATCCTTAATCAAAAAACTTGATAAAGTGGAACGCATTGAAGTCGATGAAGACGACAATTCGGTCATGAATATTTCGTTTCCTGTTTCGCAAACTCCGGGAAGAGTAGTTGTCGAAGCTGAACATGTCACCAAAGCCTATGGCGAGAAAACCATATTAAAGGATATTTCGCTTTTAGTGGAGCGCGGGAGTAAAGTAGCCTTCGTGGGTCAAAATGGACAAGGAAAATCGACCTTCATGAAAGCCATTGTTAATGAATTTGAATATGAAGGTACCATTAAATTAGGACACAATGTGCAATTGGGTTATTTTGCGCAAAACCAGGCTGAGTATTTGGATGGCGAGATTACGTTATTGCAAACCATGGAAGAAGCTGCAACCGATACGAACCGATCAAAAGTGCGCGATATGTTGGGATCGTTTTTATTTCGAGGGGATGATGTAGAGAAAAAAGTAAAAGTCCTTTCGGGAGGCGAACGCAATCGTTTGGCACTTTGTAAATTGCTTTTACAGCCCATAAACGTTTTAGTAATGGACGAACCCACCAATCACCTAGATATTAAGTCTAAAAACGTTTTAAAAGCCGCTTTAAAGCAGTTTGAAGGAACATTGTTGTTGGTGTCTCACGATCGTGATTTCTTGCAAGGGATGTCAAATATCGTGTACGAATTCAAAGATCAAAAAATTAGAGAATATTTGGGGGATATCAATTTCTTCTTGGAACAGAAAAACGCCATGAACATGCGCGAAATTGAAAAGAAAGATGTTGTGGTAAATGCAGCTGCAAAACCCGTAAAAAATATTTCCTACGAAGATCAAAAGAAAGCAAAGTCGTTGCAAAACCGATTGAGTAAAATTGAAAGCCAAATTCAACAGTTGGAAAAAGATATTCAGCACGACGACAAAGCATTAGCTTCAAATTATGATAAACATATCGAAGACGCTACTTTTTTTGCGGCCTATGAAAAAAAGAAAAAGGAATTGGAACAACTTCTTGTAGATTGGGAAAACGTACAATTAGAGATTGAAGAATTGAACAGTTAATTCCATCTCAATCAAAAGATATAAATGGCAACTTGTTTTGAACAGTTGTCATTTTTGTTTTTAAATCGATAAGGAATTGTTGATGTTGTGTCGTATCCGCATGAAACGGACGATGTTGCAATCCTTTTTGAATGGTACAAATTTCGTTCATCAATCCAAATTCAGATTCCGAAATATAATTTTCGAAAAATTGGATCCAGATGTAATCAATTGCGGTTTGATTGGGATGCAGAAGGTCTTCCGCATAAAAGCGATAATCCCGCAATTCATCCATCATGATTTCGTAAGAAGGGAAATAGTTTATGGGTGATGGGTAATGGGTAATTGTTTTGTGCAAAGCTGCAATCAAATGAGCTTTACTTAAGTTGTTTTCTACTAATCCATCTTTAAGATGGCGCACAGGTGAAACAGTAAAAATACAGTTACAGTTTGGATTCAATACGGAAATTGTAAATAAGATTGATTCAATACTTTGTGCAATGATTTCGGGTGACAGAAGTTCTTTACTAAACTGCTTTTGGGGTACTTTATGGCAATTGGCAACAACTTCATTGGTTTCGATGTTTCGGTATACCCAAGCCGTTCCAAATGTAATAATCAGGTGTGTTGCTTCGGTTAATTGTTGATGTGTTGCATCGATCAATTCGTTTAATGCAGTCAGTAAGGTATTTTTATTTGAATGTGATAGTTCTGAATGTGCCTCAAAACAATGCCACAACTCATTATGAAAGAAAATATCGTTTTCTGTGAAATACTCTTTTTGAACACTCCGTTCCACAATTTTAGCCAATGCTATCGGATTAAATAGGATACCAAAGGGATTCGTGGTCGTATGGAATTTGAAATACTCAAATTTCTTTCCCATACTTTCGGCAAAACACGAGCCTAATAACATGATTTTTGAATCATAGGTTATGGCGTGTTCGTATTTTTGAATCGGTATTTTTGTGGTGAAGTTCATAAATTAATGAGTCAATTTGAAAATTTGAAAATTTGTCAATTTTATTCAAAAGTAGTAATAAAACTAAAACCCAAAACAATACTGATTTGGGTTTTAGTTTAGTTACGTGTAAAAGTTGTTCTATACGTTACAATTCCTTCTGGTTCGTTCACAATTTCTTTTAAAATTAATTCACTAGAAGTTAAACGTTCTATTTCATATTCATATGAATAAATCATTGGGTCAAAATTTGTATTTGTAATGGTTAAAGTGCTACCGTTCAATAACCATAAAGATGTTTCTGGGGCTGCTAATGTGCAACTCGAATTATATCCATTAAAAGTAACTTCTCCATTGGATAAAAATTTCTGAAAATCTTTATTGGAAGGGCACTCATTAATATAATTTTCAAATGGACCATTGTTTGTTGTTCCACCTTTAATATACCAAATCCCAATAAGGTTTTGTGAATTTATTGGTATATTGTTTGACTCATTATCACTAGAACAAGAACTCAAAAAAACGGTTAAAAGGATAAAAAAGCAAAGTGTTTTTCTCATTACAAAAAAGAATATTTAGTTGACACAATTAAAAAATTAAAATCGATTAATTCGAATTTTATACATAATTAATGAAAATTAAGTCATTGAGGTTTTTTGAGCATGACAAAGGTTTAGATTAATTATTTTATATATGCAACTACTTTATCCATTGCTTCCTGAATTCCATTTACATTCTTTCCTTTTCCTGAAGCGAAAAACGGTTGGCCACCACCATTTCCATCAATGTATTTTCCTAATTCTCTAATGACAGTTCCAGCATTTAGTCCTTTTTCAGTCACTAATTCTTTAGCAATATAGCAGTGAATATTTGGTGTGTTGTCTTCAATAGAAGCTAAGAAAACAAATGCATTTGGTTTGGCTGTCCCTACAGCTTGTGCCAAATCTTTAGTTGCACTCATGGATAAATCCATTTGTTTGGCTAAAAATGATATCCCGTTAATTTCCTGAAATTCGGTTACTAATGCATTTTTTAACCCGTCGATTTTTTCTTTGAGTAATTGCTCGAGTTGTTTTTTCAACTTCGCATTATCGTCTTGTAAAGTAGCGACCGATTTTAATATATCTTGTGGATTTTTCAATACGCCCTTAATTTCAGCTAAAGTGTTTTCTTGAGCGGTGTAATATTCTTTAACCGCATCACCCGTAATGGCTTCAATTCTTCGAATTCCTGCCGCAACAGCCCCTTCTGAAATAATTTTAAAGTGCCATATTTCGGCACTATTTTTTACGTGAATTCCGCCACACAATTCTTTGCTGTCGCCAAATTCAATCATTCGAACGTTATCGCCATATTTTTCACCAAACAAAGCCATGGCACCTTTGTCCAATGCTTCTTTGATGGGAATATTTCGGTGCTCTACTAATTGCAATTGGGCCTCGATTTGGGCATTGACACTATTTTCAACCTGACGTAATTCTTCATCAGAAACTTTTGAAAAATGCGAAAAGTCAAATCGCAAATAATTAGGATTAACCAATGAACCTTTTTGTTCAACGTGTGTTCCTAAAATGTTTCTCAAAGCCAAATGCATCAAGTGTGTCGCCGAGTGGTTTTTAGATGTAGAAGTTCTTAAATCGGTATTGACTTGTGCTACAAAATTAGCAGTTACATTTTCAGGCAATTGTTTTGCAAAATGCAATATTAAGTTGTTTTCTTTTTTGGTATCGATAATTTCAATGGATTCGTTAGCAGAAACTAAGGTTCCTTTGTCGCCTACTTGTCCACCACCTTCTGGATAAAACGGCGTGTTGTCTAAAACGATTTGGTATAAAACACCATCTTTTTTAGAAGCTACTTTACGGATACGTGTAATTTTCACATCGTTTTCCGTTTGATCATATCCTACAAATGTTTCGACATTGCCCGGAATAATAACATTCCAATCTTCTGTTGAAACTTCTGAAGCAGCTCGTGAACGCGATTTTTGTTTTTGTAATTCCAATTCGAATTCCGTTTCATTAAACGAATATCCTTTTTCGCGAAGAATTAGGGCTGTTAAGTCAATTGGGAACCCAAAAGTGTCATACAATTCAAATGCTTTAGCACCCGAAACTTCTTTTCCAGTGGTTTCAGCTACTACTTTATCTAGCAATTGCAATCCTTGTTCTAGCGTTCGTAAGAAAGAAGCTTCTTCTTCACGAATTACATTGGTGACTAATTGCTCTTGTGACTTGATTTCAGGGAAAAATTCGCCCATTTGAGTCGCTAAAACGGCTACCAATTTATTGATAAACGGTTCTTTGGTTCCTAAAAAAGTAAAGCCATAACGAATGGCACGACGCAATATTCTACGAATGACATACCCTGCACCCGTGTTGGAAGGCAATTGTCCGTCAGCAATAGCAAAGGCTACGGCACGCACGTGGTCCACCACCACACGAATGGCAATGTTGGTTTTGTTTTGTTCTTCTGAGATGTTTTTTACTTCGTTAGACGTATATTTCAATCCTGTAATTTCCTCCACTTTCGCGATAAGCGGGGTAAAAACATCGGTATCATAATTAGAAGTTGTGTTTTGCATGGCCATACACAAGCGCTCAAATCCCATTCCGGTATCTACGTGTTGTGCCGGTAATTTTTCTAAAGAACCATCGGCTTTACGGTTAAATTCCATAAAAACGTTGTTCCAAATCTCTACCACTTGTGGATGATCGGCATTGACCAAATCACGACCTGATTTTTCAGCTCTTTCTACGTTTGTACGCAAATCGATATGAATTTCAGAACATGGGCCACAAGGTCCTTGATCACCCATTTCCCAGAAATTATCTTTTTTGTTGCCCAAGATAATGCGGTCTTCAGGAACATATTGTTTCCAAATATCAAAAGCTTCTTGGTCAAAAGGTACGTTTTCAGCAGGATTTCCTTCGAAAACAGATACATACAAACGATCTTTTTCTAATTTTAAAACTTCGGTAAGAAATTCCCAAGCCCACGCCAAAGCTTCTTTTTTGAAATAATCGCCAAACGACCAGTTGCCTAACATTTCAAACATGGTATGATGGTAGGTGTCAAAACCTACATCTTCTAAGTCATTGTGCTTTCCTGAAACACGTAAGCATTTTTGTGTATCGGCAATTCGAGGATTTTTGGGCGTGCCGTTTCCTAAGAAAAATTCTTTAAATTGTGCCATCCCAGAGTTGTTAAACATAAGGGTAGGGTCGTCTTTTAGAACAATTGGCGCAGACGGTACAATAAGGTGTCCTTTGCTTTCAAAGAAATGTAAATAGGCTTTTCGAATATCTTGTGATTTCATGATCAATGCGTTAATTCAGATTTTTTCTAACAGTTACAGGGTTAAAACACTATAAGGAACAATAAAAGCCTTTACTAAAAAATAAAAATAGCTTTAGAATGAAACATTTCTTAAATTTGTTCGTATAACCTATTGTAACCAATAAATTTGGCACAAAAATAGTATATTTTCATTTATGTCGAAGGTAAAATATTATTACGATTCAGAAAATTTAGCGTATAAGCGAATTCAAACCCGAAAAAGAAAGAAATTTGCCTATATCATGTTGTTTTTACTGTCTTCGGCTTTGTTTGGTTTTTTAATTTTTTTACTGTTGATCAATACGAGTTATTTTGAAACGCCAAAAGATAAAATTTTGGCGCGTGAAATCGAAGTAATGACAATGAATTATAAAGTATTGGACAAAAAAATCGATTTAATGAACGAAGTGTTAACGGCTATAGAGAATAGGGATAATAACATTTATCGAATTTATTTTAATACCTCGCCCATTTCTGAAGAAGAACGAAAATCTGGTTTTGGCGGTGTTAATCGGTATAAAGACCTGCAAGGGTATACCAATTCTGATTTAATTGAAAAGACAACCAAGCGGGTCGATATATTGACAAAAGAATTGGTGATTCAGTCAAAATCATTGGATGAAATTGTCGCCTTGGCCAAGCAAAAAGAAAAATTATTGGCAGCGATTCCAGCGATTCAGCCGGTAAAAAATGAAGATTTAAAACAAATGGCTTCTGGATTTGGATACCGAAGTGATCCTTTTACGAAAATTAGAAAGTTTCATTACGGCATGGATTTCACAGCTCGAACAGGGACGCCCATTTATGCTACGGGAGACGGAGTCGTTGTAAAAGCAGACAATTCTTTGTCGGGATATGGCAACCATATTGAAATCAATCACGGCTATGGTTATGTTACTTTGTATGCGCATTTGAGTAAGTACAAGTGTCGATCGGGCCAACGGGTTAAACGGGGCGATATTATTGGTTATGTGGGAAGTACTGGGAGAAGCGAAGCACCACACTTGCATTATGAAGTAATGAAAAACAAACAAAAAATCAATCCGATGAATTTCTACTATGGAAGTATTTCGGCAAAAGAATATATAGAAATTGCTAAATTAGCCAATCAAGAAAACCAATCGTTGGATTAACGATTTTGAATTTTTAACTTGTAATTGAATGTAATATATGCATATAGAATTAGCACCAAATAAAAGATATTATAGCATTGGTGAAATTGCCAAAGCTTTTGATGTAAACGCCTCCTTGATTCGATTTTGGGATAAAGAATTTGATATTCTAAAACCGAAAAAAAATGCAAAAGGAAACCGCATGTTTACTCCCGAAGATGTGAAAAATTTACAATTGATATATCATTTGGTAAAGGAGCGTGGGTTTACGTTAGAAGGTGCCAAAACGCATTTGAAAGAAAACCAAAAGAAAACTTTAGATAAATTTGATATCATTTCGAAATTGGAAACGATAAAAGCCCAATTGAATACCCTTAAAAATCAATTATAATTAACTTTAAAATAAAAAAAAATGAGAAAATTTTTGCCTTGGATTGTAGTAGGAGGAATACTATTACTTGCAGTAGTATGGTTCGTAAGTGTTAAAAATGGTGCAATTTCAGTCGATCAAGCTGTTAAAAAAGAATGGGGAAATGTTGAAACCTCTTACCAAAGAAGAAATGATTTAATTGGCAACCTGGTAAATACCGTTAAAGGTGCTGCCGATTTTGAAAAATCTACTTTAGAATCTGTGATTTCAGCAAGAGCTAAAGCAACTTCGATAACGGTTGATCCAACCAACATTACTCCGGAGCAATTTGAGCAATTTAGTAAAGCTCAAAGTGGTGTTTCATCTGCTTTGTCAAGATTGTTAGTGTCGGTAGAAAAATATCCAGAATTAAAAGCCAACGAAAATTTTAGAATGTTGCAAAATGAGTTGACGAGTACTGAAAATCAAATTTTAACTGCTCGAACTCGTTTTAATGAAGCGGTTGAAAAATACAATAACTATGTATTAAAAATGCCTCGTAATTTTATTTTATCAGAGTACAAAGAAAAAGCATTGTTTAAATCGGTTGCAGGTGCTGAAAAACCGGTGGAGGTTAATTTTGACTTTAATAACGACAAAAAATAATGACAAAGACCGCAGTGTTCTTGTCGAAAGAAGAAGAACAAGAAATTGTTCAAGCTATTGTTGAAGCCGAAAAAAACACCTCGGGTGAAGTGCGCGTTCACATAGAAAAACAATCCAATATAACACCTCTTGAAAGAGCTCAAGAGGTGTTTTTTGAATTGAAAATGGAGGCGACAAAAGATCGAAATGGGGTATTGTTTTATGTGAGTGTTACCGATAAAAAATTTGCTATTATCGGCGATAAAGGCATAAATGATTTGGTAGCACCTGATTTTTGGAACGCAACAAAAGAAATCGTGCTAAACCATTTTAAGCAGGGTGCGTTTAAGCAAGGTTTGGTAGAAGGTATTTTGAGTGCCGGAAATCAATTGAAAGCGTATTTTCCCTACCAATCTGATGATGAAAATGAATTGTCCAATGAAATCTCAAAAAGCGAATGAAGAAATTAGTTTTAGTATTTGTTTTGATGGGGTTGACGGTTCATGCCCAATTTACAATTCCAGAAAAACCTGGTTTTCAAACCAGTGTTTATGATTATGCCGATGTTTTAAGTCAAACGGAAGAAAAGGAGTTAGAAAGTAAACTGATTCGCTATTCTGATTCCACTTCAACCCAAATTGTAGTCATTTCCATTGCCGATTTAAAGGGTGAAGATATTGGGATTTTGACCCCTAAATGGGCCCATGAATGGGGAATTGGTCAAGAGAAAGAAGACAACGGTATTTTGATCTTGGTATCCAAAAACGATCGAAAAATATGGATTGCTCCAGGATATGGTGTGGAAGAGCGTTTGACAGCGGGTATCAATGGCGAACTCATTAGAAACATCATAGTTCCCGAATTTAAAGCAGGAAGTTATTACCAAGGTTTGGATAAAGGTGCCGATGCAATTTTTCAAGTACTCAAAGGAAAATACAAAGGAACGCGTAAAAAAGAGTCCAAATTTCCAGTAGGAATCATAGTTGTAATAGTAGTTGTGATTGTATTAATAAGTTCCAAACGCAATCGTGGTGGAAACGGTGGACATTCGGGCGGACTCGATTTGGGTGATATGATCATCTTGAGTAGCCTGGGTAGAAGTGGTGGCGGCTTTGGCGGCGGTTCATCAGGAGGTTTCGGCGGTGGCTTTGGCGGCGGCGGTTTCTCTGGTGGTGGTGCTGGTGGAAGTTGGTAAAAGGATATAAAAAAGGGCTTACATTGTAAGCCCTTTTTTATTATAAGAATTGATAATTTTGCGTTTGATTTACTTTGATGGATCGCGCATTCAATACGTTGCCTGTATTGTCGACTATAAAAGCTACAAATTCTGCATTCTGAGTGTTTGTAATTGTGTTTAGCGGAATGCTAAATTCACGTGAAAATTCTGTTCCGGTTGAGGAATTGGTAATAGCGTCACCATTCATATTCGTTAAGACATTTCTTAAAACGTGATCGTGAACAAAATTTCGAATGATATCATCACCATTAAAAAAAGTAGTGTAGTTCACTTGATCATATATAAAACCACTTTCCAATTGGTATACAATTAGGCTTAATTGATTGAAATTCGTAGAAAATAATCCGTCGACCGTCAGTTTTATGTTGTTATTTATCGTTTCGGTCTTAAGTTTTAACCCTAAACGTTTATTGATTTGGGTTTGAGTAACGACCATCCCTAAATTGTTGTACTCAAGGGGCGTCCATCTTGTTTTTCTGTTGATGTATGCTTTTGGATAACCTCCATTAGGCTCAAAGGCAGAGGCGTCAAAATTATAGGGATCATAACTTGCATCGGTTGGGTTTGAACTGGAACGATGTATGGCCACTTTAATCAATTGGTTATCATTGGCTCCTAGTTGTTGACTGGCTTGTTCAAGTGCTTCAACTACTCTTGGGCAATTTCCACACCAAACACCTGTGTAATCTTCTACCATTACATTGCTTTTGAAGGCAATTAATGAACCGTCGTGATACGTTACCTCTACAGTATTTTCTGCTGCAACGCCAGTATATTTGGCTTCTACTAAATACACACCAACCTCACTTTTAGTAAACGTATTGGCGGGTAAAGCAATTCCGTTAACATAAAAAGTTGTAGCATCCGTTACGTCTTCTCCATTATTTTTCACCAAACGTAATGTAGTCGTTTGATTGATAATTCGAGTGGTCTCGTCAGAAGATAAAATTAATCCGTCAATCGATTCGAGAATGGTATAGTCTTTTGAACAACCAAAAAATGCGAATAGGATTAAGAGGTAACAATATTTCATGCTATTATTTTTTATAAATTTTTACTGCGTCTACTAAACCATCGGCACTTTTAAAATTGATAAAATACAATCCGGTGGGGTAGGCAGCAAAATTAAGATTTGAATTTTCTGTCAATTGACCAGTGGTAATGGTTTGTCCTTGTAGATTTAAAATGCTATAAGCAACCGGTTTGCTGATTTCTAAGCCCACAAAATTGTTTACCGTAGTATTTAAAACTTTTACGCCCATAGCGCTTAGTTTGTCTTTTTGCTCGATGCTTAAAGGACCTTGGTATCGGTAGGTGATGTTAAAACTTGATCCTACTGTATTTCCAGCTAAGTCACGAGTGAAAATTCTAAATGAAAAATCCAAAGGATAATTTACACCATCGCCAGGATTAAAATTTTTAAAACTATCATTGAGGCCATTTGTATTGCTTCCTGCATTAATAATGTTTTGATAATCAGGGTAGATTCCATTCGCAGCTACGCTAGGAATACATTCACCTCCCCAGCACAATTGAAAATTAGATCCATTATTATTTACTAAACCCGTGCATCGAATTCTAAAATCTAAATTGGATGTAGCATTGTTTTGTACGGTAAATTTTAATTCAGAAGCCGAATTACTGTGTGTGGTAAAATTTATCGTTTCGTTGTTGGTAAATGTTGTACCGTCTATCCTGTTTACAGTAAACTGAGCATTGGTCTGCGATATAAATAATATTGTGGTAAGAAATATAAAAGTAATTTTTTTCATAATTATAAAATTTTTAACAAAAATATCATTTTTTTCGATTGTTTTAAAAAAAAAATTACATTTGTATAAACATAAATGATTTTTATATGAAAAAACTATTACTTTTATTATTGCTTTCTTCTGCAATGTTTTCACAAACAATTTATGAGGAAAAATTTACAACAGCTCAAAGTTTGACGACATCGGGTTGGACTTTATTCAATCAAGATACCGATACGGGTGTTGCAACAAACTGGGTTAGAACTACAGATGGTTCTAATGGAATTATGGCCTCTTTTTCGTGGTATAATAATGTTATATATTCTCCTAATAATTATGCCTTCTCACCAGCAATTAATTTAACATCTTATACAGGTCCGATTAAGTTATCGTACAAACATGCTGCACAAGACCCAGACTGGGATGCTGAAAACTATACGTTGTATGTAACTACTAGTGCAACAGTTGCTGCTGCAACTACGCCTTTGCATTCACAAACTACGATGGCTGGAATTAACACGTTAACGGAGATCACTTTCGATTTATCGAGTTATGCAGGTCAAACCATTTATTTGTGTTTTAGACACCATAATGTAGTGAATGAATATAATATTATTTTTGATGATATTAAAGTTGAAAAAGTATTGCCTAATAACGTTGCGTTGCAATCGGTTACGGTTCAGCCTATTGTAGCTGCGGGTAATCAAACTTTTACGGGTACCGTTAAAAATATTGGAACAAATAACGTAACATCTTATACGGTAACTTGGCAATCTAATAATGGAGCGCTTCAAACCTATAATGTTACTGGCGTAAGTATTACACCAGGATCAACTCACAATTTTACTCACAGCATCCCATTGAATGCAGTTTCAGGTTTGTATAATTTAGTATTTAATGTTCCTACAGTTAATGGAGTTGCTGATCCAGATACTTCAAATAATTCATTAACAAGAACTACTCAAGTTGCCTCTGGAAGTACCACTTTTAAACCATTAATTGAGAAATTTACAAGTTCAACTTGTGCACCTTGTGCATCGTATAATAATACTACGTTCAATCCGTATTATACGGCTCAAAATCAAAATTTCAATTACATTGCTTACCAAATGAACTGGCCTGGTACAGGAGATCCTTACTATACAGCAGAAGGTGGTGTTCGTAGAGATTATTACGGTGTAAATGCCATTACTAGTTTGTGGATTGACGGTGCTGAATATTCAACATCGAATGCTCAAGCAGTTTTAACGACGCATGTAAATACAGAAGCTACTAAACCTGCATACTTTGGTTTGACAGCCAACCGTAATTTAACTGGTGGAAATGCTGTTATAAATTATAACATCACACCATACATTTCAGGAAGTTATGTGATGCATGCAGCAGTAATTGAAAAAGTAACTTCAAATAATGTTGCTACAAACGGTGAAACTTCTTTCAAACACGTAATGATGAAAATGGTTCCTAATGCAAGTGGAACTACTATTAATTGTACGGCTGGAACTCCATTAAGTGGTCAAATTACAGCAAGTATTGCAAGTACGTTTATAGAACAAGCTACTGATTTGGAAGTAATTGTATTTATTCAAAATCCAACAACTAAAGAAATTCTTCAAAGTTTTACAGCTACTAATGCTTTATCTTTAGAAGACAACGCGATTGCAAAAGTTAAATTATACCCTAATCCAGCTTCAAATAGCATTCAATTTGCGAATGTTCAAGATGCAACGATTATGATTACAGATGTAACGGGTAAAGTTGTTTTACAATCTGCAGGTGTTGATGAAAATTCAATCATCAATGTTTCACATTTAAATTCGGGTATTTACTTAGTAAACATCAAGAATGAATTGATGAATGAAACTGTGAAATTTGTAAAAAAATAGTGTTATTTTTATAAGAATCTAATTTTTAAAGCTGTCTAAAATAATTATTTTAGACAGCTTTTTCTACTAATTGCCATCAAATTAATTGCCATGAAAAAAATCATTTTTTTATTGTTTTTGACCTCCTTAGGATATGCGCAAAAGCAAATGCCAAATATTGAACTCAATTCAATTTCAGGGGAAACCATTAATGTTAGCACTCAGTATAGTGAGAAGGACAAATTATATGTTTTTTCATTTTGGGCTACTTGGTGTGCGCCTTGTATCAATGAATTGGAAGCCATACATAAAAAATATGCTACTTGGAAAGAGTCGCTTAATGTTGAACTAATTGCAGTATCCATTGATGATTCTAAAACCCTAAAAAGGGTAAAACCTTTTTTGAATGGTAAAGGATGGACGTACAATGTTTTATTGGATTCTAATCAAGAATTAAAAAGAGCCTTATCTATTGTTAATGTGCCGTATACCATTGTGGTTAAAAACAACAAAATTGTGTATGTAAGTAATGGCTATTCACAAGGATCAGAGGAAGAACTATACCAAAAACTAAAAGGATTATAAACTAATTATTGCTATACAATTACGCATTATTCACTCATGAAATTAATACACTATTTACTTGTTTTTGGTCTTTCAACGCTTACGTTACATGCACAAGAAAAAAAAGACATGGGCAGATTTTTTGGAGGCTTTGAAACAAATGCACAACGTTATTTAGAATTTGAAAATAATGAAAATTCTCCCGAATATTTCCGATCGAATAATTACCTTCAGTTGAATTATGAAATCAAAAAGTGGACTTTTGGTATGCAAGTGGAAAGTTATGCCAAACAAGCTTTATTGAATTATTATCCTGGTTTTGACGGTACCAATGTGGCTACTTACTTTGCAAAGTATAAAACCAAAAAATTGGAGGCAACGGCAGGATATTTTTATGAGCAATTCGGCTCAGGAATGATATTGCGGGCTTGGGAAGATCGCTCTTTAGGAATCAATACAGCGTTGCGAGGCGGGAAGGTTTTTTATAAACCAACAAAGGATATAAAGTTCAAGGCGTTTTATGGGCAACAGCGAACCGGTTTTAAAGTGTCTGAGGGTCAGTTGTTTGGTTTCGATTTAGAAGCTAATGTTTCGGACTGGTTGTCTTTTGAAGAAGCCGATTTAGAAATTGGGCTTTCAAATGTAAACCGCTATGAAAAAATTGATCCAAATTTAGTTTTAGATCCAAATTTCAGTCCAACAACTCATGCTTTTTCCCTTCGATCTGCTTTTTCACAAGGGATATTTTATTCCTCTTTTGAAGCCAATTACAAATCGAAAGACGCGACTTTGAATCGTATTACAAATTCCATTTCAAATGATTTTATCAATGATGGAAATGCCTTACAATTCAATTTAGGAATTGCAAAAGACGGATTAGGAATTGACCTAACGTTACGTCGAACTGAAAATATGTTGTTTACCTCGGAACGAATTCCTGAGGCGGTTGGCTTAAATCAATCGTCATTAGATTATTCTGATAAAGTCATCAATTATACTCCTGCATTGACGAAACAGCACCACTCTAATTTGGCAAACATTTATGTGTATCAAGCACAAGCGGGTGTCGAATTTAAGTCCAATCAAATCATGAAATCTGGTGAAACCGGAGGGCAAATAGATGTGGTGTATGAATTTGCGAAGGATACAAAATTAGGCGGTAAATATGGGACTAAATTGGCATTGAATTATGCGAGTTGGTATAATTTGCCAGGTACTTATCGCGCCATCCCTGCGCAATATGAAACCAATTTTTTTGGTGTAGGGGAGAAATATTTTACAGATTTGAACATAGAGGTGAAAAAGCAATTCTCTGAAAATTCTAGAGCATCCTTTTTGTATGTAAATCAATACTACAACAAACCATGGGTAGAAGATGCTTCTCATGATGTAAATACACATATTTTTTATGGGGAATGGATTTATAGTTTAACCAAATCCAAATCAATTCGCGTAGATGTTGAACACATGTGGGCTGATGCCGATTTTAAAAATTGGATGGGCGGTTCTATGGAATATAATTTCAACGAGAAATTTTCGGTATATGCTATGGATCTAATAAACTATGGAAATACAAAGGATAAAGAAGAGCGTAAAAAACATTACCTCACCATTGGTGGAGCATACCGAAAGGGTGCTACACGAGTTGCACTTGGGTATGGAAGACAACGAGGTGGATTGGTTTGTGTGGGAGGTGTATGCCGATTTGTACCCGAAAGTACCGGAATTTCATTATCGTTTAATACCGCATTTTAAAATGAATTGATTAAAAAAAAGAGACCTTAAGGTCTCTTTTTTTTAATCAATTATAATGAATGATCCATCGTCTTTTTTCTTGCCTCCAAATTTTTCCAATTTATAAGTCAGCGAAAACATAGCATATTGTTGTAATACGGTGTTTTCCATATCAGTAATTGCTGTAGGAGTGATAGTTCTTGTGGCACTAATGTTTTGGTTTAATACGTCATACACTTTAACTTTTGCCGTTAATTTGTCTTCATAGAAATTATAGCCTAAACTTAAATTCCACAGGTAGAAATCTTTTTTAAATCCGTCTGCAATATTCGAATTGTAATTGTACCCAAAATCGCTTCCTAAAACTACTTTTTTGGGCCAATAACTCGTGATTTCTAGTTTCGCACTGTGTTTGAAATTTTTAGTATTATCAATAATATAATTTGTATAATCATTTGAAATGTAGGTGTATTTGTAGGAAGGGGCAATACTAATGACATCCTCAATAGACCACGTAATATTGGCTTTTGGATTTAGTGATAATCCTTTCGATTCATACAATGTTGCATTGGTTAGGCCTTGATCATAGTTATAGCTAAACTGCATCCCAAAACCATACTTTAATGTTCTTTTTTCTTTTTTTATGGATTTATTGAAGCTGAATCCAACATAAGAATTGTACCCTTTACTCACATTTTGATAAGTAGTTGAAGCTTTAAAATCGCTATTGTAAGTGGTTGATGTTACAATCTGATTTACATTATAATCTCCACCAAAGTAGGTGTAAAAACCACTTCGAGTTGCATAATCATAATTGCTAAAATTGGTATAGATTGAATGGTTTTCGTTGGGTTTTAAATCGGCATTCCCGATAACCGTATTTAAAGGATTTGCTAGGTTTTGAAAGGGTAGAATTTGACTCGCAGAAGGTAAGTTAACTTCATAGGAGTAATAACTGTATATTGATTTTGATTTGCCTAATGTAATGTTAACATATCCATTCATTTTAGGGTACATATAGTTTTTATTTACAGCAATTTTACTGGACAAATAGTTGGACTGATTATTAAAATTAATAAATTCGGTACCCATAGAAATGCTTCCTCTTATTTTCTTTTTTCGAAGACTAAGCCCAACCATTGGAATGACACGAGAGGTGTTTGATTCAATGGCATTTGAAAGCACATCATTGAAGTTCGTAAAGGAATTGAATCCTGAATCAAAGTCAAAAGTTTGTCTCGATTCGGAAGAATTATTTAGATAAAATTTGGTTTCAAAATTAAGTATTAATGAATCGCGTATGGGTTCAGAATAGCCAATTTCTATCGAATAATTATCTTTCTTGGAATCATCCACCCTAAATTGATTTCGATCATCATCTGCGCTACCCGATTGAAAAAAAGTTGTAGTTGTTTTTGTGATTAAATCAGCATTGTAGGTGTTGTTTTCATTACTAAATGAAGCATTTATTCCTCGGCCTTTTTTCTTTAGCTCTTTGTAAAAGTAAAAGCTGTTTTTGAAAGTTTTGTTTTTATTTACTAAGGTATTGTCGCTGGTGTTTTCATTCAACGCAATGCCATTTTCGTCAAATGTAGCATCAAATCCTGTAGCCATGTTTTTCATTTCATTACTTGTATAACTCGGACTTACATACAGTGTTGCCTTAGAGTCGAGTTTGATTTCAAAATCCATAGCAATATTATGTCCGTTAGAAAGAGATTTGGTTTTAGAATTTGCTAGGGTTGTAGTGTTTCCAGTAGGTAATAAATTCGTTCGATTGGTTCTGTTATTGTTTTTTGATTCAGCATTAGAATAATAATAACTTCCGTTTGGATTGATTTTCTTGTTTATCCATTCATCAGCAAAATTTACTCCAATCATGTTAGATTGCGTAATTCCGGTGTTGTTGCCAAATTGCATCCCATTTATACCAAAACTTCCATTATCATTCATCCAAACCGAGTTGTTTCTGCCACCACCCATGTTGTCAAAAATCTCATCCATCGAAAACCCAATGGAATTAATGTTGTTGGATGAGCCTAGAACACTAATTTTTTGCGTGTCTTTGAAATAATTAAACAGTAAACTCGATTCGTATCGATCGTCGGTTCCATATCCCATATTCGTTTTGCCAAAAACTCCTTTATTTTTATCCTCTTGAATGGTTAAATTGATCGTTTTTTCATCAGTGGTAGCGTCCTGTCCTGATAGTTCTTCTTCTTTCGATTTTGTGTCGGTTACTTGGACTTTATCGATAATCTCAGCAGGTAAATTTTGTGTAGCGATTTTGCCATCTTTACCAAAGAATGGTTTCCCATTGACGAGTATGTTATTAACTTCTTTCCCATTGACAGTGATTTTGCCTTCTTCATCAATTTCTACACCAGGAAGTTGTTTCAGTAAGGCTTCGACATTAGCATCAGGCCGCACTTTAAATGAAGAAGCATTAAATTCTAAGGTATCATTTTTAATGGTGATAGGAGGTGTTTCGGCTTTTATCACCAGTTCTGATAAGGTATTGATGTTTTCTTCTAATTTTATGATTCCAAAATCCTTGTTTTCTTGTAATTGTTCTATTTTTTCAGAATAATCGGCAAAGGATGTAAAGGCAACTTTAAAATAGATAGGGGTTTTTATTTTCTGAGTCTCAAGTATGAAATTTCCATTTCTATCAGAAATGGTGTAATCAATTACCGTGGAATCTTTTGCTGATTTTATATAAATCGTGGCCGATTCAACGGGTATTAATGATTTTTTTTCAATAATTTTTCCTTTTATGGTAATGGTACTTTGTCCAAAAGTTGCAAAATTGATGATAAAAAGTAGGGCGAATAAAAAAAGGTTTTTCATAAAATGATTAGATTAAAACAATAAAAACAGCAAATTTTTATATTTATTGTTGAATGGCAAATTTTCTTCCGATTCGTTTAGCAATTTAAATAAAAAAAAACCGAAGGAACTCTTCGGTTTTTCACTTATTTCTGTCTGAAATAAATATCTATGGGAACACCACTAAAGTTGTACTGTTCTCTCAATTTGTTTTCAATAAAACGTTTATATGGATCTTTTACATATTGCGGCAAGTTGGCAAAAAATACAAACTGTGGAGTTGGGGTTGGCAATTGCATGCAATATTTAATTTTAACATATTTACCTTTTAAGGCCGGTGGAGGAGTAGCTTCAATAATGGGCAACATCAACTCGTTGAATTTTGAAGTTGAAATGCGTTGCTTTCTGTTTTCAAATACCTCTACTGCCGTTTCTAGGGCTTTTAATAAACGTTGTTTGGTTAAAGCAGAGATGAAAAGAATCGGCACATCCGTAAAAGGTTGCAATTCTTCTCTAATTTTTCGTTCGTAATCTCTAGCCGACATGGTGTCTTTTTCAACCAAATCCCACTTGTTGACCAGGATGACAACTCCTTTTCTGTTTTTTTCGGCCAACCAAAAAATACTTTGGTCTTGCCCTTCAAATCCGCGAGTCGCATCAATGACTAACAAACACACGTCGCTGTGTTCAATAGCTCTTACCGAGCGCATAACCGAATAAAACTCTAAATCTTCTTTTACTTTTGCTTTTCGTCTAATTCCGGCAGTGTCTACCAAATTAAATTCGAAACCAAAGCGGTTGTATTTCGTATCAATGGCATCACGAGTGGTTCCGGCAATGTCGGTTACCACAAATCGATCTTCGCCAATTAATGCGTTGATGAACGATGATTTTCCTGCGTTTGGACGACCTACCACACAAAAACGAGGTAACGGTTCAACTTCTTCAGAAACTTCGGGCATTTCAGGCAATACTTCAACCAGTTTGTCTAACAATTCACCTGTTCCACTACCGCTCATTCCCGAAATGGTATAATAATCTCCCAATCCCAAGTTGTAGAATTCAAAGGCGTCTTTTTCACGCATCGCATTGTCTACTTTATTTACAACAAGTAATACCGGTTTAGTAACTTTTCGCAACAATTTAGCTACTTCATTATCCATAGGTGTAATGCCCTCTTCAACATCCACCACAAAAATGATGGCATCGGCTTCATCAATAGCTAATTCAACTTGACGGCGAATTTCAGCCTCAAAAATATCATCAGATCCTTTGATGTATCCTCCTGTATCAATTACCGAAAATTCCTTTCCATTCCATTCGCTTTTTCCATAATTTCGATCACGTGTAACCCCACTTACTGAGTCTACAATGGCTTCTCTGCGTTGAATCAAACGATTAAAAAAAGTGGATTTTCCCACATTGGGCCTTCCTACTATGGCAACGATATTGTTCATAATCTTGTTTTGAATCGGCAAAAGTACGATTTTTTTTGGAGCTTTTTCCAGCTATTCGTTTCAATCTTTTTGTTTTAGCAAAACAAAAAGGATTTTCACTACTATCTGGGCTAAATCGAATACCGCATCAACATTTGTTAAAAAATACGTATATTAGCTTTAAAATCATAAGGAATGGATATTGACAACAGTATTGAATTACGTCCCCGATTTCAAATGGACGTACCAAAATCAGTAGCAACTATTTTAGAAGATGCCATTGCCCTCAAAGATGACGTGAAAGAAGATTATCGCATCAAAGTTTCAGATCATCATATTTTCTTTTTTATTACGTTGGCCAAACGCAAATATTATTCGCCCCATTTGCATATCGAATTGACCGCGAATGATGATGGTACAACCCATGTCAAGGGTTTGTTTGGACCCGATCAAACCGTGTGGACATTTTTTATGTTTTTACACTTTTTTGTGGGCGGCGTATTTTTAATTTTTATGATGATGGGGTATTCGCATTGGAGTTTGGATCAATCAATAGTTGTCGATTGTGCGGTGATGCTCTTTATGGCTATACTTTGGCTGTTGCTTTATGTTCAAGCCCGAATCAACAGGAAAAAATGTGCTCCCCAAATGTATAAGTTGGAAGCGTTAATGCATCGGTTATTAAAATGAAATACCTGATGCAAATCAGGTATCTTTTATCTTTATTCTTATTTCTGGTTGTATCCAAATCGTTTCAATTGGTAAGCACTGCTTCTCCAATCTTTATTGACTTTAACATAGGTAGCCAAGTGAATTTGTTTGCCAAAGAATTTTTCTAAATCTTCTCGGGCTTGAATGCCTACGCGTTTTAATGCAGCTCCTTTGTGTCCAATGATGATTCCTTTTTGCGTATCGCGTTCCACCATAATTACTGCTCGAATTCTAATAATGTTATCGTCTTCGATAAATTCTTCGGTTTCAATCTCTACAGCATACGGAATTTCTTTGTCGTAATTCAATAAGATTTTTTCACGAATGGTTTCGTTTACAAAGAAACGTTCGGGTTTATCAGTTAAGGCATCTTTTGGATAAAAGGCAGGAGATACAGGTAATAATTCGATAATTCGATCAAAAACCGTTTGCACATTGAAATTTTCTAAGGCAGAAATAGGAAAAAGTTCGGCATTTGGAACCTTTTCTTTCCAAGCTTGTACTTGCTCTTCTAATTGTTCTTGGTTTGATTTGTCAATTTTGTTTAAAAGCAACAAAACAGGAATCTTAGAATGAATGATTTTATTAAAGAAAGCTTCGTCTTTTAATTCTTTTTCACCAATTTCCACCATGTACACTAAAATGTCTGCATCTTCAAAAGCTGATTTTACAAAATCCATCATCGAATTTTGCAATTCATAGGCTGGTTTAATAATTCCGGGCGTATCCGAAAAGAGCACTTGAAAATCTTCACCATTTACGATTCCTAAAATGCGATGTCTGGTTGTTTGTGCCTTCGAAGTAATGATGGATAGTCTTTCGCCCACAAAGGCATTCATAAGCGTTGACTTTCCTACATTTGGGTTGCCTATGATATTTACATAGCCTGCTCTGTGCTCCATTTTATTGTTTTTTGAACTGCAAAGGTAGGGATATCAGTCGAATAGAAGAAATAAATATTTTTTTCGTTATTTACTTGCATTTAAACATATTCGTCGTATATTTGCACTCACAAATCGCGGGATAGAGCAGTAGGCAGCTCGTCGGGCTCATAACCCGAAGGTCACAGGTTCGAGTCCTGTTCCCGCTACTAAATTAAGCCATTCCAAAAGAGTGGCTTTTTTATTTTTTTAACTATGAATCCAAAAAAAATTGCTGAGTATCGAAAATTACTCAACGTTACCAAAACAG
>JAGNZI010000006.1:45014-50821 GCA_017984495.1 Flavobacterium sp.
CACAGGTTCGAGTCCTGTTCCCGCTACTAAATTAAGCCATTCCAAAAGAGTGGCTTTTTTATTTTTTTAACTATGAATCCAAAAAAAATTGCTGAGTATCGAAAATTACTCAACGTTACCAAAACAGCAACTTTAAAAGAGTTGAAAACCATTTATAGAAACAGTATGAAGGAAGATCATCCCGATACTATTTCAGATCCTGTGGAACGCTTAGCGGCAGAAGAGCGTAGTAAAAATATTATTGAAGCGTATCATTTCTTAGTCAGTATTGCTCCTGAAACACAAGAAAAAAACAAAGAAATTTATTTAAAAACTACTACTACGGTCAATATTCAAGATTTTTATATGGATAATGGGGTGTTGTATATTTCGTTTTTAGACGGTAGTAATTATGAATATTTTAGTGTGCCTAAAGTGACCTATATTAAAATGGTCAATGCCGAATCGCCTAGCCGTTTTGCCAGAAGACACATTTATAATGAATTTTTATACCGCAGTGCTACCAAATTAGTGGCTGGCGAAAATTAGTTTTTTTAGTATCTTTACGAAATGAGAAGCAGATTGAAATTCGTATTGATAGTGTTCTTTTTTGTAATGGTTTCTTGTTCAAAAGAGGAAGAAACCGCTAAAAAAACACCGTTTATTAAAGCCGCTGATATGTCCTATTTGCCTTTGATAGAATCGGAAGGAACCATCTTTTACAACAACCAAAGGGTTGCCGAAGATGCACTGCGCACGCTCAAGGCTTCTGGTTGCAATACCATACGCATCCGCCTTTGGCATTCACCTTCAGACCAACACTCGGGATTTAATGAAGTCAAACTCTTAGCGCAACGCGTAAAAAGTTTAGGAATGAAAGTGTGGCTAACGGTGCATTATTCTGATACTTGGGCCGATCCCGGACAGCAACTAAAACCGTCGGCTTGGAACAATCTATCTTTTCCGCAATTAAAAATTCAATTTGAGCAGTATACTACTCAAATAGTTACTCAAATTCGTCCCGACATTTTTCAAATTGGAAACGAAATCAACAATGGTTTCGTCTTTCCGGAAGGGAATCTAACCAATAATGAGTCCCAATTTCTCGCCCTATTAACCAGTGCAAGTAATATCATTCGAACCCAAAGTCCGTCGACAAAAATCATGTTGCATTATGCAGGAATTCAAGGATCTTCATGGTTTTTTTCCAAAACAACGGCAATTGATTATGATTATATCGGCTTGTCTTATTATCCGGTGTGGCACGGCACAGATTTGAGCGTTTTACAACAAACACTAACTTCCTTGGGGCAAACGTATGCCAAAAAAACATTGATTGCAGAGACTTCGTATCCTTTTACTTTGGGTTGGGACGATTGGACCAATAATGTGATCGGTCTAATGAATCAACTGCATCCCAATTATCCAGCAACTTTAGACGGACAAAAAAACTTTCTGCAACAAATTAAGACTACTGTTCAAGAAGCACCAAACGGTATTGGTTTTTGTTATTGGGGTGCCGAATGGATTGCTTTTAGAGGAAGTCAGGCTTCAAATGGTTCGTCTTGGGAAAATCAAGCCCTTTGGGATTTTGATCATAAATCGGTTCCTGCTATGACCGTATTTAGATAATTTTAGTATTTTTGAGTAACTAATCAAAAACTATAGTATTATGGAACTAATTAATTTTCCTGCAATTTTAGTAGCCTCTTTTACAAGTCTTGTTGTCGGATTTATCTGGTACAATCCAAAAGTATTTGGCACCATTTGGATGCGTGAAACCGGAATGACGGAAGAAAAAGCCAGACAGAGTAGTATGCTGAAGGTCTTTGGACTCACTATTATTTTTTCATTTATGTTAGCCTTCATCATGCCTACATTCGTAATCCATCAATTTGGTGCATTGGGAATGATTGGTGGACCTTCAGAAGTTGAGAAAGCTTTGCCATCGTATTTGGCTTTTTTAGCAGATTACGGTAATGTCTTTAGAACCTATCAACACGGTGCGTTACACGGTGCTATGATTGGCTTTTTTGTAGCATTGCCTGTTATTGCAACGAACTGCTTATTCGAACAAAAATCGTTTAAATATGCCGCCATAACTGCTGGATATTGGATTGTCGTTATGACGATCATGGGAGCCATCATTTGTGGTTGGAAATAATTTAACATTTAATTAGAAGGGAATCGCACTACATTTGTGGTGCGATTTATTTTTTCAATTTGGACAATATCACTTTTAAAATATTCAATTCTACTGCTGCATTGCCTTTGCAATGGGATCGTGTAGCACAACAAAATGTGTTTCTGCAAACGCCTTATTTGTCGGTTTTGGAACGATCTGCACCTACAAATATGCAGTGTTTTTATATTGGTATTTTTGAAGCGTCTGAATTAATAGGTGTTGCTTTGGCTCAATATCTCGATTTAAATGTGTTGGAATCCTTCGGAGAACGTGATAAGTGCATCAAAACAATGATTCGCAATTATATCTTCAAAAATTTTGCTTCACACACCCTATTTTTGGGAAACAATATGATAACTGGTCAAAACGGTTATGTATTTTCTAAAGAAATTGATTTTAAGTGTATTAGTGAAATATTATTACAAAGTGCCGATGAGATCATTTCATATTTCAAGAAAAAAGGAGTCGCCATTCACTTGGTTTCTTTTAAGGATTTTTATCAAAATTGTGCGGTCAAATTAAGAGCGTATGATTTTAGCAGCATGTATGAATTTACTGCCCAGCCCAACATGATTTTGTATCGAAATGAAAATTGGACTACGGAAGAAAATTATACCGCTGCTTTGTCAAAAAAATATAGGGATCAATTCAAACGGGCACGAAAGAAATTTGAGGGGATTCAAGTAAAAAAACTTAGCTACGAAGATGTATTAGCGCAAGAAGATGCCCTTTACTCTTTATATCATTATGTGGCAAAAAATGCGCCCTTTAATACGTTTTTCTTGTCAAAGGATCATTTTTCAACCTTAAAAGGACAATGCGGTAATCGTTTTCAGATTTTTGGATATTATAGCGCTGATAAGTTAGTCGGTTTCCATACCTTGTTGTTGAATGAAGAAACACTTGAAACTTATTTTTTAGGATATGATGAGACCATACAAAAAGAAAATATGCTGTATTTAAACATGTTGTACAATATGACCAAATATGGCATAGAAAATGGATTCAATCGCATTATTTTTGGTCGAACAGCACTAGAGATCAAAAGTTCAGTTGGTGCGATACCCGTTCAAATGTCGGGTTTTATTTATCACACCCATCCATGGATCAATCGGTTCATGGAAATAATTTTCAAACAACTCGAACCTAAATCACAATGGCAACAACGCCATCCATTTAAATAAAGAAAATCCCGAATTTATTCGGGATTTTCTTTATAATTTATTTTCTAAACTTGTCCAGCCACCGCCATTGATGCAGTCAATACCGTGTTGCTTTAAGATGGAAGTAGCTTGTGCACTTCGCATTCCAGAGCGACAACAAGCGATAATTGGTTTGTTCCATTTTTTGATGGTTTCAATATTACCATTTATTATTTGTAAGGCAATATTTTTTGAACCTTTAATGTGTCCTTCATTAAATTCATCGGGTGTTCTTACATCTAAAATAATTGCTCCCTTTTGAACATAGTCTTGGACGTCGTTTGCTTTGTTTCCTATTCCTAAAAAATCTAATAATCCCATACGTTTTTTTTTACAAAGATAGATTCGTTTTTTATTGCGTTCAGTAACAAAAGTTACTAAAGTGTCGCAGGGGAATTTTCAACTAGTAATTCCAATCCATTGGTAATTAAATGAGCGATTTCGGGACGTTTGATCTTTATGTTTTCTAAATGATCAATTACTTTGTTTTCTAAAGTCATGTCATTTATTTTGTGGGCCAATTCTACTATTTCAACAGACAGTAACCAATCATTCGGATGATTTGCTACCACGGATTCAAATACCGATGCTAAAGTGGTATCCGATGTGTTTTTTTCGCGTAGGTTTCGAACAGTGGCGTACAATTTTTCTAATTCGGCTCTTTCAAGCGACTTTTTTTGTTTAATCGTTTGTGATGCGGGAACATGGTTGATCAAATCAAAACTGGTTGCATCGGCAGGGCCAGAAAAAGCAGCAATTACTTTTTTCCCCACAGCCATATCGTAAATGCCCCATTCGGGTTGAAATAATATGGCGTCGTTATGTGTTACCGTACAGTTTTTAAATTTTATGATTAATATTTCGCCTTGTAAATTTCGAGAACCGGTGATGATTTCTCCACTTACCGTAACATTTCCTTCAAATTCTAGGGTGACTTTTTCGCCTTCATAAATGGCATAGGCATTTAAGTCTCTCGGACTCATTTCTTCAATGGCTAAATTAATGCCTTTGAGTTTTCCAATGGGGGATCCATATCCTTCGGCATGGTATTCAGTACCGTGTCCAACCAATTCTTTTTCACGATAGGAGAGTGCTGTTTTTCCGGTTGTTTGAATGTAAACCGGTTTTCCATCTTCTTCGATTACGTTTGAAAAAGTACCTGAAATCTGCAATCCTGTACTCAATTCGATGGTCCCTAGTGATTTTGATTGAATTAATTTTTTTATTCCTGATAGACCACCTGTTCGCAACGCCATTTTGCTTGCAAATTCTTCTAAAACCTGACTTAAATGGGCAAAATCGGGTGTAACATATAATTGAGGTTGGGGTTTAGTTATGTCAAAACTGATATCTGCTGCCGAAATATCGTAAGGTATTTTCTTTACATTATCGGTCATGCACCAAGCGCTTTCTCCAATGGAGGAAAGAAGGCCAGCACCATAAATTTTCGGATTGTCAATAGTCCCAATTAATCCATATTCTACAGTCCACCAATGTAAGTTTCTAATGCGAGACATCTCAGATAATTCTCCCATGTTATTTTGTAAGTAATCAACTTGCTCTTCTGCTTTTTTAATGTCGGCTTCTGGAGTTCCTTCAGCTTCTTTTAAAATAGATAACAATCGAATGGCTTCATACAATTCGTAATCCCTAGCTGAGGATATGGCCTTACAACCAATTTCTCCAAAACGTCTTAAATATTCTGCGTATTCAGGATTAGCAATTATGGGAGCATGGCCAGCACCTTCATGAATAATATCGGGTGCAGGAGTGTATTCAATATGTTCTAGTTGGCGAATGTCACACGCAATTACTAATACATTATAAGCTTGAAATTCCATAAATGCATTAGGAGGTATAAAACCATCAACTGCTACTGCCGCCCAACCAATCGCTTTCAATATGCGATTCATTCCATACATATTCGGAATGTTGTCAATTTCTAAGCCTGTCTTTTCGAGACCTTCTAGGTAGGAATTGTGGGCTACTTTTGAAAGGTAATCTACATTCTTGCGCATCACATAGCGCCATACCGCTTGATTTATTGGCGTATAATCTTCATAAACTTGTGGTTTGATGAATTGTTTTAAATGATTGGGTAATCGTTCAATCAGCGGATTGCTTTCAAAATGCGTTTCCATAATAGTATTCGTGATGTTTGATGTAAAATTACGAATTTTTCAGAAAGGAGGAAAGTATTTTGTGAATTCGGCATAAAAAAATAAATGAGAGGTTAAACCTCTCATTTAGTTATCGTTTCAACGAAAAATGTGCTTTAAATTGTTTTGCGGCACCATTTTCGGTGTAATCTAAGGTAAACCAATAATCGGTAGATGGTAATAATGCATTATTATAGGTTCCATCCCATCCTTCACTACTTAATGACGGTACGATTTGTTTGATCAACTTACCGTATCGGTCAAAAATGAACAGTTTGGCAT
>JAGNZI010000066.1 GCA_017984495.1 Flavobacterium sp.
GTTACTTATATATAAATAAAGCGTCTGCTATTGATAGTCGTTTGATGATAGATGTGCGTGATCAATTGCATTTAGGAAATTTAGATTTGGCGAGAAGCATTGTCGAAAGAAGTAATTCGGCATCTGGCAATATATTGAAAGAAGGAATTTTAGTAATTGGAAGACCTATTGCTGAAATTGAATCGAACATGGACCGTGCTGCTGATATCGAAATTGCACAAATGGAAAGTAAATTAGGACATTTAGGTTTGATTGCTGGGATTGCCCCAACATTAGGATTTATTGGTACTATTTCAGGTGTTATTAAGATTTTTTATAGTATTTCGGTAACTGAAAATATTAGTATTGGAAATATTTCTGGAGGACTATATGAAAAAATGATTAGTAGTGGTTCAGGATTAGTTGTTGGTATCATTGCTTATAGTGCCTACCACTTATTGAATGGTAAAATTGATAATTTTGCCTTGAAGATTCAGAAACAAATTTTAGAATTTGTCAATATTATTCAAAAAGCATAAGTATGTCTATTAAACGTAAAAGAAGATTTCATGCTGAAGTGGCGACCTCGTCACTGAGTGATATTATGTTTTTTTTATTGTTGTTTTTCCTAATCATTTCCACTTTAGCAAATCCTAATGTGATTAAAATGACTTTACCAAAGGCACAAGCCAATGAAAAAACAAACAAGCAATTCATTAGCCTTTCAGTTACAGAAGATAAAAAATTCTATATTGATAAGGAGCCTGTTACTTTTGAAGCTTTGGAGAGTACACTAATGTCAAAAATGAACGCTACCAAGGACCAAACGGTTGTAGTACGAATTCCTTTTAATTTACAAGTACAAGATTTGGTAGATGTATTGCAAATTGGAGTTAGAAATAATTTGAAATTTGTAATTGCTACGAGTCCTAAGTAGAAAATGTTATATGTTAAAAAGCCCCTTGATTTATTGTAAATCAAGGGGCTTTTTATTAATACGTTTAATTTACTTTGAGACCAAAATTATATTTAATCATACCTACTTGTTTATCTGGAGCATCATTGCTAGGTTGCCATTTGGTATTCATTGCTGCTTTTCTTGCTTCATCTTTTAAACATTTTGCAGTAATTGTAGTGCCTCTTACACCTGCTATAGCATTAATGGTATTTCCGTTTCGATCTACAGTTATTTCTACTATTACAGCACCTGTTTCATCACTACATGCATTATTAGGTCTGGGTTTTGAAATTGCCTTCCGATTACCTAAAGAATAACCTCCTCCAATTCCGTTCCCTGAGCCACCACCAGAGCCTGCTCCATAGCCACTGCCGTTGCCTATTCCGTTTCCAGTGCCATTACCTCCGCCAGTTCCTCCTCCGGAACCGCCATTGCCATAATAGCTCGTAGCGCTCAAACTTCCGTTTGATTTTCCTTTATTTCCAGCTGTTTTATCATTTCCATCGCCGCCTTTGTTGGATCCTTTCAGAATACTAGAAAGTGCATCGTTGGTTGTATTCGAAACTTTAGGTTTGATTACTTGAGGTTTAACCTCATCTTTAACCACAGTAGTTTTTTGGTCTTTTTTTTCATTTTTAGGAATAACAACACTCTCTTCAGTACTATTTTCTTGAGCAATTATAGCCTCGTCAGGAGTATTGGTTGTAGGTGTTTCTTTTACATGGTTTTGAACTTCAAGCACTTCGCTTTCATAATTACTACCAGATCCTA
Source organism: Flavobacterium sp. (assembly GCA_017984495.1). Taxonomy (GTDB): domain Bacteria; phylum Bacteroidota; class Bacteroidia; order Flavobacteriales; family Flavobacteriaceae; genus Flavobacterium. The sequence goes on from JAGNZI010000066.1 coordinate 1,709, forward strand.
AATCACTATCTCCAAAATTAACAGACACGCCGCCTCCGCCACCACCAGTTAGCTCTGCCAAATTAGATGGCGGCCAAAATCGGATGAAAAATAAAATCAACAACATCATCGCGTAGATAATCAGCGAAAAAGCTAAGGATTTTTTTTGGTCTGAAGAAGGAGTAAAACCCATGTGTTTTGTTTAATTGTAAAAGACTTTTTAAAAACGTCGAAATGTACTAAAAATTGTCAAGAGTGAAAAGAAATAGTTGCAGTTTCAATACTTATTTTTTGAATTTGAAATACTTAAATTCCGTTTTTAAAAAGTATCTTTGATTTTATTTTTATAACAAATTAACCTAATTATTTTAAATTATTATGGATTTTAATCTGACCGAAGAACATAAAATGATTCAACAAGCGGCGCGAGATTTTGCTCAAAATGAATTATTACCAGGGGTTATTGAAAGAGATGAAAACCAAACATTTCCTACTGAACAAGTAATAAAAATGGGAGAATTAGGTTTTATGGGAATGATGGTAGATCCTGAATACGGGGGTAGTGGATTAGATACTATTTCTTATGTATTAGCTATGGAAGAAATCTCCAAAGTTGATGCTTCTGCTTCGGTAGTGATGTCTGTCAATAATTCTTTAGTATGTTGGGGATTGCAAACTTTTGGTACAGAAGAGCAAAAACAGGAATGGTTGCCAAAACTAGCATCAGGTGAAATACACGGTGCTTTTTGTTTAAGCGAACCTGAAGCGGGTAGTGACGCTACTTCTCAAAGAACTACTGCCATAGATATGGGAGATTATTATTTAGTTAACGGAACTAAAAATTGGATTACTAATGGAAATTCAGCTTCTTTTTATATTGTAATAGCGCAAACCGATGTAGCTAAAAAAAGTAAAGGAATTAACGCATTAATAATGACTAAGGATATGCCAGGTTTTTCAATTGGCCCTAAAGAACAAAAAATGGGAATCAGGGGTTCTGATACACATTCATTACTATTTTCGGATGTTAAAGTGCCTAAGGCGAATCGCATTGGCGAAGACGGATTTGGATTTAAGTTTGCCATGAAAACGTTGGCTGGAGGTCGAATCGGAATTGCCGCTCAAGCTTTAGGAATTGCTTCTGGGGCGTATGAATTAGCTTTGAAATATTCTAAAGAAAGAAAAGCTTTTGGTACTGAAATTTGTAATCATCAAGCGATTGCTTTTAAATTAGCGGATATGGCCGTAAATATTGAAGCTGCTAGGCATTTATGTATGAAAGCTGCTTGGGACAAAGACAATCAACATAATTATGATATTAGTGGCGCTATGGCAAAATTATTTGCTTCGCAAGTAGCCATGGATACGGCTGTAGAAGCCGTTCAAATTCATGGTGGGAATGGGTATGTAAAAGAATACCATGTAGAACGCATGATGCGCGATGCTAAAATCACTCAGATATACGAAGGAACTTCTGAAATTCAGAAAATTGTGATCTCAAGATCGGTTTTAGCAGATTAATTTTTTGTGACTACTTAATAAAGGTTCTTATTCTTGTTTTCAATGAATAAGAACCTTTATATTTTATAAGGATTAGAAATTTAATTGAGTTTGATTTGGTTTTGTTTATTTTTGCTTTATGAAAAATATAATTGTTACAGGAACGAGTAGGGGTATTGGATTGGAATTAGCTTTGCAGTTAGCTGCAAAAGGACATCGAGTTTTAGCGCTTTCTAGAACGATTCCTCAAGCATTATTGGGTAATGAAAATATCAGTTGCCTTCCGGCTGATTTAGCTAACGAGTCTGATTTGCAAAAAGTTGCCGACTATTTGAAAGCGACTTGGAAACAAGTGGATGCTGTGATTCATAATGCGGGGAGTTTATTGTTGAAACCTTTTTCAGAAACTTCGCAAGCTGATTTTGAAAGCATCTATAAAGTCAATGTTTTTGGTGTAGCCAATTTAACTCGAGTGGTTTTGCCTTTTTTGCAAAAAGGAAGTCATGTGGTGACCATTAGTTCTATGGGAGGCATTCAAGGAAGTATGAAATTCCCAGGTTTAGCTGCCTATAGTTCAAGTAAGGGGGCTGTGATTACATTGTCTGAATTGTTAGCCGAAGAGTACAAAGAACAAGGAATAACCTTTAATGTATTGGCACTTGGTGCAGTTCAAACCGAAATGTTAGCCGAAGCTTTTCCAGGGTATCAGGCGCCAATTTCTGCGGCTGAAATGGCGGAGTATATAGTTGATTTTACTTTGACGGGGAATAAATATTACAACGGAAAAGTATTGGAAGTGTCCTCTTCAAATCCATAATAAAGTCTTGTTTTGAGCGAAACCTTATCTAGATATTTACCAGAACACGCGGTCAAATCTGTTTTTGAATTGATTGTGTCTAATCAAGTGCATCTAAAAATTGTAAATGAGCGCCAAACACGTCATGGCGATTATCGTAGAGCATTGAATGGGAAACATGAAATAACGGTAAATGCTAGTTTGAATCAATACAAGTTTTTGATTACATTAATTCATGAAATTGCTCATCTTGTAGCATTCGAAAAATTTGGTAGAAATATTAAACCCCACGGGAATGAGTGGAAAATTACTTTTCAGCGTTTAATGGTTCCATTCATTCGGCCAGAAATTTTCCCACATCATTTGTTGCCTTTATTGGCAAGACATTTTAGAAACCCTTCTGCGAGTAGTGACACGGATACTACTTTGTCATTGGCACTCAAACAATTTGATCAACAAAATGATAAAAATTATGTTTTTGAGATTCCGTACGGGAGCGTTTTCCGAATTTCGAATGGGAAAATATTTAAAAAAATAGCAGTTAGAACCAAACGGTTTGAGTGTATAGAAATCAGTACGGGTAAAACCTATTTGTTCAATCCAAATGCCGAAGTGGAATTATTGAAAACTAATTAATAGCCGCTTAAAACCGCTTCTCTTACTTTCTTAAATAGATTAGACGAATACACAAAATCAACTACGGCTTTGTTATCTGTTTTGAAAATTTCTTCTTTATTTCCTTCCCAAGCAATCAATCCTTTTTTTAGAAAAACAATTTTTTCTCCAATTTCCATTACGGAGTTCATATCATGGGTATTAATTACCGTAGTAATGTTGTATTCTTTTGTAATTTCTTGAATTAAATTGTCAATAACCGTGGCTGTTTTAGGGTCTAAACCAGAGTTAGGTTCGTCACAAAATAAGTATTTTGGATTGTTTACAATAGCGCGTGCAATAGCAACACGCTTCTGCATTCCTCCCGAAATTTCGGAAGGCTTTTTATGGTGCGCTTCAACTAAATTGACACGTTCAATAACAAAATCAACACGTTCTTTAATTTCTTTTGGGGTTTTATTGGTAAACATTTTTAAAGGGAAACCAATATTTTCTTCTACAGTCATACTGTCAAACAAGGCGCTTCCTTGAAACACCATTCCAATTTCACTACGAAGTTCACGTTTTTCATCTTTATTCATCTCGCCATATACTCTGCCATTAAAAGCGATAGTACCTTTGTCAATTTCATGAATACCTAATAAAGATTTTATAAATACAGTCTTACCTGATCCACTTTGACCAATGACTAAACTTGTTTGTCCAGCTTCAAAACTGGT
>JAGNZI010000067.1 GCA_017984495.1 Flavobacterium sp.
CGCAAAACGTCAGCATCGCCTTTCGAGAAATCAGCTAATTTTTGTGACAAAAGCATTACCTGCTCTTGGTAAACCGTAATTCCGTAAGTATCTTTCAATAACTCTTCGCAATCATCTAAGTCATACACAATAGGCTCTTCTCCATTTTTACGTTTAATAAAACTTGGAATATACGCAATTGGTCCCGGACGATATAGTGCATTCATGGCAATCAAATCCGGAAAAACCGTAGGCTTTAATTCCTTCATGTATTTCTGCATTCCAGGACTCTCATATTGAAAAATCCCTACTGTCTCACCACGTTGAAAAAGCTCATATGTCTTTTGGTCATCAATAGGAAATTCATCTGGATTCAAATCAATTCCAGATCTGTATTTCACCAATTTAACCGTATCTTTTATTAAGGTTAGGGTTTTCAACCCCAAGAAGTCCATCTTTAACAAACCGGCACTTTCTACCACCGAGTTATCGAATTGAGTCACGTACAAATCCGAATCTTTAGCAGTTGCAACCGGTACAAAATTTGTAATATCATCAGGGGTAATAATCACACCGCAAGCGTGAATTCCTGTGTTTCGAAGATTTCCCTCTAAAACTTTTGCTTGTTGTATGGTTTGTCCTCCTAAATCTGTTCCACCAGCTAAGGCAATTAATTCTTTGATTTTATCGTATTCTTCTGGACGAACCGTTTTCTTGATTAACGCATCGTCTTCGTTTAAAAAACGAGCCAAATTCCATTTCGACGGCATCATGCCTGGAATTAACTTCGCAATTTTATCGGCCTCAAATAAGGGTAAATCCAATACACGTGCTGTATCACGAATAGCCGATTTCGTCGCCATTTTACCATAGGTAATAATTTGAGCAACTTGTTTGGAACCGTATTTTCGAATCACATAGTCCATTACACTACTACGTCCTTCATCGTCAAAATCAATATCAATATCGGGTAAAGACACACGATCTGGATTCAAGAAACGCTCAAAAAGCAAGTTGTATTTTAGTGGATCAATATTCGTAATTTTCAAACAATACGCCACTACTGATCCTGCTGCCGAACCCCTTCCTGGACCCACAGACACGCCCATATTTCTGGCTTCGGCAATGAAATCTTGCACAATCAAAAAGTAACCTGGATAACCTGAATTTTCAATCGTCATCAACTCAAAGTCCAAACGCTCTTGTATTTCGGGAGTAATCTCGGGGTATCGTTTTTTTGCTCCTTCATAAGTAAGGTAACGTAAATACTTATTTTCACCTCGTTTTCCACCGTCTGCCTCATCTTCTGGAACTAAAAACTCCGATGGAATTTCAAATTTTGGCAATAAAACGTCACGGGCTAAATCATAAATTTCAATTTTATCTACAATTTCAGCAATATTGGAAATCGCTTCAGGCAAGTCGTTGAAAAGTTGTTTCATCTCATCGCCCGACTTGAAATAATATTCTTGATTTGGCAAACCGTAACGGTAACCACGACCTCGGCCTATTGGTGTAGTTTGTTTTTCACCATCGCGCACACACAATAAAATATCGTGGGCATTGGCATTTTCTTTATCGATATAAAAAATATTATTGGTCGCAACCAGCTTCACTTCGTGCTTTCTAGCCAAAGCAATCAAAGCGGTATTCACCCGATTTTCATCTTCTTGATTGTGGCGCATAACCTCAATATAAAAATCGTTTTGGAATTCATTTTTCCACCAAAGCAAGGCTTCCTCGGCTTGGTTTTCACCCAAGTTCAAAACTTTGTTTGGGATTTCGCCATAAAGATTACCTGATAAAACAATAATATCTTCTTTGTACTCTTGAATTACTTTTTTATCAATTCTAGGTACATAATAAAAGCCTTCGGTATGCGCAATCGAAGACATTTTAGCCAAGTTATGATAGCCTTTTTTGGTTTTTGCCAAAAGAACAATTTGGTACCCATTGTCTTTACGAGACTTGTCTTTATGATTGTCGCAAACAAAAAACTCACAGCCTACAATAGGTTTCATAGGAACCTCTGTTGGTTCTTCTCCTTTTTCAACCGCTTCTTTGTTTTTGGTTGCAGCTGATTTATTATGGGCTAAAATATCGCGAACAAAATGAAACGCTCCCATTAAATTGGCGTGATCTGTCATTGCCACAGCAGGCATTTTATGTTTAGCAGCAACTTTTACTAATGCAGCAACACTTATGGTAGATTGTAAAACCGAAAACTGAGTATGATTATGAAGGTGCACAAAATCAGAATCAATTAATACTTTTTTATTGTCTGAAAGTGTTTGTTTCGAAACCGTAGGTGCTTGTTTCTCTCCGAACTGTTGACGAATTCGATCCGAAGCTTCTTTTAAATTGATGTGTTGTAACCCAATTAGTTCAATCGTTCTCGGGTTTCTATTTTGGAAATCTTGGAAATACGAAGCGGGTACATCTAATTCTTCCTTAGTAAATATTTCGCGTCGAATTAATTCTAAAAAACATCGTGTTGTAGCCTCCACATCGGCAGTGGCATTGTGGGCCTCTGCAAATGGCTGATTAAAAAGATAACTGTGCAATTCGGTTAGGGTAGGTAATTTGAATTTCCCTCCACGACCGCCGGGTAATTTTAAAAGGGAAGCCGTTACTTCAGTACAAGTATCTAAAACCGGTAATGATGCCATTGGCGATTCCATGCTCATTCGATGGAATTCACATCCCATAATATTGACATCAAAACCTAAATTCTGACCTACAATGAACTTGGCTTTCGCCAAAGAACTATTGAATTTTTCTAAAACTTCAGCTATAAGAATTCCTTCCGCCTCCGCTAACTCCGTTGAAATACCGTGAATTCGTTCTGCATCATAGGGAATATTAAAGCCTTCTGGTTTGACCAAATAATCTTGATGCTCGATGAGTTTTCCCATATCGTCGTGCAACTGCCAAGCAATTTGTATACAACGTGGCCAGTTGTTAGTATCGGTGATTGGTGCGTCCCAACGCTTTGGTAAACCTGTGGTTTCGGTATCAAATATTAAATACATACTTCATCGTTCCAGCCCGAAAACAGTATTCGGGAATCAAAATCACGCCGATTTTGATAGTTTATTTAACTGGTTGCAAACATTTTAAAATTAGAAAAACTCACAAAAAATGAGTTTCAAATTTAGTTTTTTTTGGTCTAAAAAATGAGGGAAGTTATTAACAAAAAAGTAAAGTTGTGATTTTTTGGATGTCGTAAAATGAATTCATAAAATCAACTATTATTTTTCAAGCAAGCTCATAAAAAAATAACCTTACACAAAGCATAAAATGTAAATTATAATTTGACCTTTTTTTGACTTTTTTATTGTTTTTTACTGAATAATGGAGTGTTTTTGTTTAAAATTGACGAATTATTAGCGAAATTATTCTAAAATTTTCAAATCTTAAAAACAAAAAAGCGCTCCTGAAAAGAGGTAAATAAGAACCCCATTTTTTAAAATTTAAGAAAATAGTTTTCAATTAGCGTAAAGTAATATTTGATTTTAAAAGCAAAAGTTAATTTGGGTATCGTATATAGCATAAGTACTACTAAGTCTACTTAATTTCTTTTTCTAATTTTGCTACTATTATTACAATTGTTATCTAATAAACCAACTGTAATACAGAGAAATACATTAAAAAAAGTTACAATGAGTAAAACATTATTTGACAAAGTATGGGATTCGCACGTTGTGCGTAAAATTGAAGATGGACCGGACGTGTTTTTTATTGACCGTCATTTCATCCATGAAGTTACTAGTCCCGTAGCTTTTTTAGGTTTAAAATCAAGAGGTGTTTCGGTTTTGTATCCAGAACGCACTTTTGCAACTGCTGATCACAACACACCAACAATAAATCAACACCTACCTGTTGAAGACCCGCTTTCTGCTAATCAATTGAAGGCTTTAGAAGACAATGCCAAAGAATATGGGATTTCTCACTGGGGATTGGGTCACCAAAAAAATGGAATTGTTCACGTAGTAGGTCCTGAAAACGGGATTACTTTACCGGGTGCAACCATTGTTTGTGGAGATTCACACACTTCTACTCACGGAGCTTTTGGTGCCATTGCTTTTGGTATCGGAACATCTGAGGTGGAAATGGTATTGTCTACGCAATGTATTATGCAGCCCAAACCAAAGAAAATGCGTATTAACGTAAATGGTCAATTGAGCAAAGGCGTGGGTCCAAAAGATGTAGCACTTTATATTATTGCACAATTAACTACTTCTGGTGGAACTGGATATTTTGTGGAATATGCTGGTGATGTTTTTGAAAACATGACCATGGAAGGCCGTATGACTGTGTGTAATTTAAGTATCGAAATGGGTGCTCGTGGCGGTATGATTGCTCCAGACCAAACTACTTTTGATTTCTTAGAAGGAAGATTGCACGCTCCGAAAGGCGAAGCTTGGGATAAAGCGGTAGCCTATTGGAAAACATTAAAAACAGATGCTGATGCGGTTTTTGATGCTGAATTGAACATCAACGCAGCTGACATTGAACCGATGATTACTTATGGTACAAATCCAGGAATGGGAATTGGTATTTCTAAACATATTCCCAATGCTAACCAAGTAGAAGGTGGCGCGGAAACCTACAAAAAATCACTAGCCTACATGGGCTTCGAAGAAAATGATATGATGATTGGAAAACCCATCGATTACGTTTTCTTAGGAAGTTGTACAAATGGTCGAATTGAAGATTTTAGAGCTTTTACCGAAATTGTAAAAGGAAGAAAAAAAGCAGACAATGTTACGGCTTGGTTAGTTCCAGGTTCCCACGTAGTGGAAGCACAAATCAAAGAAGAAGGATTGTTAGATATTCTTACCGAAGCAGGATTTGTATTGCGTCAGCCAGGTTGTTCAGCTTGTTTGGCAATGAATGATGACAAAGTACCTGCTGGAAAATATGCAGTTAGCACATCCAACAGAAACTTTGAAGGTCGTCAAGGTCCTGGTTCAAGAACTTTATTGGCAAGTCCAATTATGGCTGCTGCAGCTGCAGTTACAGGTAAATTGACTGATCCAAGAGAGTTGTTATAAGCCCCCTAACCCCCAAAGGGGGAACAAACGAAATAGAAAAAAAATATAAAAACATACTTCCTCCTGCAACTCCCCCTTTGGGGGTTGGGGGGCTAATCAAAAATCAAATGGCATACGATAAATTTAATGTTCTTAGAAGTAGTGCGGTGCCACTACCTATAGAAAACGTAGATACTGATCAAATTATACCAGCACGTTTCTTAAAAGCCACTAAACGCGAAGGTTTTGGTGATAATCTTTTCAGAGACTGGAGATACAATGGAGACGATACTCCAA
>JAGNZI010000007.1 GCA_017984495.1 Flavobacterium sp.
GTAGCAGCATCCAAAGGATCCATGTGGGTTAATACCGGTAAACGTCCAATAATTTCAGGAATTAATCCAAAATCTTTAACGTCTTTAGGAATCAAATACTGCAACAAATTGTCTTTATCAATATGGTCGGTTCCTAAAGATGAACTGTACCCTACGGCTTGTCGGTTCAATCGTTTGGAAATGATGCGTTCAATGCCGTCAAAAGCACCACCGGCGATGAATAAGATATTTTGGGTGTTGACTTCCACAAATTTTTGGTCCGGGTGTTTTCTTCCTCCTTTTGGTGGTACATTCACTACCGTTCCTTCTAGTAATTTCAATAAGGCTTGTTGTACGCCTTCTCCCGAAACATCTCGAGTTATCGATGGGTTATCACTTTTACGGGCAATTTTATCAATCTCGTCGATAAAAACGATCCCTCTTTCGGCTTTCGCCACATCATAATCAGCAGCTTGTAACAAACGGGTTAAAATACTTTCCACGTCTTCTCCTACATAACCTGCTTCGGTTAATACGGTAGCATCCACAATTGCTAAGGGAACGTTCAACATTTTAGCAATGGTTTTAGCGACTAATGTTTTACCTGTTCCGGTTTGGCCTACCATTAAAATATTACTTTTTTCAATCTCTACTTCATCGTCCAAATGCTTTTGCATTAAACGCTTGTAGTGGTTGTAAACGGCAACACTCATCACTTTTTTAGTTTGATCTTGTCCAATAACATAATCATCTAAAAACGCGCGAATTTCTTTTGGCTTCAACAGAATTAAATCGGCTGCCAAGTCGGCATTACCGGTTTGCTTTAATTCTTCTACTACGATACCGTGGGCTTGCTCAATACACTTGTCGCAAATGTGCGCCGTGATTCCCGCAATTAATAAATTGGTTTCCGGCTTTTTTCTCCCACAGAACGAACACTCTAATACTTCTTTTGCCATCTTTTTTGTTTCAGGTTTCATGTTTCATGTTCCAAGTTGCTCAACCTGAAACCTTAAACTTGAAACCTTGTATTAATTATCTTGTTAACACTTCATCAATCATTCCGTACTCTTTGGCCTCAGCCGCTTTCATCCAATAATCTCTTTCACTGTCTTTGTAGACTTTGTCATAAGGTTGTTTGGAATGTTGTGAAATGATTTCGTATAATTCTTCTTTTAATTTCAACATTTCTTTCAAGTTGATTTCCATATCAGTAGCCACACCTTGTGCGCCACCCGATGGTTGGTGAATCATCACTCTTGAATGCGGTAAGGCCGAACGTTTTCCTTCTGCTCCAGCACATAATAATACTGCTCCCATGGAAGCTGCCATTCCGGTACAAATGGTGGCTACATCGGGTTTTACAAATTGCATGGTATCATAAATTCCCAATCCCGCATAAACACTTCCACCTGGAGAATTGATATATATACTGATGTCTTTCGACGCGTCTACGCTTTCTAAAAACAACAATTGCGCTTGAATAATATTGGCAACATAATCATCGACTCCGGTTCCCAAGAAAATAATTCGATCCATCATCAAACGAGAAAACACATCCATAGAGGCCACGTTCATTTGGCGCTCTTCAATAATATAAGGCGTCATGCTGCTTACAATTTTATCGTAATACAAACTGTTTACACCGTGGTGCTTGGTAGCATATTTCTTAAATTGCTTTGCCATCTCGAGCGTAGCTCTTGGGTCTTTTCCGTAATTCATAATATTGAATGTATTTTTAATGAAAATTAATGGTATAAAAAAGCGCCAAAACTAGTTTGACGCTCAAAGATAATTATTTTTTACGAGAATTTATTCCCCGTACATCGCTTTAATGAATTGATCGTAATTTACTTCTTTTGCTTTGGCTTTTACTTTTTCTTTGTATAAACCTAACATTTTTTCGCTCATTACTTGCTCAGACAAACGCTTCACTTCATCTTGATTTGACATAACGCGTGCAACAATACCATTGATCTCATCATCCGATGGATTCAATTGACCAAACTGTGCCATTTGTTTTTTAATGATATCTGCTGTATGTGCTTTTAAATCTTCGAAGGTAATTTGTAAATTGTTTTCGGCCATTACTTTTCCTTCGATCAATTGGAAACGTAATCCTTTTTCTGCTTTAGTAAATTCCTCTTCTGCTTGTTCGTCAGTAAGTGGCGTTTCGGCAACGGTTTTGATCCATTTTTTTAAGAATGCAGCAGGCAAATCAAATTTGGTAGACGCGATTAAGAAATCGGTTACATCATTTAAGAATTTTTGATCGGCTTGTTGTGCAAATTGTACTTCCGCATCCTCTTTGATTTTAGCTTTCAAATCGGCAACAGAAGTAATGACTCCAGGTCCGAATAACTTATCAAATAATTCTTGGTTTAATTCAGCTTTTTCCACAGCATTGATTTCTTCAATAGTAAAGTCAACTGTAATGTCCAATCCGTGCACTGCATCATGTCCTACTTTTAAATAATCCATTAATTTATGGTCATCATCAAACAAGCCTTTTGTTCCGATAGCAACCACATCCCCTACTTTTTTTCCTACAAATGCTTTCGCTGCTTTTTTGTCGGCAAAAATATCTAAAGCAAAATTAGCAGGAGCATTAATTCCTGCTGCTTCATTTGTAAAAGTACCTCTTACTTCATAATCGGCTTTTACTTCAGCTTGTGAAATTAATTTTCCGTATTGTTTTTGGATACGCTCAACTTGATCATTCAACATTTTATCATCGGCAATTACGTTATATTTAATTACCGAATTTTTAGCAGTTAAATCCACAGAAAATTCAGGTGCTAAACCTAATTCAAATTCAAAAGATAAGATTTCATTATCCCAGTTGAAGTCTTCTGTCATTTTTGGTAATGGATTACCTAAGATATCTAATTTTTCAGCCACTAAATAATCATTCAATGACGCTTGTAAAATTTTATTTACTTCATCCAATAAAACCGCTTTTCCATATTGTTTTTTAATTAAACTCATGGGAACTGCTCCTTTTCTAAATCCAGAAATAGCCGCGTTTTTTTTGTAATCAGCTAATACTTTTTCTACTTTATCGGAATAATCTTCTTTTGTAATTGCTACTGTAACAATTGCATTTAATGCATCAACTTGTGCTTTTGTAATGTTCATTATCTGTTTATTTAAGTACCATAAAAATTGGGTTGCAAAATTATAGAATTTTTACAACCCAAACAAGTTTTTAATTTATTGAAATTCAATTTGCTATAAAATTATTTATCGCTTATAAATATTTTATTCAATATAGATTGACTTACCGATAACAAAATGCTGAAAAGTAGGGCGGTAAAAAAGCCATCAACATGGAATTCAGGAATGAAATAATCACAGATTAACACGATTATTGCATTAATGACCAGTAAAAACAATCCTAAGGTAAAAAAGGTTACCGGAATAGTTAGAAATACCAATACAGGTTTTAAGAACGTATTTAATATCCCCAAAACGATTGCCACCCATAAAGCAGCAGAAATTGTCGTTACGTGAACTCCGGGCAAAAAATAGGAAAGCGCAAAAACAATGATTGAACTGATAAACAGTTTAATAATAAAATTCATAGGAATGATTTTAGAAATGAATACTACAAAAAAAGGCACCAAAAATGATGCCTTTTAGTATTGTTACGTGTTACCTTAATTTGAACTTACGATATTAATTCCAGGGAAATAAGATGGATTGTGCAATGGTAAGTTGGCACGATAATGTTGGTTAATCACTTTAATGATTTCATTAGTAATTACAGCATAACCACGTGCATTCGGGTGAACCCCGTCTAAAGAAAACAACACCAAACCTTCTGTAGCAGAACCACTGAAGTAATTCGCAGTATACACTTGTCCTGTTTCTATTTGTAATCCACTAACTAATCGGTTCATGATAGCATTCATGTCTGCCACTGCTAAATTTTTAGTAGTTGCAATTGAACGTATTGCTGCATTATAAGTGGCTGTTGCGTTAGCTACTTTATTTTTTTCAGTAGCTGTTAACACCCATTTATTAGCCATTGGGAAAGTAACCCCATTAATATTAATTCCAGCAGGAGCTGCTGAATTAACGGAACCAATAACAGAAGAAGCTGGTAAAACCACTAAATCATTAGCTGTTGCTTGACGCGCTCTTCCAAATACCATTCCAAATGCAGTAGCAGTTGGTACTCCTAATGCTCCAGACAAAGCTGCAGTAATTTGTGCCGATCTGTTTGCCGCATCTGCATCAAAAATTAAGATTGGATTTGCAGAGGTCGCAGATAATGGATTTACTCTATTTGGTTCACCCAAAGCTGTAAAAATCGCATCTAATGGTCCGTACAATTGTGCATTTAATGTAGCAATATTTGTTGCCCCACCTAAAGCAGTTGGCGACAATGGCGCAAACGGCACAGTAGTAAAATAAGGAATTGAAGTTACACTTGGAATGGTACACACCACACCTTTAGCACCACCATTCGTCAAAGTATTGATCATGTTTCTGTATACATTTTCATATACACCTGCATTGGTAATATCATTTGGACCATACGTTAATGGGTTGATATTTCCAGTAGTATTGTGATCGTCTGCTGGAGTTGTTCCATCAGGCTTAGCACCACCATTAGTAGCATATGACAACACGTCATTAGCTCCAATCCAGTTGGTAAAGAACGTAGGATTTTTAGTCATTGCATCACCAATTACCGTAGCTGTTGGAGAAGTTGCATGTCTCACAAAATAAGGATTTGCTTGACCTAACGCTACACCAGCAAGATTACCGTAACCCGGTGTTAATAAATGAAATGATTTTGCTCCTGGCACTCCCATGTTATTGTATGCTGTAGCTTGTAAATTTGCTACATTAATAGTTGAAGTTCCAGCTATATTTTCTGGACGACTTTGAGAAGCATCAATTACTAATCTTGTATTACCGATTTGTAATCCGCCTAAAGCCAATCCACCAAAATTATTAACATCATCTGTGTAAGAAGGCTGTGTAAAAGCACCACCACCTACAAGTGCAAATTGCTGCGCTAATAAATTTGGATAAGAATACGTTTGACCTACTCTAGATACTGTACCGTCCATGTATCCCGCTGTTAATGAATTTCCAATGGCTACATAAGAAGTAAAATCGGCATCACCAGAAGTGTAATCGGCGTCAACAGTATTTTCAAATTCTGGTTCACATGAAGCAAAACCAGCAGCTATAATAGCTAAATATATAAATTTATTTTTCATTGTATTTTAGTATTTAAAATTAGAAACCGTAAGTAATACCTATACCTGGAGAGAATACAACTGATTTGTATGTTCCACCAAATGGCAATGTATTCCCATTTTCTTGATAGTGATCGTATGAATTGTCCACTTCATCAAAGTGTAAGTATAAGAAGGAGAAATCAATTCCTAATTTATCATTTACTTTATAGGTTAAACCCCCTGTGAATCCCATAGAATCGTTTCTTGGTGTTTCAGGAGCAAAATACCCATCTTGAACAGGGCTTTCGTCAAAATACCAACCCGCTCTGAATGTAAATTTATCATTTGCAATATATTGCGATCCTACACGATAGGTACTTGAGCTTTTATAATTTCTTGGGTTATTAGAAGTATTTCTAATTGATCCATCTGGATTAAGGAAATCAACAGTAAGCGCTTGGTAAACACTCCACATTGCTCTGTTATAATCAAAAGCAAACAACCATTTTTCTGATGGTTTGTATGACATACCAACTGTTAATTCAGCAGGTAATGGTAAGTCTGCATTGAAAGTTGTATTTTGTAATGTTGGAGAAGCTGAAGCAAATCCTGGTACATCATTAAATGTTGCATCACCTTTACGAGCTTCCATAATAATTTCAGAACGGTAATTCATACCAAATCTTACTTTTTTAGATGGATTAAACATAAAACCAGCCGTATATCCCCAAGCAGTAATTCCTTGAGCGTCTAGCGTTACATCTGTACCACTTCCACCAACTGACAATAAAGGATTGATCGCTACGTTTCTATTGAAGTTTACCGATCCTGTTGCAAAAATTGGTCCACCTCCAACGCTAAAATGTTCTCCAACACGAATTGAAACGGATGGCTGTACAAAAATAGCTTGTAAATCAATATTATTTACTAAATGTGCTCCTTGCCAATCTTGATCCCATTCAACAGAACTACCGTATGGTGTATAAACTGCTAATCCAGCCGTTAACCAATTGGTTACTTTGTACGTTGCATACAAACTGAATGGTGTTCCCATATTTTCTGTTGTAGCCTCCCAATTGTATTGTGAATTTTGGAATTTTGTTTTAGCAAACAAGGCATTAGCACCAAAAGATAAATTGAATTTTTTATCTAAATAAGCCATCCCTGCTGGGTTGAAAAACGCAACTTCTGCGCTATTTACTACAGCAACACCTGTGTGTCCCATAGCTAATTGTTTTTGACCTTGAATACTAACTCGATATCCTCCCGCAAAGGCGGTTGAGCCAGCTAAAGCCAATAATGTTAAAGAAAGTAATTTTCTCATAATGTAAATTAGTGTTAGTTTTTTTCTGAATTTATAAAAATCAATAGTTCAAAATTAAGACAAAATATGAATTTTACAATTTTTTTAACTAAAAAATTACCCAAAACCACTTTTTTGGCGCAATTATTTTAAAAATTGCAACGTGTTGTAATAAAATTCTTTAGGATTTTCGGCATGGAGCCAATGACCTGCATTCGCTATTGTGACAACTGATGCGCTAGGAAAATGATGTAAAATAAGACCCCAATCACTATCTAAAATATAGTCAGATTTATCGCCTTTTAAAAACAGGGTTGGTTTTTGAAAAGTGCTATCATACGGTAAAGCCGTACCAATCACCTCAATGGTATTTGTTAAAACACGCAAATTGAAGCGGAAAGCCAATTGATCTGGCGTTTGCCAATAGACATTTTTCATTAAAAACTGTCGGGTTCCAAAGTCTGGAATATAATGTGCTAAAATTTCTTCTACTTCACTCCTAGAGGTTTGCAAAACAAAATCAACCGCATTCAAACCCGCCAATATGGACTGATGGTGCGGCGCGTAATACTTCGGACCAATATCTGCAACAAGTAGCTTTGAAACAATGTCGGGATAGGTAGTTGCAAAAAGCATGGCAACTTTTCCTCCCATGGAGTGTCCTAACAAAACGCAATCGTTCAACTGATGAAAATCAATATAATTTTTCACATCTTGCACCATCACATCGTAGTTAAAAACTTCCGAATGAAAACTTTTACCGTGGTTTCGCAAATCTAAAGAATGCACCTGAAAACCATCATTAGCAAATTGATTGGCAATTGATTTCCAATTGTCTAACATCCCTAAAAAGCCATGAATAATAAGCAAAGGCTGACCTTCGCCTTCAATTTTTGAATGCAACATCACCTATTTCAATTTTTGCAAATACATATTGACCACATTTTCAAGACCTAAGAATAGAGACTCCGCTATCAAGGCGTGACCGATAGATACCTCTAATAATTGAGGAATATTGTCTTTGAAAAATTTAATATTATCCAAACTCAAATCGTGTCCAGCATTAACTCCCAATTGCAATTCGTTCGCTTTTTCGGCAGCTGTAACAAAAGGGATAATTCCGGCTAAATTTCCGATTCCATAGTCATGAGCATAACTCTCCGTATACAATTCTATTCGATCGGTCCCAATAGCTTTTGCTCCTTCAATCATGCGCACATCGGCATCCACAAAAATGGATGTTCGTATTCCATTACGCTGAAATTCCTGGATCACTTCTGTTAAATAGGATTGATGCTTCACTGTATCCCATCCAGCATTGGATGTCAAAGCACCTATCGCATCGGGCACAAGCGTAACTTGAGTAGGCTTGCATTCTAGAACCAAATCGATAAAATTATGTTGTGGATTTCCCTCAATATTATATTCGGTATGAACAACATTGGTTAAATCGCGGGCATCTTGATAACGAATATGTCGTTCATCAGGTCTAGGATGCACTGTAATTCCTTGCGCACCAAATTGCTGTATGGCCGTTGCAACCTTCAATAAATCAGGAACATTTCCTCCTCTTGAATTACGCAAAGTGGCAATTTTATTAATATTTACAGATAGTTTTGTCATGGTTCCAATTTTAATTTAGCAAAAATACAAAGTATAAATTAGGTATCATATGGTATTTTTTGATTATTTTGCGGTTCATTTCCATAACAGGTCATATGAACAGCTTGAATACCTATCTGAATACCGAAATAAAACCTTTAAAACACAGTGCTCTGCTAAGTGAAGTACAAGATCTTTTTGAGGAGGTTCCGTATTCTCATTTTCCAGTAACCGAAGATGGCGTTTTTATTGGGTGTGTTAGTAAGGAAAGTGTGGCGTTTTTAAACGCTTCGGCGCTGCTCAACGAAAATCGTTTTCATTTTGAACGTTTTTTTGTACGTTCAAGCATGATTTGGCTTGACGTCTTAGAAGTTTTTGCAAAAAATGAAACCAATTTACTTCCTGTATTGGATGAAAAAAACAACTACGTAGGGTATTATGAACTCGAAGATGTCATCCGATTTTTACACGAAACTCCTTTTTTAAAAGAAGAAGGAGGTGTATTAATTGTAGCCAAAGAAGTCAATACTTTTTCTATGAGTCAAGTAGCACAAATCGTCGAAAGTAATCAAGCTAAAATTTTAGGCTTATTTATTTCAAATGTTACTCAAAATACGGTTGAAATTACGATTAAAATGAGCCAAAGTGGTCTGAATGACATCATACAAACCTTTAGAAGATATGAGTATGAAATTATTTCAGAACACCAAGAAGATTCTTATTTGAATGGCCTCAAAGAACGTTCTGATTATTTAGATAAATACCTTAATATTTAAGCCTATGAAAATAGCAATTTTTGGACAATATTATCAAAACAATACCGCCGAAATTGTTCGCAAAGTTGTCGATTTTTTAGAAACCAATAGCATTTTGATTTCTTTTGAACGAACTTTTTTAACCTCACTTCAAGAAAAAAATATCGTGACCCAAAAGTACAGCAGCTTTTCAAATGCCGCTGAATTGGATGCTGATTTTGAAGCACTAATTAGTATTGGTGGCGATGGAACCATATTGAAAGCCGCCACTTTCATTCGTGATAAAAACATTCCAATTATTGGAATCAATGCCGGAAGATTGGGATTTTTAGCAACCGTCCAATATGAAAATATTGAGGCATTACTTCAAAAAGTATTGGTTAAAGATTACATCATCTCTAAACGGAGTTTATTGCGTGTGCGAACCGTTCCTGAATATGAAAATTTCAAAGATTTAGATTTTGCCCTGAATGAAGTTACGGTAGCCCGAAAAGATACCACATCGATGATTACCATCGATACGATGTTAAATGATGAGTACCTCACTTCCTATTGGGCAGACGGATTAATCGTATCAACACCAACTGGCTCTACCGGCTATTCCTTAAGTTGTGGTGGCCCCGTATTGACACCAGAAGTAGCTAGTTTTGTTGTTACTCCAATGGCCCCACACAATTTAAATGCACGCCCTTTAGTCATCACAGATGATACCGAAATCACCTTGAAGGTTTCTGGCCGCGAAGAACAATTTTTAATATCTTTAGATTCCCGTATTGCCGCAGTTTCAAAAGACACTACTGTTTACATTAAAAAAGCGCCATTTACCCTATCGGTTATTGAATTTAAAGACGAAACCTTTTTAACTACTATTCGAAAAAAATTACTTTGGGGAGCCGATAAAAGAAATTAGAAGACTCGTATATCATTTTTTATTTTTTTGCGTTTTTATAACTCAAAAAGGCAACAAAAAAATCCTTTAAAATAGGGTTAAGTAGTCAATATTGTTATATTTGCAAACTATTTGAAAAAATGAAGCATATTTTAATTTACATTAGCTTATTGTTCTGCACCTTAAGCACCTTTGGTCAAATCCATGAATTAGGTGTTTTTGCGGGCGGAATTAATTATATTGGAGATATCGGCCCTGCAACCTATATTGCTCCAAACAAACCAGCATTGGGCATAGTTTACAAATGGAATCGCAGTCCGAGACACGCTTGGCGTTTTTCATATTATCAGGGAGATCTTCAAGCAAACGATATTGAAAGTGAAATACCCAGTAGAAAAGCTAGAGGATACGCTTTTGAAAATAAAGTCAAGGAATTTTCATTGGGTTTGGAATTCAATTTCATGACCTTTGATTTACACGATACAAAAAAGAAGGTTACTCCTTATGTTTTCACAGGAATTAACTATTTTATATACGACGAAATTTTTATTGCAAATCGAAAAAGTTATTTAGATTATCAAAGCAGTGCATTTGCATTACCAATGGTTGTGGGTGTAAAAGCACACATTTTTGAAAATTTTGTAGTGGGTGCTGAAGTTGGAGCTCGTTATGCGTTTACCGATAATTTAGACGGCAGCAACCCAGAGAATGATAATTTCACCAATTGGCGCTTTGGCAATTTGAACAGTAACGATTGGTATGTGTTTTCGGGCGTAACACTCACGTATACCTTTGGTCAAAATCCATGCTTTTGTGCAGAATAATACAATGAAAAAAGGACAAGAAATAAATACAGCAACCCTGCCACAACATTTGGCTATCATTATGGATGGCAATGGTCGTTGGGCAAAACAAAAAGGGTTCCTTCGCGCCTTGGGTCATGAAAATGGCACTAAATCGGTGCGCGTCACTGTAGAAAGTTGTGCCAAACTTGGAATTAAAAATCTTACGCTTTATGCCTTTTCCACAGAAAACTGGAACCGCCCTAAGATTGAAGTCGAGACCTTAATGAAACTGTTAATTTCCTCTTTAAAGAAAGAAATTAAAACATTACAGTCCAACAACATTAAATTAAACGCCATAGGTAATTTAACAAATTTGCCGGCCAGCGTTCAAAAAGAATTACACGAAGTTATTCAAAAAACAGCCGAAAACACTAGAATGACACTTACTTTAGCACTCAGTTATGGCGCCAGAGAAGAGCTCATTCAAGCTGTTAAAAAAATAAGTCACAACGTTAAAAATAATATAATTTCTGAAGAGGCTATTGACGAATCCATTATTAATCAGCATCTTTACACGCACAATTTACCGGATGTAGATCTGGTAATACGAACCAGTGGCGAACATCGAATTAGTAATTTCCTATTGTGGCAGATTGCTTATGCCGAGTTTTATTTTACTGATGTGCTTTGGCCCGATTTTTCAGAAGACCATTTATATGAAGCAATTATTAGTTATCAAAAGAGAGAACGCCGATTTGGAAAAACAAGCGAACAAATTATACCCGAAAAAAATGTTTAAAAAAGGAATACAATTACTTACCATATTTATTTTATTAAATAGCAGCTCCCTTTTCGCTCAAGAAACAAAATTTGAGAGTGGAAAAGAATATATTTTAGCTAAAATTGATATTGCAGGTAAAATCAGCTATAATGCACAAACTGTTACCACTTTTACAGGACTAGAAAAAGGACAATCAATTATGGTTCCTGGAGAAGATATTAGTACCGCAATAAAAAAATTATGGAAGTTAGGTTTGTTTTCGGATGTGAATTTTTACGTCAATAAAATTGAAGGTGATAGTATCTATTTAGAATTAAACATTAATGAATTACCTAAACTTGGGGATGTTAAATTCCAAGGAGTTAAAAAAGGAAAAGCAGAAGAATTACTGAAAGAAACCGATCTTAAAAAAGGGAAAATAGTTAATGAAAATTTACTTACTACTACTAAAATTTATTTAGAGAATAAATACAAAAAAGAGGGGTATTATAATTCCAAAGTTGTTATTAATACCGTACAAGATTCTGCATTTGCTGATGTTAAAATGGTCGTCCTTATAGACAAAGGAGAAAAAGTGAAAATTAAAAACATCACATTTGTTGGCAATTCAAAAGTCACCGATGCTTCACTGAAAAAAACATTTAAGAATACCAAACAGATTAACCCAATTCGAATTTTTAAAAAATCAAAATACATCAAAGAGAAATACAAAGAAGATCTTGTTGCTGTAATCGATAAATACAAAGAAAAAGGGTTTCGAGATGCCCGTATCGTTTCTGATTCGGTAACGTATGACAAAGCCAATAATACCATTGCTATTAAAGTGAATCTGGAAGAAGGACAAAAATATTATTTTGGAGATATTCGCTATTTAGGAAACACCATTTATACCGATCGCCAGTTGAATTTACTCTTAGGAATCAAAAAAGGAGATGTATATAATGGTACTATTTTGCAAAAAAGAATAGCCGATCAAACAAAACCTGACGGAGAAGACATTACAAATTTGTATCAAAATAACGGGTACTTGTTTTCAAACATTAATCCTGTAGAAGTTAGAACTGTAAATGACACTATTGATTTTGAAATTAGAATTACTGAAGGTCCGATTGCTTACTTTAATAAGATAACTGTAGTTGGAAATGACCGAACAAACGATCATGTAATTTACAGAGAACTTCGCACAAAGCCAGGACAAAAATACAGTAAAGAAGATTTAATTCGTTCGATTCGAGAAATAGGACAATTGGGATTTTTTGATCCCGAAGCCATTAAACCCGATTTTAAAAATGTGGACCCGCAATCAGGAACTGTTGATATTGAATACAATGTAGTAGAAAAAGGAGCCAGTCAAATTGAATTACAAGGTGGTTACGGTGGTGGTGGATTTATTGGGACATTAGGATTGTCTTTCAATAATTTCTCTGCTCGAAACATGTTTAATAAATCGGCTTACAAACCTTTGCCAATGGGGGACGGACAAAAAATGGCCCTGCGTTTGCAAGGAAGTACATTTTTCCAAACCTATAGTTTGTCTTTTTCAGAACCTTGGTTTGGAGGCAAAAAACCGGTGAGCTTTTCAACCTCTCTATCCCATAGTAAACAATATTTAATGGATTTTAGAAATAGAGATGTGAACCGTAATCAAAGTTTTAATATTACTTCATTATCTATTGGAATAGCAAAACGTTTGACCGTTCCTGATGATTATTTTGTGTTATCACAAGCCATTTCATTTCAATATTATGATTTGAACAATTACAACACAGGCTTGTTTACCTTTGGAAATGGTGCGTCAAGAAATTTAGCATACACTATTGGATTGTCTCGAAATAGTAAAGCTGTTAATCCAATTTATCCTACACAAGGTTCTGAATTTAGTATATCGGGTAAATTTACTTTACCTTATTCTTCATTTAATGGTGTTGACTATAAAAATTTAGGAAATTTAGCAGAATTTAAGAAACGTGCTACTGCAGATGGTTTTGCACCGGATGGCAGTAATTATCCAGCCGGTTCTTACCTAAATGCTGAAGGATACCCGGTTACCGACCCTTCACAAGCAGTAGCAGATCAAGCTAAGGTGGATCAAAAAAAATACAATTGGCTGGAATATTATAAAATTAAGTTCAAAGCCGATTGGTACACTCGTGTTTGGGATAAGTTAGTACTCCGTTCATTAGGCGAGTTTGGTTTCATGGGAGCCTACAACAACGACAGAGGATTGGTGCCTTTTGAACGATTTTTCCTAGGAGGTGATGGACTAGCAAATTTTGCTTTAGATGGTAGAGAAGTGATTCAATTAAGGGGATATCCAAACAATTCATTGACCTCAAATGATGGTGGAACAGTTTATAATAAATTTTCATTGGAATTGCGTTACCCTATTACACTTAATCAATCGGCCTCTATTTATGCGTTAAGTTTCTTGGAAGCTGGAGCAGGATATGATACCTTTAAAAATTATAATCCATTTAAAATGCAACGCTCAGCCGGATTTGGTATACGCGTATTTATGCCCGCATTTGGATTATTGGGAATTGATTTTGCTCATGGGTTTGATGCCATTCCAGGGGATATCAATAAAAGTGGTTGGCAAACACACTTTATCATTGGACAACAATTTTAAAGATAGTTAATAGTTTTTTATTATTTTCGTGAAAATATTTTGATATTTGTTACGTTAGTGAAGTAGCAAAAGCCGTCAGGCCTACTTTAATAATGAAAAACAAAACAACAATTATGAAAAAAATAGTAGTATTCCTTTTCTTCATTTCAATTATTGCTTCTGCTCAAACAGCAAAAGGAGTAAAAATTGCTTATATAGACATGGAATATATTTTGGAAAAGGTTCCTGATTATGCTGAGGCGCTCAATCAATTAGAGCTTAAAGCACAAAAATGGAAACAGGAAATTGAGACCAAAAGAACAGAACTTACCACATTAAAAGAAAATTTAAAAACAGAGCGCATCCTTTTAACTAAGGAATTAATTGAAGAACGCGAAGAAGAAATCGCTTATTTCGAGAAAGAATTATTAGATTATCAAGAGAAAAAATTTGGTCCCAGAGGCGATTTAATCGTTCAGAAATCGGTTTTGGTTAAACCCATACAAGATCAAATATTTACAATTGTCCAAGATGTTGCTGTGCAAAGAAAATATGATTTTGTATTTGACAGAGCGTCCGATTTAACAATGTTGTTTGCGGATAAAAAATATGACATTAGTGACTTAGTTGTAAAAAAATTGACCACGGCTCAAAAAAGAGAAGAAATGAGCAAAAAGCAACTTAAAGCTCTCGAAGCAAAAGAGGCTTTAGAAGCTGCAAAAGAAGAACAAGATGAAAATCCAGCTATTGCCGAACGCCAAAGAATTTTAGACGAGAAAAAAGCAGCCCGTGAAAAATTATTGGAAGAACGCCAAAAAGCTATTGAAGACAAAAAAGCGCAAGCCGCTGAGAAAAGAAAAAAATTATTAGAAGAAAGAGACGCCAAGAAAAATGGCACAGTAATTGAAAAAGAAGTTCCTGCGGGAGAAGCTGCAACTGAAAAAGTAATTGCTGTAGATTCGGATAAAATAATTCCAACGGAAAAGAAATTAACCCCGGAAGAAATCAAACAAAAAGCAGTAGACCAACGCAATAAGAAAATAGAAGAGCGCAAGAAAGCGTTGGATGAAAAAAAGAAAAAAATGGCAGAAGAAAGAGCTGCCGCCATGAAAGCAAAAGAACAAAAAACAGAGAAAAAAGAGTAAATAACCTAAATTAAATTAAAAACAATGAAACAATTAAAATCGTTAGCAATCGTAGTTATACTTTTTATTGGAACACAAGTATCAGCGCAAACAAAAGTAGCTCATATTGATGTTCAAGCTTTAATGACTTCAATGCCAGAAATGAAAACGGCTCAAGACCAATTAAAGAAAATTCAGGATACCTATGATAAAGATTACAAAAATATGGTAACTGAATACCAAACAAAATTACAAAAATATGAGCAAGAATCAGCTACTGCTGGAGACGCATTAAATGAAACACGTCAAAAAGAAATGCAAGATATGGGCGCTCGTATCCAACAATTCCAACAAACGGCTCAAAAAGAATTGGGACAAAAAGAAGTAGACTTATTAAAACCAATCATGGAAAAAGCACAAGCTGCCATTAAAAAAGTAGCCAAATCAAAACAAATTACCTACGTATTAGATGCTACAAACGGTAGCGGCGTATTGGTTGCTGATGGTGAAGATTTATTAGTAGCTGTTAAAAAAGAATTGGGTTTCTAATAACACATAAACTATAAAAAACGGCTCAATCGTATTGGATTGAGCCGTTTTTTTTTATTTTTGTTCCTATGAATAGTAAAGATCCAATAGGTTTATTTGATTCGGGTATTGGCGGCACTTCGATATGGAAAGAAGTTCGTGCTTTATTGCCGAATGAAAACACCATTTACCTCGCGGACAGTAAAAATGCTCCCTATGGGTTGAAATCTAAAGAAGAAATCATCTTTTTAAGTGAAAAAAATACGGAGATACTACTCGAACAAAATTGCAAGTTAATTGTAGTAGCATGCAATACCGCAACTACAAATGCCATAAAAGAATTGAGAGCGAAGTACAAAGTTCCTTTTATTGGGATTGAACCCGCGATTAAACCTGCAGCCTTACAATCGAAAACACAAACCATTGGAATATTAGCCACAAAAGGCACGCTAAACAGCGCTTTATTTCATGAAAACGTAGCCAAACACCCCGAGGTGAAAATTGTGGAACAAATAGGCCATGGATTGGTGCAATTGATTGAAAATGATGCTATAGCGTCGGAAGAGATGACTGAATTATTAAAATCGTATTTACTCCCAATGGTAGAAAAAAATATCGATTATTTAGTATTGGGCTGTAGCCATTACCCCTATTTGATTCCGCAGATCAAAAAAATTATTCCAGCCAAGATAAAAATCATTGATTCTGGAGAAGCTGTTGCCAAGCAAACTAAGAAAATACTCGAAGAACGCGACTTGCTCAATGTGTCGAACAGTACACCAACTTCGCTATTTTACACCAACAGTTCTAAGGATGTGTTGCAGAAGATATTAAGTCCAATAGACACGATATTCTATGAAAATTTCTAATATTATTCTGGGTCTTTAAACCAACCCGAATACATAACGTAGTTATTTGAAATCCGTTCTATTTCGCCAGCAAAATCGCTTTGATCAATATCTTTTACTTTTTTAGCAGGCACACCCGCATAAATACAACCCGATTCAACCACTGTGTTTTGGGTAATTACAGATCCAGCCGCAACTATGGAATTGCTTTCGATAATGCAATTATCCATTACAATAGCTCCCATACCAATTAACACATTATCTTTTACCGTACAACCATGCACAATAGCATTGTGACCGATCGAAACGTTATTTCCAATGATAGTAGGGTGTTTTTGATAAGTACAGTGAATTACTGCACCATCTTGTATGTTCACCTTATTACCAATTACTATTGAATTTACATCCCCACGTATTACGGCATTAAACCAAACACTACAGTTGGATCCAAATACAACATCACCTACTATAGTTGCATTTTCCGCCACATAACAATCGCTCGGAATTTGAGGATATTTCCCGTTAACTTCTTTTATTAGCATTCCATTATATTTAAAAAAAATGTCCCGATAAATCGGGACAAATATACTATTATATAAAATTAATTTACTGCAGGACAGTTACAATCCCATTCTTTATCCTTACAGAAAATATTGATTCCAAGTGTAAGCTGATGGAAACCAGCATTGTCAAATTTTACATCCCCCATAATGTGAGAATACGTGTATGAAAACATAAATTTATCGTAGTTAAGCCCAACAATAGGTGTTATCCACTGTAATTTTTGTTCTTCAATACTGTTACTAGAGCTCACATATTGCGCTCCGTCGAAACTTCTTCTGTACGATAAGCCTCCCCAGAGTTTTCCAAATTCAAGCTGTTTGTATACTTTCAAGTTCAAATCGATTGCTTTTTCTTTTGTTTCTGATGTATATTGTAACATGAAAGACGGTTCAAATAATAAATCATCATCATCCCCAAAAACAGCACCAGCACTCCATAAATACTTGCTTAAATTATCCGATTCAAATCCTTCCGAATACAACTCTCTTCGTTGATTCGCTAAAAAATTCTTAATCGTAAAATGCGTAAAGAAATCCATGTAATGGTATGAAACTCCTAAATCTACATTAAAATAAGCATCTTTTTGAATTACACCAGGCACAATAACAGGATCAAAACCGGTAAAATCTGTTCCATCCAATGTACTCTGAATAAACGCTGCACTCACCCCAAAAGACAATTGGTTTAAATCGATTGTGCTTCTAGAAAATCGCAAATGGTGCGCATACGTTAACTTACCCCCACGTTGTGAATGGTATCCATTTTTATCATTGAATAAGATCATTCCGATACCTGAAGTACCGTCTTCATCTAAAGAAGTATTGAAACTCATGGTTTGCAATGCGGGAGCATCTTCTTGACCAAACCATTGTTGACGCCCAGTAAGTCTTATTTTACCACAATTCGCAGCACCTGCCATTGACGGATGGATTAGATAATAGTTGTCTGATAAATAATCAGAATATACAGCAACCCCTTCTTGCGAATAGGTAAATTGCGCAACTAAAAATGCTACAACAAAAAAACTTTTTTTAAAATTCATCCTTGGTACCTAATTATATGATAATGAGACTTGATTTTTATTTTTATTCGCTACTCAAAAACAATTGAAATTCGATCCCTTTCATTCTTTTTTAGCGTAATGGTCAAAGATATAAATTTTGTGTTTTAATTGTATCTTTATTTTAAAATATTCTTGTAATTGTGGGAAAAAATTATACTTCTAAATTTTTTTTTAGAATATTTTGTATTTAACAATGAAAATCAAATAGTTACAAAACAATAATGAAGCATATCGGCAAAAATAATTTTCATTTATTTGAGTAAATGGTAAAAAAATACCCACTAATTTCTATATTTTACTGGCTTCCCTTTTAAGCAATAGTTAATTTTATTGTAAAAAAATAAATAATTTCGAATGCCGTATAATTGTTATTATCTTTGCCAAAAACAAGTACAAAATGCAAATAATAGCGATAAAACCAACCAACAACCCTTCCATCTTAAAATTTGAATTTGACGAATTCATTGTTAGAACCGACAATTTTGAATTTAAAAATATTGATGAAACGCAAGCATCCCCATTAGCAAAACAATTGTTTTTTTTACCCTTTGTAAAAACGGTTTATATTTCGGGTAATTTTATTGCTATCGAAAAATTTTCGATTGTAGAATGGGAAGACGTTCAAAATGAAGTTGCTGACCAAATTAGCGATTTCATCAACAAAGGCGGAAAAATTGTGCTAGTTGACGAATCGAAAAATAAAAAAATACCGGTTACCGTTTATGCAGAGACTACGCCAAATCCGGCAGTATTAAAATTTGCTTGTAATAAATTAATGACCAAAACACCGGTAGAGTTTAAAAATATTGACGAAACCGCAGCTTCTCCTTTAGCAAAAAAACTTTTTACTTTTCCCTTTGTAAAGGAAGTTTTCATTGATGAAAATTATGTTTCCATTACCAAATTTGCCGTTACTGAATGGGATGAAATAACCCTAGAGTTAAGAACATTCATTAAAGGTTTTATCGAAAATGGCGGTACCATAATTGATGAAACGGCAATTGTTAAAACAGACAATCATCAAAAACAACAAGAAAGTTATTTTGAAAATTTGGACGTAACCTCACAACAAATCATCAATATTATTGAAGAATATGTAAAACCGGCTGTACAAAGTGATGGTGGAAACATTGTTTTTGATTCCTTTGATCCTACTGATAAAAGAGTCAAAGTAATCTTACAAGGTGCTTGTAGCGGTTGCCCTTCTTCTACGTTTACATTGAAAAACGGCATTGAAAACATGTTAAAGGACATGCTCAAAGACCCAAATATCAAAGTTGAGGCCATTAATGGCTAATTACTATTTAAAAATATTTAACTTTAAGCGTTCGAAATGAGCGCTTTTTTTTATGAATGAATTACACCTAGAATCCAGTCCGTATTTGCTACAACATGCCCGTAATCCTATTTTTTGGAAAGCGTGGAATGAAGACACTTTGGCTACTGCTCGACAAGAAGACAAACTTATTTTGATCAGTATTGGCTATGCTGCATGCCATTGGTGTCATGTTATGGAACACGAGTGTTTTGAAGATCAGGAAGTAGCCGATTTGATGAACGCACATTTTGTGGCAATTAAAGTGGACAAAGAAGAACGCCCAGATGTGGATGCCATATACATGAAAGCCTTGCAAATGATGACCGGACAAGGAGGTTGGCCGTTAAACGTCGTTTGTTTGCCCGATGGTCGTCCGATTTGGGGAGCCACTTATGTCAATAAAACCAACTGGATGGAATCCTTACGCCAACTCGCCCATTTATTCCAAAACAATCCAGAAAAAGTAATAGAATACGCAGAAAAAATGAAAGAAGGGTTAAACGCCCTTGGGGTTGTTACTCACAATACCCTTTCGGACGAATTCCCGTTTGAGAATATTCATCTCCACATTGAAAAATGGAAAAAAAGTTTTGATTTGGAATTTGGTGGGTATACCAGAGCGCCAAAATTCATGATGCCAACGAACTTGGATGCACTGCAATATTATGGGCATTTGTTTCAGGATGCCGCGATAATAAACCATGTCGATTTAACGCTCACCAAAATGGCATATGGCGGTATATTTGACACCATAGGTGGTGGATTCTCTCGTTATTCAGTAGATCTCAAATGGCACGTGCCTCATTTTGAAAAAATGCTGTACGATAATGCCCAGTTGATTTCCGTATACGCAGATGCCTACAAAAGAACGCATAATCCGCTATATAAAACTGTTGTTGAAAAAACCATATCATTTGTTGCCCAAGAACTAACCGATTCAAAGGGTGGATTTTATGCCTCATTAGATGCCGATAGTATTGATGCCCAACAACATTTAACAGAAGGCGCATTTTATGTCTGGAAAAAAAAGGAATTGGAGGCCATACTAACCGATGATTTTTCGCTTTTTTCAGAAGTGTTCAACATCAATTCATTTGGTTACTGGGAACACGATAATTATGTATTGATTCAAAATGAAAATTTGGATGCTATTGCCCTAAGAAATAACCTTTCAACTGAAAAACTGGTTGCAAAAAAAACAACATGGGAACAGCAATTATTCCAAATTAGAGAAGCACGTCCAAAACCAAGATTGGATGATAAATGCCTTACTTCTTGGAATGCCTTAATGCTCAAAGCCTATGTAGCTGCCTATGCTGCTCTTGGCACACCTTCCTATTTGGCTGCAGCTGAAAAGAATGCCGAGTTTATAATGCGAAAATTATGGGCAGCAGAAGGGCGCTTATGGCATTCCTACAAAAATGACACGGCTAAAATTGAAGGTTTTTTGGAAGATTATGCTTTTACAATTGAGGCGTTTATTGGCTTGTACCAAGTAACGTTAGACGACGAATACTTACGCAATGCCAAACAACTTACCGATTATTGCTTCGAGCAATTTTACGATGATCAACAAGAATTTTTTGCTTTTACTTCCCGAAATGCGGCGCCTTTAATAGCCCCCCATTTTGAAGTAGAGGACAATGTCATACCCGCAGCAAACTCAGTAATGGCAACAAATTTGCATGTTTTAGGGCTCTTATTTCATAACCCTTATTATGAAAAAATTGTCCGGCAAATGTTGCACCATATTACTGTGAAAATAGATTATGTTTCGGCTTATTCCAATTGGATAAAACTATGGAGCAAGGTAAATAACGGCAAAGAACTCGCAATATGTGGAGAAAATGCTGTTGTTGAACTATCCAAAATAAACCAAGAGTACCATCCAAATATTATTGTTGCTGGAAGTACAAAAGACAGTTCAATCCCCTTTTTAAGCAACCGATTTGTAGCTTCCAAAACCTTGTTTTACCTTTGTGAAAATAAGAGCTGTTTAACCCCTGAAACTACATTTGAAGCAATACGTACAAAATTAACATCATGACAAAAATTGAAATTCAAAACTATTTTGACAACTTAAAAACAGTTGTTCTAGAATATTCGCCAAAATTAGTAGTAGCTCTAGTAATATTACTTGTAGGCTTATGGGGCAGCAGTATGATAACGAAAGCAGCCAAAAAAATAATGCTCAAAAGAAAGGTTGAGCTTACATTATCCAATTTTATTGGGAATTTAATTTTTTGGACGTTACGTGTCGTATTGATTGTTACGGTAATTTCAAAACTAGGCATTGAAACTTCTTCTTTTGTTGCCATTTTGGGTGCGGCAGGTTTAGCAATCGGTTTGTCATTACAAGGATCTCTGTCTAATTTTGCTGGAGGAATATTAATCGTATTGTTCAAACCGTTCAAATTAGGCGATACTATTGAAACCCAAGGAGAAACGGGTAAAGTATCCGAAATTTTACTTTTTTCTACCAAATTAATTACGGCAACCAACCAAGTGATTTATATTCCAAACGCCATATTATCCAATGGGAAAATTAAAAACTATTCTCAGTTAGGAGTAAGAAGGGCCGACATTGTACTGAAAACCAACTACCAATCTGATTTCAATGCCATCAAAAATAGCCTGATACAGTTTACGTCCAATCACGATGGCATTCTCCAAGAACCAAAACCGGAAGTATTGATCAATGAACTCTCTGAAACTACTATTGTATTTACCGTGAAAGTATGGACAAAAAACAAAGATTTTTCACAGGTAAATTCGGACATCTTAGAATTTAGCAAATCGGTAGTGAAATTGTAAATTATTTCACGAAAAGAAAATCTTTCAAATAAAAAGGTTCAAAATAAGCCACGTCAACAAATTCGGAATTTTGAAATTTTTCAAAGGACAACTTGCTCATCTCTTGAGCCGAAGGGTATACGACGGTGTCGTGAAAAACGAATTTTGGATCGGTTAGTGTTTCTTTAAATTTTGCGGTTCCGTCACCCACTAAATGAATTGTCTCCTTAATTTCATGGTAGGAATTTTCATCAATTATTTCGGCTTGAGTAGCTCTAATTTGTTGGTAATTACTCGCGTAAATTGCAGAAAAAACTTCGCTTCTTCGTGCGTCAATCATCGGTAGAATTATCCCGCTTTCAACAACTATTCGATAGGCCAATAATTGCAACGTATCAATGGCGATGAGTGGAATATTTAACGCATAACACAAGCCTTTTGCTGATGAAACACCAATTCGAAGTCCGGTATAAGATCCTGGCCCCTGACTCACAGCTACCGCCTTCAAATGGGCAAATTGGATGTTATTTTCGTCCAAGAGTTCGGTAATAAAAACATGTAATCTTTCGGCATGTGAAAAATGTTCCGTCGCTATTTCCTTACATGCAATTGTTTTTCCATCATTTGCTAAGGATACCGAGCAGTTTTTTGTAGCCGTTTCTATGTTTAAAATAAATGCCATGAATGTTGTTTGAAAGGCAAAGTTAGTGAGTAATCTAGATTAAAAAAAATAAGACGCTATTTCTAGCGCCTCATCTAACTCAAATTGTATAAAATTTTATTTTTTATCTTCTGTTTTGGCTTTTTTATCTTTCTCGGATTCGATTTTTACTTTGTCATTGGACACTAAATCTTTTGAAACCGTTGTATATGGCCCTATAATAATTTCTTCACCCGGTTTTAATCCAGAAATAATTTCAATATTTGAATCGTCTTGAATGCCTGTTTTAACCACTCGAAGTTTAGCCTTATCTCCTACTTTTACAAAAACACATTCAAATTTTTTGTCCGATTTTGGAGCCGTACCTTTTTTCTCTTGTTCCTCTTTTTCCAATTCGGCAACAATATCTTTCTTCACTGAAGTCGTATCGTCTTTAATTACAACAGCACTAATGGGCACGGCAACGATATTTTCTTTGCGTTTGGTAATGATGTCTACCGTGGCAGTCATTCCAGGTCTAAATGGTGAATAATTTTCTGGTTTCCCTTCTAATAAATCTTGATACGATTCTTTTAGTATTCTAACTTTTACTTTAAAATTAGTCACTTGATCCGCCGTTAATGCAGTACTTGCCGAATTTGAAATACTGGTAACAATCCCTTTAAATTCTCTTTTTAAATAAGCGTCTACTTCAATATTTGCCGAATCTCCAATGTTTATTTTAACAATATCATTTTCGTTCACATCGACTTCTACTTCCATATTGTTTAGGTTGGCAATTCTTAGAATTTCAGTACCTGCCATTTGTTGTGTACCTAAAACGCGCTCTCCCAATTCAATATTTAACAAAGAAATCGTTCCATCTGCAGGTGCATAAATTGTGGTTCTTCCCAAGTTGTCTTTTGCTTCTGTAACGGTAGCTGAGGCACTCTGAACTTGATAATAGGCAGATTGTTTATTGGCTACAGCAACTTCATAAGTCGAAACAATTCGATCCCATTCTGATTTTGATATGATGCCTTTTTCAAATAATTTTTTATTGCGCTCGAAGTTTGCTTTGGCTTCTTTTACTTGAGCATCTGCTTGACTTAAGCCTGCTTTGGTTGTCGACATCGACGCCACGGAACGATTGACACCTGATTCATATAAATCGGGGTTAATGCGAACCAATAAATCTCCTTTTTTTACTTGTTGTCCTTCTTTTACAGGAAGAGCAATGACTTCTCCAGATACTTCTGAAGAAATTTTTACCTCAATTTCAGGTTGAATTTTACCGGTTGCTGAAACGGTTTCTACTATTGTAGTTTGAGAAACCTTAGCTAATTCAACAATTTTTGAATCATCGGTATTGCCAATCACGCCTCCTTTTTTAAGACCGATTAACAACAAAATAATACCAACAGCACTTCCCGCTAAAATGTATATGCTTTTTCTTGACATGACTTCTTACTTTATTTTTTTGAATTATTGTTTTTTATATAAAGGAATACCAAAATAAAATTCTAGAATTTTAGTTCTAAAAATATAATCGTATTTTGTTCGTATTACTTCAGATTGAGCATTTTCTAGTGCTAATGTTGCTTGTGAAAAATCAAATGCATTTTGTAATCCTACATTGTATCTTTCCTTTGAAAAATTGAACGCTTGCATTCTTGATTCCATGGCTTTTTGTGCTGCTTCAAATGCTTTTCGCGAATTGATTACATCATTGTATGCTTGGTATACATTTCGCTCCAAGTCTAACTCAGCTTGCTTTAATTGATAGGTTGCGCGTTCTTCATTAATCTTAGCCCGCTGAACTCTTCCACGCGTGGCCAATCCATTTAAAATGGGTACGTTGAGTTGTAATCCAACAGCTGTACCATCGAATAATGATAATTGGTCGATAAAATTAAATATTGGGCTTTCAGACCAACGTGTATTGTATCCCACAAAACCGGTTAGAGTAGGCAAATAAGATGATCGAGAAATGGCTAGATCTTTTTTAGCTAAATCAACATTTGAAAGTGCAATTTTCACTTCTTTCACGGATTCCCTAGCTTTTGCCAATATAGCCTCTTGTGTTTCATTGGTTACATTGGATGGCGGTAAATCGATCACTTCATCAGAAATATCAAAGGTGTCATAATGCTCCAACAATAAGGTTTGACACAAACCTAATTTTGAAATAAACAAAGCATTTTCGGTATTAATAATTTGTTGTTGTTGCGCCGCATCTGTTGCTTGTAACTCATAAATATCTCCAGCAGGAACAACTCCAGCATCAATCAAATCTTTGGTGCGTTTGAGGTTTTCTTTGGTGATTTTATTTTGGTTGATTTGAACTTTTAATTGTTCTTTATTCAGTAATATTTGCAGATAAGAATTGGCAATTGAAAGTGCAATATCATCTTTCATTTTGTCCAAGCGATAGCCATTAGCAATGCGACTTAATTTTGCACGTTGTGCCACTTTCCAATTGGCTAAACCGTTAAACAATGTGAAATTAGAGCTGGCTCCCGCAGAAAAAGATTTGAAGGTTTGGTTTTGAAACTGATTGGTCACCGGATTAATGCTTGCCCCAGTATTCACACTGTAATTTGCATTGGTATTAATTGTAG
Organism: Flavobacterium sp.; assembly: GCA_017984495.1. Taxonomy (GTDB): domain Bacteria; phylum Bacteroidota; class Bacteroidia; order Flavobacteriales; family Flavobacteriaceae; genus Flavobacterium. The sequence goes on from JAGNZI010000007.1 coordinate 25,400, forward strand.
GCAGAAAACCCCCAATGGCTTCCATTTTTTCAATCGAAGACGTCTTCAAGTCCAACTCGGATTGTTTAATGGTAATATTATTTTTCATGGCATAATCTACACATTCTTCCAAGGTCCATTTTTTACCTTGGGCAGCCATTTGAAGTCCTACTAAAAAGAACAATAGCAATACTTTTTTCGATATCATTTTATGCGCTTTAATTCTCATATGCTATAAGACCCTCATTTTATTATTTTGTTACACATATCATATAATATTTTACTTTTACATCGAAAAAAAAGCACATTTTATGAAGTCCTCCTTTTTTGCAGTAAGTCTGTTTTATGCCTTTCAAATACTCGTTTCATGTGGAACAACAAAAAAAATTGAAGCGCTAAAACCTAGTCCGTCAAATGACACCCCAATCGTTTTTAAAAATAAAACATCATTTGTAACGCTGCCGATAAGTATTTCAATCGCTGAAATTGAACACCAATTGAATAAAAATTTAACGGGATTAATCTACAACGACACCCTGATGAGTGACGACAAAACCCAAATGAAAATTTGGAAAACTGCACCCATATTGCTTACTGAAAAACAAGGCAATATTGTCTCAGTAATTCCATTGAAAATTTGGGCAAAATTTAAATATGGAACCGAATTTATGGGGTTAAATGATACCCGTGAAATTTCCTTAAACGGAACCATTACATTGAATAGTGCGTCCAAATTGACCAATTGGAAATTAACCACCCAATCAAAAATTGAAGATTTTGCATGGAGTGAGAGTCCGAGTATCCTGGTGGCAGGAAAAAACATTCCCATCACCTATATTATCAATCCCACACTGCGCGTTTTCAAAGATAAAATTTCAAAAAAAATTGACGAGGCCATTGATAAAACCTGTGATTTCAAACCTCATGTATTAAAAGTTATTGAAAAATTAAGCGTACCATTTAAAACAAGTGAACAATATGAAACTTGGTTTAAAATGGTTCCAATTGAATTATATGTGACGGAAGCAAAACTCTCAAAATCAAAAATTACGATGGAGATGGGGCTAAAATGCAACATGCAAACTATGGTGGGCCAACAACCCAAAAATGGATTTGATGCTTCAAAAATAGTCTTAAAACCGGTTGGTACTATTCCGGAAAAAACAACAGCTTCAGTGGTGGCAGTTTCTACTTATGAAAGTGCCAGCAGCATTGTTACTAAAAATTTTCAAGGGCAAGAATTTGGATCGGGTTCTCGAAAAATTACCGTTCAAAAAGTTTCATTGTGGCACAAAGATGGTAAAATTGTAATTGCATTAGATGTTTTAGGAAGCATCAATGGAACAATCTACTTGATTGGGATTCCGAATTACAACTCGATTACAAAAGAGATCTATTTTGACCAATTGGAGTACGTACTAAATACAAAAAACATTTTATTAAAATCGGCCAACTGGTTAATGCAAAGCACCATCTTGTCGAAAATTCAAGAAAATTGCCGGTATTCAATTAAAGGAAATCTGGAAGAAGGAAAACAAAGCTTAAAACCCTATTTAACGAATTATTCTCCTATGAAAGGGGTTTTTGTGAATGGCACGCTCAACGACTTTGAATTTGAAAAAGTTGAATTAACCGACAAAGCCATCATTGCTTTTATTACCACTTCTGGAAAAATAAAAATCAAAGTAGATGGAATGGAGTAATTTATTGTTTTGAAGTCAGCGTATAGCCATTAGATAGGGTAAATACAATCTACTTCTTGTTTGCATAGCGCATTTTGTAAATAGCATAGCCTAATATGCCTACCAAAACATATGGAATCGCCATAAGATAGACAATGCCATCATTTACTGCTTCAGCCTTTACGCCTCCTTCTTCGCTTTCCAGTGCAGCACGACACATGGCGCATTGGGCTTTTGAGGCAATAGGCAATAGGCAATAGGCAATAGTGAAAACAACTATTTGTAAACTTTTTCCCTTTTCCCTTTTCCCTTTTCCCTTTTTATCTTTAGTGCGCATAATATGGCGAAATCATTAAATAAACTATAACGCCTGTAACCGCAACATATAACCAAATTGGGAACGTAATTTTAGCAATTTTTTTGTGCTTATCAAATTGTTGCGACCATGCTTTTACATAGGTAGTTAAAACCAATGGAATGATGATAACCGACAACACTATATGTGTAATTAAAATAAAATAATAGACATATTTAATGAGGCCTTCTCCACCAAATTTTGTAGAATCTGAGGTCATGTGATAGGCAACATACATTCCTAAAAACGCCACCGAACAAGCGATAGCTGTTTTCATTAAATTTTCATGCAGCTTTCGATTTCCGTTTTTAATGGCAATTACAGCGGCAACTAAAAGCACAGCCGTAAATCCGTTAATAGTGGCATAAATTGGAGGTAAAAACGATAAAGGTTCAACATCAAAACCCATTTTTCTTAGGTTTATTCCAAAAAGCAAAGCAACTACAACCGGAATTGCAATGGAAACTACTGTAATTAATTTATTGTATTTTGTTTCTTTATTATTTTCCATTTTTTTAATTTTTAAACATATAGTAAGGTACGATTTGAAAACTATTCTTCTAATAATTTTTTAATATCTTCTTTTATGGCTTCTACACCCGATGTTTCTAATCCATCGTAATACAAAATGGGATTGCCTTGAGCATCTTTTCTGCATCTTATTTTTCCTTCTTTATCTACTAAAGCAAATAACCCTGAATGTTCAAAGCCACCGGCTGCTTTATTGTTTTCGCCAGCATATAAATTAAACCCTTTGTTGGCTAAGTTATAAATATAACTTTTATCTCCCGTTAAAAAATGCCAGTTGTAATGTTTTACACCTAATAAGGTGGCATGTTCTTTTAATACTAAAGCCGTATCATGTTCTGGATCAATCGTAATCGAAACCAATCCAAAATTAGGATTGCCATAAAATGCTTCTTGCAATTGCAACATGCTTTGATTCATCTTTGGGCAAATGGTAGGACAAGTGGAAAAGAAGAACTCCACCACATACACTTTACCTAAATAATCGGTATTCGAAATTTTCTTTTTGTTTTGATCTGTCAATTCGAATGCAGGAACAGGGCCAATTTCAACCAAGTCCGATTTTTGGAATTTCGCTATGATTTTTGGTACGGCCCAAATTCCGAAAATGAGTATGATGAATGAAATTCCAATGTATGATTTATTCTTCATGCCTTTATTTATTTCTTTCGATGTTTTGCTTGATGTTGTCTCTAAAGGTGTCTTTCCGTTCGTTTTTGTTCTTTTTAAGAGCTAAGCGGTACTCGCGCAAGATTATTTTAACATCATCAGTCATTTCATTGTGCAAATCGGCAGCTGATATGGTATTGTAACTTTCTTTATATTCTTCAACACCTTTCTTATTTTTACCTTTTCTACCCCGGTGATTCAGTTCTTTATCGACAATGATTACGGCTGGGGTTCCAAAGTTTGCATCTAACTTCCCTGCCAATTGATAACTATCATAAAAGGATTGGATTTCTTGAGGTGCTGCAAAGACAAATTTCCATCCGGTCATTTCTCCTGTGATTGGAGCTAGTTCGTCAATAATTTGTTGGGCTTTGGCTTCATTCCCAATTGGCGTAACCATAACCATTTGAAAATCTTTAAATCCTTTGTATTTGTTGTAAATTTTCTGGTTTAAATTAAAGAAATTACCTCTGTTTTCAATGACATTATTGCCCACAAAACCCAAAACCGTGATCTTATCCTTCATGGCTATCTTTTCTGCATGCAATCCAATCCAATGTGATGGAATTTCCCTGTTGGCTTTTGAGATCGTAGGCAAGAAAAGTGAATTGTGAGTGGCGGTTGAGAATAATAAATAAATACCAATCGGCAATACAAAGAGTAATAAGAGGACTAATTTGTTTTTCATTAGTAATACTAATTATTGGTTCCTACAAAAGTAAAAAAAATCCCGATGTAAATCGGGATTAAATTATAGAAACAAGTGTTAAAAATTCCACTTGATGTGTCCGGTTTTGTATACATCAAATACGTAGGCTCCTTCAATTAATATAATGAAACATAAATATAAGATTAGAAAAACGACTGTCCAAACAATTGATCGTCTGAACCATTTTTTTTCACCTTCCATATGCATGAAAGCCCAAGTAATGAAATAAGCTTTAACTAACGTTAAAATAATGAATAACCAATTTAGTAAATTCATTCCTAAAAAATTAGTGAAAAATAATGATTTAGGCTTATAAATACCAAAAATAACTTCAACAATAGTAAGAATAGAAAGATAAATAAATACTTTCCAAATTCTGCTAGTATGTGATTCGTGTGCGTTTGCCATGATGTACTTTTATTAAAAAATTATACTAAGTAGAAGAATGTGAATACAAACACCCATACTAAATCTACAAAGTGCCAATATAATCCAACTTTTTCAACCATTTCGTAACTTTTTCTCTTCTCGTAAGTTCCAAGTAATACGTTAAAGAAAATAATGATATTGATCAATACTCCTGTAAAAACGTGGAATCCGTGGAAACCAGTTATGAAGAAAAAGAAGTTTGCAAATAATTTACTACCGTATTCGTTACGAACTAAGTTAGCTCCTTCCACCACATATTTTGAATCCGCTAATCTTTTCAAAGATTCTTCTCGCGATAAAACAGTTTTTTCTTTTTCAGCAGTAATCAATTCTGTACGAACTAAAATTGATTCATCTGCCTTAAACCCTTGCATTACTTCATTTACTGAGTAGGTAGGAATCGTAGCTTCTTCCATGAACCAAAACCCATTATTACGGTGTAGTTGGGTTCTATCTTCTGGCAATGTCAATGCAAAATCGCCTAGCGCTACTCTTTCGTATTCACCGTTAGCTCCTTTTTTAACAAATTGTAAAATGGATCCTCCTTTGGTTTCAACTGCGCCATATTCTCCTTTGATGAAATTTTTCCATTCCCAAGCTTGAGAACCTAAGAAAATGAATCCACCAACGATTGTAAGAGCCATATATACGGCTACTTTCGTTTTTTTCAACTGGTGACCCGCATCTACAGCCAAAACCATAGTTACCGAAGAAAAGATTAAGATGAATGTCATTAATGCCACATAGTACATCGGTGCATTAACACCGTGTGCAAATGGAAAGTGATTAAAAACCTCATCGGCAATAGGCCAAGTTTCAATAAATTTAAATCTTGAAAAACCATACGCGGCTAAGAATCCAGAAAAGGTTAAAGCATCCGAAAGGATGAAAAACCACATCATCATTTTACCATAGGTTGCCCCTAATGGTCCTGGACCTCCGTCTAAAGCGTGTTCATCTGAAATAACTGTCGCTCCCATAAATTTTTTAATATTAAAAAGTTCCCAAATTTATTATTTTTTTTCTATTTGAAAAAATAGAAAAACAAAAACAAATAAACCCAAATAAAATCCATAAAGTGCCAATACATCGCACTTAGCTCAATACCAAGGGTTTGAGCCGAATTGTATTTTTGTTTATAATGATTATAAATTACTACTAAAAGTGAAATTATACCCCCCAATAGGTGTGCAATATGTACCAAAACGGTAATATACAAAAAGGAGGTGGTGACATTACTTTCACTTCCGGTAAAAAAATATCCGTTCGCAATTACTTGCCCAAAACCTTTAAATTGCAATACAATAAAAGCTATTCCTAACGCTAATGTAGAAAGCAGCAACCATGTCGTCTGATTTCGATTGCCTTTTTTCATCGTTTTTATAGCCGAAAAAAAAGTTAAACTACTTACTAACATTGCAATAGTACTGAACAAAAATGCAACGGGCAAATGAAAATCTTTCAACCAATCGGGTCTTGATTTACTTACCACGTAAGCACTCGTCAATCCAGCAAAAATCATACAAATACTGATCATTCCGAACCACAATAACAGCTTGTAGGTTTTACCTTTGCGTTCTTGTTCTTCTTCAAAAGTCATTCTATTTTCCATAACTATCGTAAAAATTTATCTACAACATATACTATTTGCAGTAAAGAAATGTAGGAAACACTCACCAACATTAATTTTCGAGCCGCTTTTGCATCCATGGCTTGATGCAATTTGAAGGCATAAAACAGCATCCAAATTCCCAAAGCTGCCACAATAATTGCAGCCGGTATTGACAGGTATAAATGACCTGTAAATCCAAAGGCAGGAATTACTGAAGCTAAAATAGTCCAAAAAGTATACAATATAATTTGTAAAGCGGTCTTTTTATCTTTTTCGCCGGTAGGCAACATAAAAAATCCTGCTTTTTTATAATCGTCGTATAAAAACCAACCTATGGCCCAAAAATGGGGAAATTGCCAAAAAAACTGAATAATAAATAACGTTCCGGCTTCAATACCAAAGTGTCCCGTAGCCGCGACCCAACCCAACATAAACGGAATTGCTCCTGGAAAGGCACCTACAAAAACCGATAAGGGCGTCATTGTTTTTAATGGGGTATACAAACTTACGTACATAAATATCGAAATGGCACTAAACATAGCCGTTTTCGGATTTACATTATACAATATCACCAATCCCAAAAGGGTCAAAATACTGCCAAAAATAAAAGCCGTTTGTTTGGTCATTCGTTCCGAAGGCAACGGACGATTTTTTGTTCGATCCATCAGTGCATCCAAGTCTTTTTCAATTATTTGATTGAAAACATTGGAAGCGCCAACCATACAATAACCCCCTATGGCTAATAAAAACAAAACTTCCCAATTGTGAGAAGACCAAGAATCTATTCCCAACAAATACCCTGCAATGGTTGAAAAAACCACACTAATGGCTAATCGTGCTTTTGTAATTTCTACAAAGTCTTTATAAAAAGATTTTTTTGGCGGGTGTACGGTTTCCAATTTATGATGTATTTGGCTATAAAATGTGCGCAAAGATACAATATGAAAATTAGAATTTAGAATTTAGAATTTAGAAAATTCGTTAAATATTGAAAAAAAGCTAATAATCATTATTTGAAATTTGACCCATAACAATTGCCTTGGCAGCAGAAGTTCCGATACGCTTCACTCCCATTTGAATCATAGCGATTGCTTCGTCGTAGGTTCGCACCCCTCCGGCCGCTTTTACAGGCAAAGGAAACGAATTTTCCAATATCAACTTAATGGTTTCAGGGGTAGCGCCGTTAGGCTTTCCGATGGGTGTATTGTAAAATCCGGTGGAGGATTTGACAAATACTTTTTCATACTCTTTTTCAGCGAAATGAGCAATCACTGTATTTTTAATCAAAACTGTAAGTTGAATAATTTGGTGGGGATCTAAAGCGGCCACTTCTATAATCCATTTGACAATCTTATGATGATCCAAGCCTAATTTTGTACAGGCGACCACTTGTTGTTTTACTGTTTCTACATCACCCTTACAAAATGCCCTGTAGTTGATTACAAAATCCAAATCATCTGCTCCATTAGCAATTGCAACCTGAGCTTCTTCAAGTTTTTCAACCAATGTTCCAGCTCCCAATGGAAAGTCAATTACGGTACCTATAGCTACTTTTGAATTTGCTTTTTGAATCATATTTTTCGCCAAAAGAACCTGTTCGGGCCGAATCATGATTACTTTAAATCGGCAATCAATCGCTTCCTGAATGGCTTTAAGTACCACTTCATTATTTTCCTCTTCCGATAAATTAGCTTGTGCGGCCGTTTTTAAGTAGGTCGCATCTAGGTAGTGTCTAACGTCCATTATGTTCATTTTAGTCGAGTAAAAATAAAAGAATCCCATCGAAATGGGATTCTATATGGTGGTATTACGTATAGTTCTTTTTTATCAAATAGACGGTTACAAACCCTGCCAACATTCCTGCGGCATTGGCGATAACATCAAAGGTATCGGCATGCCGATTGGCCGTATAATTCGCTTGCAAAAATTCCATGCAAATTCCGTAGCACAGTGTAATAATTGCTAAAATAACACTAAAATAGTTCGTATTACACTTTTTGGTCAGACCAAAATACCACAAAATAAAAAACACATAATAAAATAAAAAATGTGCGGTTTTGTCATTTCCTGGAATGGAAACAGCCGGCATATTATTTAAACTTACCAAACTACCTATGGTAACCCCTAAGGTCCAAAGTAGGGCAAGAAAAATAAAATTACGCTCCGATAAGTGCTTTGTAATCTTCACTTGATAAAAGTGTGTCTATTTCTGATGCGTCTGAAATTTTAACTTTTACCATCCAACCGTCTCCGTAAGGATCTGTATTTACTTTTTCAGGATCCGATTCTAAAGCATCGTTGAACTCAATAATTTCACCTGAAAGTGGTAAAAATAAATCAGAAACCGTTTTAACTGCTTCTACTGTTCCAAAAACTTCATCTTTATCTAATGTTTGATCTAATGTTTCTACTTCAACATAGACAATATCGCCCAATTCTTTTTGAGCAAAATCGGTAATTCCTACGGTTGCAATTTCACCATCAACAGCAACCCATTCATGGTCTTTCGTGTATTTTAAATTAGTTGGTATATTCATTTTGGTTTATTTTTTAGTGCTACAAATGTAATTGTATTTATTGAATTGTAAAAAAGGTTTTCATTATTTTTAATTGCCAAAATTATAGCGCAATGTAAATCCGGCTCTTACGTTTGTGATTGGGAAAGAAGTCGAAATAACTGCTTGTGAAAATTGATGGTCATAGAATAATATGGCTGTCATGTTTTTGCTGAATGAATAATCCGCCGTAAATTTAATAGACCACATATCTTGTCCTCCGCCCAATTGATTGTTGTCGTAATCTAGGTAACGCACTATGGTATTGTTTTTTCGTAAAGAGAAATCGGCCTTGATGTTGATATCACTTTTAATCACTCCATTTGGATTATCGGCTAAAGCCGAGTTGATGGTAACATCTTTAATGCGGTATCCCAGTCCGATAATGTATTCATTACCGCTCACCTCTGTCAAAAGATTGTTGTCAAAACTCATGTTTAACGTTCGGTCCTTTTTGATTTCAGCCAAAATTTTCAATGAATTTTTTAACGTCAAATCAACTTTAATCAGTGGGTTAAATTGTTCGGATAAATTCACATTTGAAATCAACTTATTCGCATAAAAATTACCATTAGCATCGGTTGGCGTAGTATTTAAATTGGATCGGAACGCATTGATGTTGTAACTCGCTCGGTACCCATGCTGAATTGAGAACGTTTTAAAGGAATCTTTGAACCATTTATAACGCATGAAACCGGTATATTTGATATTCCAGTTAGGCAACGGAATCGATTTAAAAACGCCAGTTGACACTTTTCCGGCATCCTGATCTGAATAAGCCGCTAAGAATGACGGCAACAATACCTGTTGGCTGTTTTTTCCAAAACCAACGGGAAAGCCTTCTGCATCTCTAGGGACGGAACCTGTTCCGTAATATTTTTCGGCCAAACGATCTGCCACCACCAAACGATTGGTTCGGAAAGCATCGAAAGCTTCAGATACATTGATATCACTTTGAGAAAAAGCCGTTTTGATTAAGATGGTTGAAATATTAAAATTTCCAAAATCATAAGGTGACCGCGAATTATATTGTCCAGCAGTAACATCATATTGTTCTGAAAAATTAAAAGCATAGGTGCGTTCTCCCATTACATCTATTTTTAAATCAGGGAAAGGTTCTAGCTGTGCTGTGAAATTTAGCTGTTTGTTTTTTACTTGGGTAAAATTTTGATTGAATTCTGGAAATGAGGTTAACCACCCATTTTTTGCTGCTTCGTATCGCACATCAGATTGGCTACCAAATACAAACCCAAGGGACGGTTTGGAAGATCCAAAAAATCCCAATCCAGGCAAATATCCAGGCAATACTGTTCCGCTATTTTCTGTGTAATTGAGCTGCATATTTTTTACACTGGTCACTACACCAATCAATCCACTTACAAAAATATTGCGTTCGGTATTGCTGTTTTTATTGGCTGCCACCACTTTTTGACCGGGTTTGGGGGCCACTCCTTTTTCTTTTGAATTAACCGAATTCACTTTATTTGTTTTGTTTTTGGTTAATCCAATATATTTATAAAATGTGTCCATGTTTAGCGTGGTGTTCAACCTGTGCGAACTCGCATTTTGAATCGTATTACCAAGTGCATATATAGAGCCATCCTCAGCTTCTACCGAAGAATACGCATCTGATGAACGTTGCCAATTATAATCTCCTGTATATACATAAGTCGATTTAATAAAAGCCAAAGCAGGAATTTTATTAATGGGCAGGTCATAATTGACAACAAGTTGTTGGTTGTGCTGGTTGGATTGACCGATATTCCAATAATCATCCCATAGATCTAATCCGTCTATTGGCATGTTGTTTTCGTCCAAATAATTTCGCACAATATTATTTGAAGAGGCTGTGTAATTTACACGTAATGACTTCGTAATGTTATAATTAAAACCGTACTGATAGTTGAAAAAATAATTTCTTCTATACAAGTCTCCTAAACCTATTCCTTGCACATCCACTAAACGAAACCGTTGTTTGTTAAACTGTCGGATGATATTCGAGCTAAAAGAGACACTGCTGGGTAAGAAATTGAAATTAAAATCACTTAACATTTTATAATACCCACTTTTCTTTAATGCTTTTGAATTTTTAAAGGGCTCAAAAGTCAACGGTTTAAAGGTATATGCATAATCTACTGAAGTTCTATTTTGTTGATCCAATAAATTTTCAATTTCATAATCGTGATGTTCTGTTTGATTGAGCGAATACGAAAGTGTAAGGTTCTCCACATCATAAAAATGCGATTTCTTTTCCGGATTTTTTTCTTTTCGAACCCCAATTAAATTAATGCTGGTTCGTTTGGTGTAGTCGATGGCTCGGTTTTCAATATTGGCTCTTTGAGCGGCATCGCTTGTAATGTCCAACAATTGATTCAATTCGATATCCTGATAGAATGGATCAAATTTCGGCGTGATGGTTTCTTCTCCTACTCCATAATTAAAAGGTAAGTTAACCCCCCATTTTTTTGGAAGTAATTGTCCTACATTGACATTCGTAACGATATCATATTGGAATACATTTTCACGACTTCTTTCATTAGGTCCTTGTTCTAAGGCTCCAAAGCCAATAGTGCTGACCCGTGTGGTTGCAGAAATACTGGCAAAATCGGCAAGCTTTGCATCCAAATTTGCAATAGCTGCATACCCACCTTTGTTGTCCATATCTGAAATACGCAATTCATTAAACCAAACTTCTCCACGAAGGGGTTCGCCCGAATTCTTGTTTTTTAGTCCCACCATTAAAGTTCTTACCAATCCAAAATTAGGATTACCTTTAATCCCCAAGGTTAATTTATTATCGGAAGACCCTAAGGCTTCTTCTTCCACAAAACCAATACCGTTAGGATCGTAAATAATACTCGGATCATTGCCTAGGGCTAATATTTTTAATTTGGTCAATAGTCCTAAGGACACTTCCATTTCGTTTTCTGATGGCCAAATTTCTTCCGCCGAAGTGGCACCGTGGGGCGTAACTTTTAACGGCATTTCAACTTGGTAAAAATTGTCGGTAAAGTCATTTCCGAAACGAATAAAAGCGACCATTTCATCATCTTGTAGGCGCTCTGGGTTGGCATTCCCTTCAACAGCTTCTGCATGCAAAAACATTCTCAATTTTTTAAACTGACGCATGTCTACATTTACATTTTTGAATACCGCTCTGGAATCTGATGTTTCCAATCCTCCTAATCCTGAGAGTGCAGGGTCTTTTTTATACACCCGTAATGCTAAGGACTGCTCGTTTTGATTGATTACCGTGTTGTTGTTGTATAATTGCTCTCGCACCACTCCTGGTGGTGTAACATAATTGATGGGCGTTCTGCTTCCGTTTTCTTGAATATTAAGCGCTACGACATCAAAACCTGTATTGTCATCATCAAGTGCTATATCGTTCACATCAAGCGATGTATTGTATCTTCTCCATTCGCCTCGAACCAAGTCTAGGGCTCCAAATCGAAGGGTAACTTCTTCTTTGAATCCGGCCATATACATCCGCATAAAACGAATCGAACGAAAATCGGATATTGGGCCTACTTTATTGGCATCGGTAAATTCTAAAATTGGAATTTTATATAAAATCCAACGCACTTTACCCCGTTCACCATTTGGCAAATCAACACTGTTATCTTCTCGGGAATCGGCTATATAATTTTGTCCAACTGGAACAGCTCCGTCGGGATAATATTGAATAGGCACTTCAAATTTAAAATACGCATTTATCGTATTCATAGTGTTGTCACGGTTTACGTCTTCCACATCTGGATATGTGGTATTTCCACGATTGGCATCTGATACATTTACGGGCGAATTGCCTTGGTTACCATTGTAGTTGCGATAGCGGTTTATGACATTCCCAGAGGCATCCAAATAAAATTGATAATTATCGGCTGCAGGGTCGGGTTGGCTTGCATAATTTGGATACTTTATTGCTTCATCCGTATCGGTTAAACCATCAAAACCAGTATCTTGAACTGCTCTGTTGGCTTCCGAAGTATCAAAGGCATAAATCAAAGATTGTGAGGCGGGTACTTTACCCCAGGCCGTTTCAACTGTTGGCTGTGAGGAATTGGCTTCAGGCAAACCATTTTCAAATAATTTTTTTCCATCTCGAAGCACATCTTCGGATATTTCCCCCAGATTGAAAACAATTTTACCGGAGTTTGTTGGATCAGCTACATCACCCGCATTACCATAATAGGGGTCCATCATCCAAAATTGAATGTATTCTACATTGGATTGTTCAAAATTAGTGGAATTAATAGGGCGCATTATACCAGCCCAGTTGTTTGGTGCTTCAGCATCTGAAAACACATTGGATGTGGCTAATGACGGATTAAAATTATACGGTCCACGGTCCTTTGGAAAATAGGTCATATCTAAGGTGTTGATCACACTAGATTGTCCTTGAGCGATATCGGTTACCGGATATAATTCTCTACTGAAGATGCGGCGGGTTTTATTGTAGGATAAATCATCGTCGGATACCCCTGCTGGTCGCTGCGTATAAAACAAGGGATCTATAGCATACCAAGCCATTTTTGCTCTTTTATACCCAATATTCAATACATCAACTGGTGGTTCGTTTGCGGTAGGTTCGCCGTCAAAATTTCCTTCTAATGGCACACTAGCTAAAGACCAAGATTGCGGTGAACGCATATCAATGGTAGATTGTGATCCTTCAAAATCGTCGATATAGGTTGTGGCTTCTCCATTGAACTGATCGGCTTTTGAACTGCCAGGTTTAAGATAAGCAAATTCCCCTCTAAAAGAAATACTCGATGGAGCATCGGTATCAATATTTGGTAATTTATTGATCAAACGTGTTAAAAATGGAACTTCGGTTGAATAATTAGTATTGAAACCAAAAATCGTGTTGTTTACCGACTCTTGCCCATAATTTGATTTGGTCGTAAAAGGGCGTTCCGACATGTTTAATACGGTAGCGCCTACTAAAAATTTATCGTTAAATTTATGTTCGACATTGAACCCCCAAAAACGTCTGGTTTGCTGTCCAAAAACAGAATTGTTTTCTACAGAAACTTCTATGGGTGTGTTTGAAGCTTGCAAAGAGGGATCCATAATTTGAACTTTCCCTAATTGATAATTTACGGTATAATCAACCCCTTCAATTAATGTTCTTCCACCAGCGGTAACAACAACCGATCCTTGTGGAACATTAAATGCTCCTATTGAAATTCCATCGCCACCTGCCGATTTGAATCGTCCTTTTAATTGAAATTTATTTTTAGCACTTTCTTGTAATGCTCCGGCTTGGGTAGACTTATATAAATTTCTAAAAACGTATTTTGATTGGTTGCTGTTGTATATCCCTGCATCGTAATCTTCTGATCCATTGTTACGAAGCTTTTCAAACAAGTGTTTACCAAAAGGCTCAACCGTTGAAAATATGATTCGCCCTTTTTGGGGATCAATAGTTAGTCCGGGAATAAAATCAAAAAAACCATCTCCTCCGGCTTGTGGATCATTGGTATAATTCAATTGATCGACATTGAAAACTTTCAATAAAGGCGTGTCGGCTACATTGGATGGTAAGGGATCTACCCCCGATTGCGAAATATAGTTTAATGGCGAAGGATCCGTATATAAAATATTCAACTTAAAATCTTCTTGTTGCAATTGATAGGCACTTGGAATTTGATAAATATTTTTCATCATCAAATCCCATACTGGCTCTTCTACTACTACTAAATTTCCTTTCAGCATTTTTAGCACTAAGGCTTGTGAAGAAGGAACTCCAGCAGTATCTACATTGGTAGCATCTACTCCATCGGTACCAAATTCTCCCACTTGAAACACACGATCGCCGATAGTATATTGATACGCTACCGCCAATACTTCATCGTTGGCTAAGCGCTGATTGAGCGACACATAACCCAATTGTGGATGAAAAGTGAACTCAGAAGCTGCTAATTTTCGGGCATTTTCAAGTTTAGCAAAGTCAATTCCTTCTGCCATTCCAGAAATATTAAATCCATTTAAAGCAGTGGAAACATCACGAATGGAACTGTTTAGAAAATTACTCCCAATTCCAAGTGGATTAAATTTATTGTTGGTATTGTCTGACGGTGTATCAGGAAGTGCAGTAAAGAATCCCGGATTTGGAACTCCAACAATTTCGGTATCTGAAATTCCAGACAGTGGCGCTTCTCCCAAATCTTGAAGTGCTACAATATTTCGTAAATTATTGTCGGTATTACTTACTCTGTTTTGCTTATTGGTAATCCATACTTCGATACGTGTGATTTGTACACGTGAATTGATGTATGGATAATTTTCTAAGGCTTTATCATACTTGTTTCTAAAGTATTGCGACAAGAAATAGTGTCGGTCTGCATCGTAATCCAAGGCAAAAAGCTCAAAATCTTGGATGGTTCCACCGCCTTGTGAAGTGACTGATTTTGTTTGTGATTTTTGCTCTGAAAAAACCCCTGTAAAGGTTGTTTTTCCAAATTGTAATTGGGTTTTAACCCCAAATAAACTTTGCGCACCACGAACTAACGAATTGGACAATGGAAAACTAACATTTCCGACTTCTAATTTTTTTATAATGGAGTCTTCTCCTCCAGCGACATTAGGATCAAATTCTAATTTGATTAAATTCTGAAAAGCAAAAGTAGATTGCGTGTCGTAATTGATATTAACATTGAGTCGCGTACCCACTTTCCCTTGAAGACCAACACTGATGCGCTGATTAAAATCAAAGCTGGTTGTTTTTCTGTTTCGGGGTGAAAAAGAAGGATTGTCTTGTTTGGTAAATCGAACCCCTAAATCCAATTCTACAGATCCTGTAGGTTTGATATCAATCGTGTTGCTTCCAAAAATACCTTCGAATAATTTTGAATTGACGCGATAAACAGGCAATAAATTTTTCTTACTAGCATCGCTGCCTAATTTTCTACCGTCTATTGCTGCCGATTTTTCTTGATAATAATTGCGCATTTGTTCGCGCAACATTATTTCTTGGTATTGTTTTGGTGTTAAAATCAATGGATAATTGATATTAAATCCGTCGATCGATTTTGTATATATGTAACGGTCCGTTACTGGGTCATAGGTATAGGCTTCTAATATACTCTTGGGATTTGGGATTTCAATTTTACCCAAATCAATGCCTGTTTTTACAGTATCGTTTTCTTTCACTACTTCTTGCGCTTGTAGCGAATACGAAAAAAACATTACTATAAAAGCAAAACAAAAATTATATGTAGTAATCCGTATGGGTCCTATTTTTTTCAAGTCTTATAAATTTTTTAAAGCTTGCTTAATTAATTCTTCAACGGAAGCATTTGGCGTCTCTCTGATAATTTTATCGATGACTTTTTCTGCCGTTTTTCTCACAAAGCCTAAAACTTCCAAAGCAGATAACGCTTCATTCTTACTTGTATTGCTTTCGACAACTGAAACTTCGTCTAAATTATAAACTTTTAACACTTTTTCTTTCAAATCGAGAATAATGCGTTGGGCCGTTTTAGCACCAATTCCTTTCATGGATTGCATCGTCCCTACATCATTAGATGCGATGGCTTGAATAATGTGTTGTGGTGCGAGCGATGACAACATGGTGCGAGCGGTACTGGCGCCTACACCTGAAACCGATAACAGCAATTTAAACAATTCGCGTTCTTGTTTTTCAACAAAACCATATAAAGTGTGTGCATCTTCTCTGATTTGCAGAAAAGTAAACAATTTCAAATTTTCGGAATCGGGCAGTAATGAAAAAGTATGCAATGAAATATTAATGTGGTATCCCACGCCATTGCAATCAATAATCACTTCGGTAGGTGTTTTTTCAACTAGTCTTCCTTGAATGTGTGCTATCATTGTTGAAAATTATTGTTTTTTCTTGCCTTTTTCTTGTGCATCAACTACGGCTACTGCAGCCATATTTACCATTTCTTCTACACTGGCTCCTAATTGGAACACGTGAACCGGTTTGTCTAATCCAAGAATTATTGGTCCGATTGACTCCGATTTGTTCAATTCTTTTAATAATTTATAGGTAATGTTTGCCGCATCTAAATTTGGAAAAATAAGCGTATTTACTTTTTTATTGACCAATTTAGAAAACGGAAATTTACTTTTTAACATGTCAGGATTTAATGCAAAATCGGTTTGAATTTCGCCATCTACTACAAGATCTGGAAAATTTTCATGCAAGTAATTCACAGCTTGTCTCACTTTATTTGGACCTTCGTTTTGAGAGGATCCAAAATTAGAATAGGACACCATAGCAATTACAGGCTCCATTCCAAACATGCGCACGGTTTTCGCCGTCATCAGTGCAATTTTAGCCAATTCATCGGCTGTTGGATTTGGATTGATTGCCGTATCCGATAAGAAAATGGGGCCTCTAGCCGTCATCATCATGTTGGTTGTCGCAATTTTTGAAACACCAGGCATTCGATCAATAAGTTGCATTACTGGTTTTATTGACGAAGGATAACTTCTGGCATGTCCCGTTAAAAAGGCATCTGCTTCTCCGGTGTTGACCATCATTAACCCAAAATAATTGCGTTCGCGCATCCACTTTTCGGCATCTAATAACGTAATTCCTTTGCGTTTTCGGCTTTCCCAAAAATGGTTAGCATATTCCAAACGCTTGGCTGCAGATTCTTTTGTTTTTGGATCAAAAACGGGTACTTCGGCATCAAAACCAATTTCCTCTTTAAGTTCGTTGATGATTTCTTTATTTCCCAATAAGATTGGAAAACCAATACCTTCTTCGTGAACAATTTGAGCTGCTTTTAAGACATCTATTTGATCGGCTTCGGCAAAAATTATGCGTTTCGGACTGGTTCTCGCTCTGTTGGTTAACAAACGGATCATTTTATTATCAGAACCCATTCGCTCTAATAAATCATCTTTATATTTCTCCCAATCGGTAATTGGGGCCAAAGCTACACCCGATTCCATGGCAGCTTTCGCTACTGCTGGTGGCACTTCGGCAATTAATCGTGGATCAAAAGGTTTGGGTATAATATAATCGCGACCAAAAGTCAGTTTGGTTTCGCCATAGGCAATATTTACTTGTTCTGGCACAGAAGCTTTGGCTAAATTTGCCAAGGCTACTACTGCTGCCTTTTTCATTTCTTCATTAATTTTAGTGGCTCTTACATCTAAAGCGCCTCTAAAAATAAATGGAAATCCAAGAACATTATTTACTTGATTCGGATGGTCTGATCGACCAGTAGCCATAATGATATCCTTTCGGGTTGCGATGGCTAGATCGTAATTAATTTCCGGCATTGGATTGGCCATAGCGAATACAATTGGATTGTCGGCCATAGACAACAGCATCTCCGGAGTCACAATGTCACCTGTAGATAAACCAACAAAAACATCGGCACCTTGCATGGCGTGCGCTAAATCATTATATTGTTTGTCTGTAGCATAGGCGCGTTGCATGTCTGATATTTTTGGATCGTCTTTTCGCAACGCCCCCTTACTATTAAACATGACAACGTTTTCTGGTTTCACTCCAAAAGAAACGTATAAATTTGCACAAGCAATAGCGGCAGAACCAGCTCCAGATATTACCACAGAAACTTCTTCCATTTTCTTGCCGGCCAACTCAACTGCATTCAATAAGGCTGCCGAAGAAATGATAGCGGTTCCGTGTTGGTCATCATGCATTACTGGAATATTCAATTCCTCAACTAGGCGTCGCTCAATTTCGAAAGACTCAGGCGCTTTGATATCCTCAAGGTTAATACCTCCAAAAGTTGGCGCAATATTTTTAACGGTCTCGATGAATTTATCGACATCTTTTGTGTCGACTTCAATATCAAAAACATCGATATCGGCAAAAATTTTAAACAGCAATCCTTTTCCTTCCATCACTGGTTTTGAAGCTTCGGGACCAATGTCGCCCAAACCTAAAACAGCAGTTCCGTTTGAAATTACGGCTACTAAATTTCCTTTTGCGGTATATTTATAAACGTTGTTAACGTCTTTTTCAATTTCTAAACAAGGCTCGGCAACACCCGGCGAATACGCTAATGCTAAATCTCTTTGGGTTGCATATTTCTTAGTGGGAACTACCTGTATTTTTCCAGGGGTTGGTTTCGCGTGATATAATAGGGCTTCTCTACGTTTACTATCTTTATGCATGGTTTTATATTTTACTAACTTACAAATATAAGGGTATGCACCTAAAATGAGAAATTATTTTAGCATTCTTTTAAAAAATTTATATTACGAAGAACCCCTTCAAATTTTGCTCGCTTTAATGCCGAATTTTTAAATACCTGCTGGAAAGTATCGTGGGTTATTTCGTCCCAATCTGATTTGGAAAACTTTAAAATTTCGGGGCTAGCATTTAACAAGGGTTCCGAATGCGGTTGTGAAAATCGGTTCCAGGGACATACGTCTTGGCACACATCGCAACCGAACATCCAATCTTCAAATTTACCTTTCATTTCTTGTGGTAAATTATCTTTCAATTCAATGGTAAAATACGAAATACATTTACTTCCATCCACCACATAGGGCGCTACAATGGCTTCTGTGGGACAAGCATCTATACAAGCCGTACACGTGCCACAGTGATCGGTTGTGGCGGTGTCATATTCCAAATCCAAATCTACTATTAGTTCAGCAATAAAATAAAATGAACCCGTTTTTTGTGTGATTAAATTGCTGTTTTTGCCGATCCATCCCAAGCCACTTTTTGCGGCCCAGGCTTTGTCCAAAACTGGAGCCGAGTCTACAAAAGCTCTTCCAGAAACTTCACCAATTTCGGATTGAATAAAAAATAATAATTCTTTTAATTTTTCTTTAATGACATGATGATAGTCTTGTCCGTAAGCGTATTTTGAAATTTTATAGGATTCTTGATTTTGAAGTTCAGATGGATAATAATTTAATAACAAAGAAATCACACTTTTAGCACCGTCTACCAATAACGTTGGATCTAAACGCTTGTCAAAATGGTTTTCCATGTAGCGCATTTCGCCATGCCTATTTTGGTTCAACCAATTTTCCAAACGCGGCGCTTCTTGTTCCAAAAACCCAGCTTTGGAAATACCACAAGAGAGAAAGCCGAGGCGTTGGGCTTCTTGTTTGATGATGGATGTCTGATGATGGATGATGGATGACTGAATCACTTATATTAATTGCGTTTTAAAAGCCAAAGTTCTATTCATCAATTCGAATGACTTAGCATACAAGTAATCAAATTGCTCTTGATTTATATAATTTCTCCTTTTTGCTTTATGTAAACACGTTACAACTTCAGCTATTGAACGTATTGAATAATTTAGAAATCGCTTAAATTCAGGAATGGTTTGTTCAACGGAACCTTCAGAAATATTTAATGCAATTGAATCAACTGCCCTTAATATTTGAGAAGACAAATTATAACGTTCAGTTTGAGGAAAAGAATTAGCAATCGTATTAAATTCTTCACCAAAACTGATTGCATTTTGCCAAATAATTAATTTTTCAAACTTAAAACTCATAAAAATATCTTTTTGAACGAAATAAAACTTCCAACTTCAAGCTTCCATCTTCAAGCTCTTAAAAAAGCCCTCCTTGAATATTGTTTTTTATCTTACCCAAATGTTGATATGCTTTTTCGGTTACCTCACGACCTCTTGGAGTACGCATGATGAAGCCTTCTTGAATTAAGAAAGGTTCATATACTTCTTCGATGGTCTCACTACTCTCCGAAACTGCGGTTGCTAAAGTAGATAATCCAACAGGTCCTCCCTTAAATTTTTCAATGATGGTGAGTAGAATTTTATTGTCCATTTCATCCAATCCATGGGCATCAACGTGTAACGCTTTTAAAGCAAATTTTGCAATTTCAATATCTATTGAACCATTCCCTTTGATTTGGGCAAAATCTCTAACCCTACGCAATAATGCATTTGCAATTCGTGGTGTACCTCTACTTCTGCCCGCAATTTCAATTGCTGCTTCCATAGTGATAGGCATTTTTAATATAGCTGCACTTCGCTGAACGATCGTGGTTAAAAGTTCGGTATTGTAATATTGTAAGCGACTCTGAATTCCAAAACGAGCACGCATAGGTGCTGTTAATAAGCCGGAACGCGTGGTGGCACCAACTAACGTAAACGGATTTAAATTGATTTGGACGGTTCTTGCATTGGGACCCGATTCAATCATGATGTCAATTTTGAAATCTTCCATAGCCGAATACAAATATTCTTCAACGATTGGGCTTAAACGATGAATTTCGTCAATAAATAAGACATCTCGTTCTTCCAAATTGGTCAATAGTCCGGCCAAATCCCCCGGTTTATCCAATACAGGCCCCGAAGTAATTTTAATGCCCACTCCCAATTCATTGGCTAAAATATTAGCTAACGTGGTTTTACCCAAACCTGGAGGTCCATGAAACAAGGTATGGTCTAAAGCTTCATTTCGCAAATTGGCAGCCTGCACAAAAACAATTAGATTTTCCAAAACCTGCTCTTGTCCTGCAAAATCATTAAAACTTAACGGACGCAACGCTTTTTCGATATCTATTTCTTGTGGAGAAAAGGATTCTTTATTGGGATTCAAATTTTCATTCATAAAAACAAAGATAGTAAACTTATAAAACAAAAACCTCTCCGAATGGGAGAGGTTTGTATATAGTTGGGAAAATCTTAGTGGTGTAACACTTCTTCTCCTTCTTTCATTGGTGTGATTTGAGAAACAAAGTCTTCATCGTGACCTGGTTTACTGTAATCATAAGGCCATCTGTGAACTTCAGGAATTTCTCCAGGCCAGTTTCCATGTAAATGTTCAACTGGAGTAGTCCATTCTAACGTATTTGATCTCCATGGATTTTGTGAGGCTTTTTTACCGTAGAAAATACTATAGAAGAAGTTCCAGAAGAAAACGATTTGGAACGCAGCTCCTACAATAGCAAACATAGTAATCAATACATTCACGTCCGCTAATTCATCAAATAATGGGAAAGCTGAATTGGTATAGTAACGTCTCGGTAAACCCGCCATACCAATAAAGTGCATTGGGAAGAAAACACCATAAGCACAAACAGCAGTTACCCAAAAGTGAACATACCCTAAGTTTTTATTCATCATTCTACCAAACATTTTTGGGAACCAGTGGTAAACACCAGCAAAGAATCCGTATAAAGCAGAGATACCCATTACTAAGTGGAAGTGAGCTACTACAAAATACGTATCGTGCACATTAATATCCAACGTTGAATCTCCAAGGATGATTCCGGTTAATCCTCCCGTGATGAAAGTAGAAACCAATCCGATAGAAAATAACATAGCAGGATTTAACTGTAAGTTACCTTTCCAAAGTGTTGTGATATAATTAAATGCTTTTACAGCAGATGGAATTGCAATTAATAATGTTGTAAAGGTAAACACAGAACCTAAGAAAGGATTCATACCTGAAATAAACATATGGTGACCCCATACAATAGTTGATAAGAATGCGATTGCTAAAATAGAAGCAATCATCGCACGGTAACCAAAAATTGGTTTTCTTGAGTTGGTAGCAATAATTTCAGAGGTAATACCTAATGCTGGTAATAATACGATGTATACTTCAGGGTGTCCTAAGAACCAGAATAAGTGTTCGAATAATACCGGAGATCCTCCTTGGTAATGCAATACTTCACCTTGAATGAAAATATCGGATAAGAAGAATGATGTTCCAAAACTTCTATCGAAAATTAATAATAAGGCTGCAGAAAATAATACCGGGAAAGATACAATTCCAATGATAGCCGTTACGAAGAAAGCCCAAACTGTTAATGGCAATCTCGTCATGGTCATTCCCTTAGTTCTTAAATTGATTACAGTAACTACATAATTCAAAGATCCCATCAGTGAAGAGGCAATGAAGATAGCCATGGAAACCAACCATAAGGTCATTCCTAATCCAGACCCTGGTATCGCTTGTGGCAAGGCACTCAATGGAGGATAAATTGTCCAACCTGCAGAGGCTGGTCCAGATTCTACAAACAAGGAAGCAATCATGATGACACAAGAAACAAAGAACATCCAAAAAGACAACATGTTCATAAATCCTGATGCCATATCACGTGCTCCAATTTGCAATGGAATTAATAAATTACTAAATGTTCCACTCAAACCAGCGGTAAGTACAAAAAATACCATGATGGTTCCATGAATGGTTACCAATGCCAAGTAAATATCGTTACGCATTACTCCGTCTGGTGCAAAATTATCTCCTAGGAATACTTTGAAAATTCCGAAAGATTCTTCTGGCCATGCAATTTGCATACGGAAGAATAAAGATAAAACAACTCCTACAATACCCATTAATAATCCTGAGATAAGGTATTGCTTCGCTATCATTTTGT
>JAGNZI010000030.1:0-9706 GCA_017984495.1 Flavobacterium sp.
TTGCTTACTGTTTCCTTTACCTGTTGTTCAGATAAAACGGGATTCAAGATGAAAACAGTTTCATAATGATTCATAATCTTTGTATTTTAATGTTATAAAATTGGGTGCAAAAATAGTGTTTTTATTCGAATAACCAAGCACTCATCAAATATTTTTTATTGGGTTATTTGTTTTGTAGTATAATTTATTATACTTTTAACTTCGTATAAAAGAATCCCATGAAGTTAAATTGTATTGTTGTTGATGATAGTGCTGTTCAAAGAATGACCATTACCAAATTGGTGAATGAATCGTCCTTACTTCACTTGATTGGTGATTTTGCAAATGCCCTTGAGGCAAAAAATTGCATCAATCACAATGCCATTGACCTAATTTTTCTAGATGTTGAAATGCCCTTAATCAATGGATTTGACTTATTAGACGGATTAAAAACGAAACCTCAAATCGTTTTTATTACTTCAAAAGCCGATTATGCGGTAAAGGCTTTTGACTATGAAGCAACCGATTTTCTTCAAAAACCAATTTCAAAGGAACGATTTCTCAAAGCTGTAAAAAAAGCAACAGAACTTCATGCATTGCGCTATGAAAATACAGAAGATCCGGGCGAGAGTATTGTTATCAAAAGCAATTTAAAAAAACTTAAAATATTTATTTCTCGAATCAAGTGGATTGAAGCTTATGGTGATTACATCAAAATAGCAACCGACGAGGAAACCCATTTGGTACTTTCTACCATGAAAGGATTTGAAAAAGAACTTCCTGCAGATCGCTTTCTTCGCGTTCACAAATCGTTCATCATCAATTTGGCTCGCGTGGAAAAATTCAATAATAAATTTGCAGAAATTGGCAACACAAAAATTCCGCTCAGTCGAAATAAAAAGGGCGAAATTGTCAAAGCCATCGAAAACAATTAGTACACATCTACATTAATTGCCATCTTAATGGCGCGGTATTGTGGTATCGCTTCAAAACTATTTCGTGTTTTACCAATTACTATTTTCGCCTGATTTAAATTAGATTGCGCCGGAATCTTAACCATTATGGTTCGAATGTATTCGTTTCGAATTCTATTGATTGCAGGCTCTTCTGGACCCAAAACTGGAAAAGGTAAACTTTTCACCAATACATTATAAAGCCAAAGCGATCCTTCTTTTAATTTTTCAAAATCGCGGTGTTTTAAGGTGATTTTAATCAAACGGTAAAACGGCGGGTATTTGAAATTCTGACGTTCGTATAATTGTTCTTTATACATACTCAAATAATCAGTACCCAACACTTGTTGGATTGTATTATGAAATGGATTGAAAGTTTGAATCAATACTTTTCCGCTTTTCTCGGAACGGCCTGCCCTACCCGAAACCTGCGTCATCATTTGAAACGCTCTCTCGTAGGCTCTAAAATTAGGCTGGTTGAGCAAATTATCGGCATTTAATATTCCAACTAAAGTTACATTATCAAAGTCCAAACCTTTGGCCAACATTTGAGTGCCAACTAAAACATCAATTTCTCTATTTTTAAAAGCATCAATAATTTTTTCAAAACCAAATTTGCCACGTGTGGTATCTTGATCCATCCGACCAATATTTTTCTCTGGGAAAAGTGCTTTTAATTCCATTTCAATTTGCTCCGTTCCAAAACCTTTAGTCGTCAAATCAACCGACTGACAACTGTGACAATGGGTTGGATTTGCCATCGAATAGCCACAATAATGACATCGCAATTGATTTTTAAACTTATAATATGTCAAACTCACGTCGCAACTTGGACAATGGGGCACGTGGCCACAAGTCATGCATTCGACATAAGGCGAAAAGCCACGACGGTTTTGAAACAAAATTACTTGTTCGCCTTGGTTCAATTTTTCTGTAATCGCTTCTATGAGTTCGTCTGAAAAATGACCGGTCATTTTTTTTCTAAAATATTTGTCTTTTATATCGATTAGAAAAATTTCAGGTAAAACAACTTTCCCATACCGCACGTTCAATTCGGTCAATCCGTATTTCTTGGTTTGAACGTTATAGTAAGATTCCAAGCTGGGCGTTGCACTTCCTAAAAGCACTTTAGCCTGATGCTGTTTTGCCAATACTATAGCCGCATCTCTGGCATGATATCGAGGTGCTGGATCATTTTGTTTGTAGGTAGGTTCATGTTCTTCATCAATAATGATGCACCCCAAATTACTAAACGGC
Organism: Flavobacterium sp.; assembly: GCA_017984495.1. Lineage (GTDB taxonomy): Bacteria > Bacteroidota > Bacteroidia > Flavobacteriales > Flavobacteriaceae > Flavobacterium. Next base: position 2,190 of record JAGNZI010000030.1, read on the forward strand.
AAAAACAAAGCACTTCGCACCCCAATAACCACTTTTGCTTTTGGAGACTGCTCCAATACTTGATTCCACACTTCAATGCGCTCATTATTGGTGTATTTTGAATGAAAAACCGCAACTTCGTTGCCAAAATAGGCAGTTAACCGTTGCACCAATTGTGTGGTTAAGGCAATTTCAGGCAATAAAAACAGTACTTGCTGGCCTTGTTGCACATAGTATTCTAAAAGCTTGATGTAAATTTCTGTTTTACCAGAAGCCGTAATTCCGTGCAATAAATTTACATCAAACTGATTCAGATTTTTTTGAATCGATTCGTAGGCTTTCTGCTGGGGCGCACTCAATGTAAATTGGCTGTCGGGTACTTGGTCAAAACTCACACGGTCTTGCGCTACAAAATATTCTTCAAAAACCGTTTTATCCACTAGCGCTTTAACAACAGCAGAAGTACTCCCCGAAGATTCCAAAAGTTTCTTAACCGAAATTGGGTTTTTATCTTGAGCTTGCAATTGAAAATAATGCAAAACCAATTCGCGTTGGCGTTTCGCACCAGCTAACCCATTCAGCAATTCGGAAAGTTTATCCGACTGAAAATAGGTTTCGTGTAATTTTATATAGCGAACCAGTTTGGGCTTGTATTGCGCTGTAATTTCTTCTTGCAATGCCAAGGCGCCTTTTTCGAGCAATTTATTTATTATTGGAAAAACTGTTTTCTTACCTAAAATTTTAATAACATCTTGTATTGTAATCGAAGATTGATATTTGAGGGCTTCCAGTATTAAATACTCGTCGTCTTTTAATTCGGAGGTATCAATTATCGCATTTTCTTTAGCTGAAATTTGGGTTTCACTTTCCAAAATATATCCAGAGGGCAAGGCACTTCGGAACACCTCTCCTAACGAGCACATATAATAAGAAGCTATCCATTTCCAGTGTTCGATTTGAAACGCGTTTACGACAGGCTTTTCGTCTAAAATTTGATGAATTTCTTTGGCCTCATAGTGTTGTGGAGGCAGGTTGTTTTTATCCAAGACTAAAGCCGTCATTATTTTTGTTTTACCAAAGGGTACAGCGACGCGCATTCCAATTTGAATGTAATTGAATTCTGCTTCTGAAACTTGATACGTAAAGGTCTTAGCAACCGCTAAGGGTAAGACTACTTCAATAAAATACAACATAGAACAAATATAGTTTGAAAAAGAGAATAGAGAAAAGAAATCCGAAAAAAGATATTCGATGCGAACGAATAGCATACCTCTAATAAAAAAAAGCGCTCTCGAATGAGAACGCTTCTTTACATATACTGCTATTTGGAATTATTTCCCTAACATCGCTGTTTTTAAATCGGCATCAGCTGGTTTGTCACACAACCAAATTCCGAATAAAGCTCTTTTGAAATCATATCCTTCAATGGTTCCTTTTTTAGCGCCATTTTTATATACTACAACTCCTTCATTAGGAACATTCATAATAATAAAAGCGTCTCCTTTTTTAATTTCATCTTTGAAAAATCCTTTGAATTTATCAATTTTAGCTTTTAAAGGTGCTGTTTTATTTCCCGTTGCATTTTCAAATCCTTCATTGATTGCTGTAATCATTTTTTCTGAAGTGATCATCCCTGAAATGATATTCAATTTAATGGCAGCTGCATCTTTACTATCGATTATTTCTTTTGCACTAGACGTTTTTCTTGGCACATATAAAGACCCAACATATAAATCAATCCACATTTTTTCTCTAATACCTGCTCCATTTAAGACCAAACTTTCTCCTTCTAACGACATTTTACCGTCAACTTTAACCCCAGAAACTGTTACTTGTGCGTTTGCCGTAAATACAGTTGCTACAAGAACTAAAAAAGTAATAAATTGTTTTTTCATAATAAATAGTTTTTTAATTTTTGCTAAGATATAAATTTTTTCTTTTCAATTTTGAAATTGTTGCGTTAAGTTCAAATCCCAATAATAAGACCATACAGTTGATCCAAATGTAAAACATCAACACCAGTAACGTTCCTATTGATCCATACAATTCGTTATATCGGGCAAACTTTTCCACATACACCCCAAAAACATAGGATGATATAATAATCAATAAGGTAGTAAAAACGGCACCATAGCTAATGAACGAAATTCTATAGGTTTCTTTGGTTCCAAACTTATACAGTATGGATGTGGTTATCAATATCATCAACACCAGAAAACCATAGCGACTCCATTCTATAACTGCAATATCAGCTACATAGCCCTGAATATTAATTTTCTGAATCATCACCTCAGCTATTACAATGGCTGCCACTGTTACAATCAAAAGCAATGACAACAACAAAGAAAGCGCCAATGCAATAAAATATTGTTTAAAAAAACCGCGTGTAATGGTAATATGTTCCGACATTTCAAAGCCTCCTAAAACGGCATTAATACCATTAGTCATTAATAATATTGACAAAATAAAACCCGAAGAAAGCAAGCTTTGATGGCTATTATTCATGATATCATTAATGATTTGGGCAATAGCATCGTAGGTATTTGGCGGAACACCTTCGGCTACAAATTGCAAAAAGTCTTTTTGAAAATTTTCTAAAGGAATGTAGGGTATTAAATTCAAAATAAATAAAGCAAAAGGAAACAAAGCCATAAAAAAACTAAAGGCTACCGCACTGGCCCTGTAGGAAAATGCGCCTTTTAGTATTCCAATAACATAGAGCTCCAAAATATCATAAAGCGAAAGCCCCTCTAAAGAAGCTGGCTTGATGGTTTTTCCAAAGGCAACCAATTGTTTCACCACAGGAATTGTTTGGAGTTTATGTTCTATTTCTTCGGACATTTATTCGATTGCTTTTAAACTTAAATCCATATTATAGATTGAATGCGTTAAGGCGCCTGATGAGATATAATTTACCCCGCATTCGGCATAACTTCGGATTGTTTTTTCGTTAATATTTCCTGATGATTCTGTTAAACATTGATTCCCAATTAACTGAACTGCTTTCCTAGTCGTTTCGTAATCAAAATTATCCAGTAGAATTCGATATACGCCACCAGCATCTAGTATTTGTTGGACTTCATTTAAATCACGGGCTTCAACGATGATTTTCAACTCTTTATTATTTTCCGTCAAATAGTTTTTGGTTTTTGCAATGGCCTGCGAAATCCCACCAGCAAAATCGATGTGGTTGTCTTTGAGCATGATCATATCGTACAATGCAAAACGATGGTTTTCGCCACCGCCTATTTTTACTGCCCATTTTTCAATAGCTCGTATACCGGGTGTGGTTTTTCGAGTATCCAAAATTTTTGCGTTAGTACCCTGTAATAAGGTCACAAATTGCTTGGTTTTCGTTGCAATTGCACTCATGCGTTGCATGGCATTTAACACCAACCGTTCGGCTTTTAAAATCGATTGCGAACTTCCCGAAACCAAAAACACCACATCACCTTGTTTTACAGTTTCTCCATCGTTAATCAATACTTCCATTTGCAAATTGGCATCTACATAATTAAAAATCATTTTTGCAAAGGCAACTCCAGCAATAATTCCTTCGTCTTTAACCAATAATTTGGCTTTTCCTTGAGCGGTATTTGGTATGCACGCCAACGAACTATGATCGCCATCACCCACATCCTCTCGAATGGCATTGGCTATAATTAATTCCAATTCTTTTTGAAATTGTACTGCTGAAATCATATGAAATAAATTGAATTGCTAAGGTAAGAATTCCTTTGCTGTTTTCGAAATTTACAGTAAAAAACAAAAAACTCCCAGATTGAACTGAGAGTTTCTTGAATATAATGTCTTGTAATATTAATTATGACAAAGCTGCTTTTACTTGATCTGCTGCTTCTTGGAATTGTACGGCAGATAAAATTGGCATACCCGAATTATCAATTAATTCTTTTGCAATTTCAGCATTTGTACCTTGTAAACGAACAATGATAGGCACTTTTATTTCGTCACCCATATTTTTATATGCATCTACTACACCTTGTGCCACACGATCACAACGAACGATACCTCCAAAAATATTAATCAAAATCGCTTTTACATTTGGATCTTTCAAAATAATTCTGAAAGCAGTTTCAACGCGTTTGGCATCAGCTGTTCCACCTACGTCTAAGAAATTTGCCGGTTCAAAACCTGCATATTTAATTAAATCCATAGTAGCCATTGCTAAACCAGCACCATTTACCATACAACCTACAGTTCCGTCAAGATCTACATAGTTTAATCCTACTTCTTTAGCTTCTACTTCGATAGGATTCTCCTCTTTAATATCGCGCATTTCAGCATACTTTGGTTGTCTGTATAAAGCGTTATCGTCGATATTTACTTTAGCATCAACTGCTAGTATTTTATTGTCTGAAGTTTTAAGTACAGGGTTAATTTCAAACATTGATGCATCTGAACCAATGTAAGCATTGTATAACGCATCAATAAATTTCACCATCTCTTTAAACGCATTTCCAGAAAGACCTAAGTTAAAAGCCACTCTTCTGGCTTGAAAACCTTGCAATCCAACAGCAGGATCAATTTCTTCTGTAAAGATTAAGTGCGGTGTGTGTTCAGCTACTTCTTCAATATCCATTCCTCCTTCAGTTGAGTACATAATCATGTTACGCCCCGTAGCTCTATTCAATAAAACAGAAACATAAAATTCTGATGTTTCACTTTCTCCAGGATAATATACATCTTCAGCAATTAATACTTTGTGTACCGTTTTTCCTTCTGGTGGCGTTTGTGGCGTAATCAACTGCATTCCGATGATTTGTTCAGAAATTTCAGTTACTTGGTCTAGGTTTTTAGCCAATTTAACACCTCCGCCTTTTCCTCTACCTCCTGCGTGAATTTGTGCTTTTACTACGTACCAACTTGTTCCTGTTTCAGCTGTTAATTGTTTTGCAGCTGCCACGGCTTCAACTGGATTGTTCGCTACAATTCCACGTTGTACGCGTACGCCATAACTTGCTAAGATTTCTTTACCTTGATATTCGTGTATGTTCATAATTATTATGCGTTTAACTTGTTTTAAAAAGTGCCACAAAAATAACAAAGTAATTTTTAATTGACTAACTTTTTTCGGTTTAATTTGGGAATTTGGTATACATAAAAACACAACTCGTATCTGACACAAAAAGATCTTTTGTTTTAAATATAACAAAATGTTATAATTTGTTAATATTTGTTGTAAAATTTGTTTTCGGAAAAAATAAAAATACTTTTGCATCAAATTAAATCGTCATGAAACCAGAAATTTTACAACAACTAGCCGCTGAATTTGGGAGCCCATTGTATGTTTACGATACCGAAAAAATAGCGTTTCAATACAACCGCCTACAAAATGCATTCAGCAAAGTAGAACGTTTTAAAATTCACTATGCGGTCAAGGCTTTATCTAATGTTTCGGTGTTGGGATATTTAAAAAGTTTGGGTTCGGCACTTGATACGGTCTCACTGCAAGAAGTACAATTGGGCATATTTGCTGGTTTTGATCCGCAAAATATTATATATACTCCAAATGGAGTCTCCATGGAAGAAATTGAAGAAGTGGCGCAATTGGGGGTCCAAATCAATATTGATAACTTGTCAATTTTAGAGCAATTTGGAACGAAACACCCAAACATTCCCGTTTGTATTCGCATCAATCCACATGTTATGGCCGGCGGAAATGCTAATATTTCGGTGGGACATATTGATAGTAAATTCGGGATTTCGATTCATCAATTACCACACATTTTGCGCATAATTGAAAACACAAAAATGCATATCAACGGCATTCACATGCATACAGGTTCGGATATTTTAGATGTGGAAGTGTTTTTGTATGCAGCCGAAATATTATTTGAAACCGCAAAAAATTTCCCTGCATTGGATTTTATTGATTTTGGAAGTGGGTTCAAAGTACCCTACAAAAAAGGCGATATTGAAACCAATGTAGAAGAATTTGGAAGAAAATTATCGAAACGCTTTCTAGCGTTCGAAAAAGAATACGGTCGCCCGCTAACCTTAGCGTTTGAACCCGGAAAATTCTTGGTCAGCGAAGCCGGTTATTTCTTGGCAAAAGTAAATGTGGTCAAACAAACTACTTCTACTGTTTTTGCCGGAATTGATTCGGGATTCAATCATTTGATTCGCCCGATGTTGTATGGTGCGCAACATCATATTGAGAACATTTCCAATCCGAAAGGGAAAGAACGCTATTACTCAGTAGTTGGTTACATTTGCGAAACCGATACTTTTGCAAGCAATCGAAGAATTACCGAAATCCATGAAGGTGATATTCTATGTTTTAGAAATGCGGGTGCGTATTGCTTTTCAATGGCTTCGAATTACAACTCGCGACTAAAGCCAGCCGAAGTATTATGGAAAGATGGAAAAGGTCACTTAATTAGAGAACGCGAAACATTTGATGATATTTTGAAAAATCAAGTGATGATTGAAGTGTAAACACGAATTTCACGAATTGGCACTAATAAAAAAGCATCAAATTTTAGTTTGATGCTTTTTTATTTATTTATTTAAAACCTCCAACAACACCTTACCATCAGAACTGTTAGGCATGGTAATTTGCAATAATTGCGTTACGGTTGGGGCTATTTGAGTAATTTCTTTGCGATCGTGGGTTTGTCCTTTTGGGATGTTCCAGCCAAAGAAAATCAACGGAACATGCGTATCATAAGTATAAGGCGAACCGTGGGTGGTTCCGGTGGCAGAGTATTCTACATAACCCGGCTTGAAAGTCACCACTAATTCTCCATTTTGAACAGTGTCATATCCTTTTGAAACAAAGTTTAAATAATAATCATTGGCGTTAGCATTTGCTACTTCCTCTTCGGTGTATACCCTTTTGATAAACGCTTGCTTTTGCAAATAATCCTTAAAACTTTGTTTTACTTCTTGCACATTTAAGCCTTTGGATTTGATTTTCGCTTTATCCAAAAACACATTGTAATTGGAATAATTTAACAACACATCTTCACCGTATGTTTTCTCCGAAAAATCTTTCAAGTCTTTTTGAATGTTCTTGTAATTGATGTTGTCGACCTTGTATTTATTATCTTTCAAATACGTAACATTTTCGGCACCCGCGTGATCGGCCGTTAAGAAAACCAAGTAATTCCCTTTCCCTACCGTTTTATCGAGGTACAATAAAAAATCGGAAATGGTTTCATCCAAACGCAAATACGTGTCTTGCAATTCAATGGAACGCGGTCCTAGAACGTGTCCAACATAATCTGTTGAGGAAAAACTGATGGCTAAGAAATCCGTAGTATTGTCTTTGCCTAAATTTTCATTTTCAATAGCTTTTTTGGCGAAATCGGCCAACAAATTATTTCCAAAAGGAGTCGAACGCAATATTCCGGCATCATTTGCTTCATACATGTCCTGTAAATTATAGGGCATAAACGGTGCTTTCTTGAACAACTTTCCTTCGTAGGGATTGTTATCTGTCAAACTTTCGTTGTAAACTTCTTTGGGTTTCAGTAAATCCCAACCTTTGGTGACGTATTTTAAATAATTCTTTT
>JAGNZI010000030.1:9806-17771 GCA_017984495.1 Flavobacterium sp.
GGCATAAACGGTGCTTTCTTGAACAACTTTCCTTCGTAGGGATTGTTATCTGTCAAACTTTCGTTGTAAACTTCTTTGGGTTTCAGTAAATCCCAACCTTTGGTGACGTATTTTAAATAATTCTTTTCGGCATTGAATTGGGTGGCCCAATCGGGAAGTTTTTCTCCATAATAGGTACTCGATATAAAAGCTCCCGTTTTGCTGTACCAAAAAGCCCAATCGGCAAAATGACCCGCAGGTAAAATGGCCCCACGATCTTTGATGCTGATTCCGATAACTTTGCCTTTAAAATTAGTTGCTAGTTTTAATTCGTCGGTCATGGTCGAACTCTGTAAATTTCGAGGCGACATTTTCCCTTCATTAACCGAATCATCCCCTATTGTTGAAACGGTATCGTCATCGGTACAATACACTTCTTTTCCCGTAGCTTTATTGAACCATTCGTTTCCTACAATACCATGTACCGATGGAGTTGTTCCGGTATACACCGAAGCGTGACCAGGTGCCGTATACGTGGGCATGTAATTATAATGGGTATTATGAAACGTATAGCCTTGATTCATCAACCGCTTAAAACCATTTTCCGAAAAATCGCTTGAAAAACGATAGAGGTATTCCATTTTCATTTGATCCACCACAATTCCGACCACTAATTTGGGTTTTTCTTGTGCAAAATTGGTTGATGCAATTAACAATACAAGTAGACGTAAGACTTTTTTCATTGGTGTTTTTTTTCAAAGTATTAGTTGAGAGGTTGTAAAACTTTCGTTACAACATTCGCTTATTTGGTGACTTCTTCTACAATATCATAACAAAAAACAAAATCCTTAAAATAGACGTACAATTGAGGTTTATTTCCTAAATCTACTCGGGTAAAAAAAGATAATTTAACGGAAGTACCCAATTGATTTTTACATAAATACGAATTAATTTCATCGGTTTTAGTGACTTCTTTTTTTAAATATTCCACAATGGTATAGTGTTGAATTTCACGTGAATAAATTACGATTTTATTTTTATCGTAATCAAGAGTCACAAACAAGGCTGTCGCTTCTGGTTTTGACCATTTGCCCCAATTGCCTTTAGCATCTTTTTCTAAAACAGTTAAGGCAGTGGTTTTAAAGCGAAATTGCTGCGCATAACTCGCAAATGAAACTATGAATAGAAAAAAAAGTAGGTATTTAATTGATTTCATGATTGTAATATTAAAAGTCAAAGGTAGAAAGCTCCCCTCTAGCAATGGTAAATTCACTCATGATATTATCAACAATAGTTTCAACAGGCAAAATATCGTGAATTAAACCCGCAATTTGACCAATTTCCAATTCCCCTTCGACCAAATCCCCTTCAAACATGCCCCGTTTGGCTCTTCGCTTACCCAATAAGGTTTCAATCGCTTCTTTTGAAGGACAATTGGCATACAAATCTTGCACATCCTGGTAAAATTTATTCTTTATCAATCGCACAGGAGCTAATTCTTTTAAGGTGAGTTGGGTATCACCCTCGCCCGTTGCTACTATGGTTTTTTTAAAGGCATCGTGTGCCGAACTTTCAGTTGAGGCAGCAAATCGACTACCCATTTGTACACCGTCGGCACCCAAAATCATGGCCGCGAGCATTCCTCTTCCGGTTGCAATTCCACCAGCGGCAATTAGTGGGATCGTAATTTGTTCGCGCACCATTGGAATCAAAGTCAAGCTAGTTGTTTCCTCTCTACCGTTATGTCCTCCAGCTTCAAATCCTTCCGCGACAATAGCATCTACACCAGCCTCTTGCGCTTTTAAAGCAAATTTTGAACTGCTGACCACATGCACTACTGTTATGCCGTTTTCTTTTAAAAATGGCGTCCATGTTTTCGGATTTCCGGCCGAAGTAAAAACAATTTTCACACCTTCCTCTTTGATAATTTGCATAATTTCTTCAATATTGGGATACAACATTGGAACATTAACACCAAAGGGTTTGTCGGTAGCTTTTTTACATTTTTGAATGTGCTCGCGCAATACTTCTGGATACATTGAACCGGCACCTATGAGACCTAGACCACCGGCATTACTTACAGCGCTGGCTAATTTATAACCACTATTCCAAATCATTCCGCCTTGAATAATTGGGTATTGTATGTTGAAGAGTTGGGTAATTTTATTCATTATTTTTTGATTATTTTACCGCTATGGGATTTGTTATTTGTCAGCAATTCATATATATAAATTCCGGATGATAAATGGGAAACATCTATAGATTTAGAGTCGGATGTCCACAGTTGATCACAAACTTTTTGACCTAAATTATTATACAAATACAGTCTTGCATTTGGAGCATTTGGGGGTAATTCAATCTTAAGTTCGTCTCGCATGGGATTGGGATAAATCACATATTCGTCGGCTTCAAAATTATAATTGCGTAAAGCAGTGGTTAACGCCAATTGAAAATCAGGAATACCATATCCATATAAATTTGAGGGTACTGTATACTTATCTGAAGATTGTTTAACCAATTGCACTACCTGTCTTGCTGAGAGATTGGGTACTGCCGACCAAAAACTAGCAACCAATCCTGCCATAATGGGTGCGGAAAAGGAAGTACCATTTGCCGTAACTACAGCACCACCAATATTAGCTACCACGGCAGCCTGACCTTGGGCCATGATGTCGGGCTTCACACGTCCGTCAAAAGCGGGTCCGATCGAACTAAAAGGCGCGTACATTTCATCACTTCCAACAGCGCCAACCGCTAACACGTGAGTGGCTTCGGCAGGAACTCCTATATAAGGATTTGACGTAGCTCCCGAGTTTCCGGCACTCGCAATGACAACCATCCCCTTTAAAAATGCAATGTTTGCTCCTCGGGAAGCGAAGGCAAAATTACCTGTCATTTGATTATACGTATGACTATAACTTGGATTATCATAGGTAAAATACCCTAAAGAAGAAGTAATAATATCGGCACCTAATCGATCTGCCTCTTCGGCAGCTTCCACCCAATAACTTTCCTCGACTGGATTTTCGGAAGCAACATCTTCCGTAACAAATAAATAATATTGAGCATCGGGAGCTGTTCCTACTAATTGTCCCTCTACATAGCCTCCCATACAGGATAACACCATAGTTCCGTGATTGTGAAGTGCATATACGTTTGTATTTTGACTCACGTAATTGTATCCACCTACTATCAAATTATTAGTAAATAATCGCTGGAATGGAGCATCTACGTTTACATTTTGAAATCCCGAATCCAAAACTGCAATAATTTTCCCAGTTCCTGTATAATCTTGTTGGTGCAATAGATGTCCATTTAACATCTGGATTTGATTGGCCGAAGAACCATAATTAAAGGTTGTAGTAACCTCCATTTGTTTTTGTACGGGGGAAATCGGAATTGGTGCATTTGAATACCTTCCGTTCAAAGTATGATTGGCAAAACGAATGGAACCAACAAAGGTTAAATTGGCTAAGGCTTGGATATTGGCTTGGGTTCCTCGAACATGCAGTGCATTTAGCCATTTGGATTTGGCCATAACCGATATACCTGTTGAAGCGATTACCTGATCGATATAGGTTTGTGCTATGGGTACATCTAAAAGGTCCAATGAAATTCCTTGAACGGCTCGCCTATCTAATGACCTTTGCGTTAACATGGTTAATGGATTGGCTAAATAAGTCGCTGCATTTGGCTTATTGGCAAAAAACACCCAGGCATCCTCTTGAGAATAACATAAGTTAGCAATCAATAGAACGAATAGGAGTTGTTTTTTCATAGACTTAGATTCCGTTAATCAAAAGTATGAATTTTTATATAAAGTAGTATATCATTAAAAGCTTAGGCAATTACACCACTTCCTAATACCTCATCTTCTTCTTGCCATGCTACAAACTGCCCTTCGGTTATGGCTGATTGTGGGTTTTCAAACACGACATACATTCCTGTTTTATAGTGGTGTAAGGTTGCTTTTTGCAAAGGTTGGCGGTATCGAATTCTCGCCAATACTTCTCTTTTTTCACCTGGTTTCAGCGCCAAGTCTTCTCGAATCCAATGCACTTCATCATTGGCAATGAATAAGGCGCTTTTAAACAAACCTGGATGCTGATTCCCTTGTCCGGTATAGATGATATTTCGTTCCACATCGGTTTCAATAATAAATAAAGGTTCTTTTGTCCCACCAACATTCAATCCCTTTCGTTGCCCTTTTGTAAAGTAATGTGCACCTTGGTGTTTACCAACCACTTTACCGGGGACTTTTAAATAATTGATGCGTTGCGCTTCATGGGCAAAAGCCGCTTCTTCGGTACTGAAGATTGGCTTTTCTGCAGTATATATAGCAGCATCTTCCGGAATTTCAACGATGATGCCTTCTTTGGGTTGTAATTTTTGTTGTAAAAATTCGGGTAAACGAACTTTACCAATAAAACACAAGCCTTGTGAATCTTTCTTCTCGGCAGTAATTAAATCTAATTTAGTTGCTATTTCTCGCACTTCTGGTTTGGTCAATTCGCCTATTGGGAACAATGCTTTTGCCAGTTGTTCTTGCGACAATTGACATAAAAAATAGGATTGGTCTTTGTTTGTATCTTTTCCTGCTAACAACTGAAAAATTTCTTGTCCGTCTTTTTCAATGCTTCCTTTTCTGCAATAATGACCTGTGGCTACATAATCGGCACCTAAGGAAAGGGCAATTTTCATAAAAACATCAAATTTGATTTCGCGATTGCACAACACATCCGGATTGGGCGTCCTGCCTCTTTCATATTCACCGAACATGTAATCCACAATTTTTTCTTTGTATTGTTCCGATAAATCAACCGTTTGAAAAGGAATTCCCAATTTCTCAGCCACCAATAAAGCATCGTTACTGTCTTCCAACCACGGACACTCGTTTGAAATGGTAACCGAATCATCGTGCCAATTTTTCATAAAAAGTCCGATGACTTCATAGCCTTGCTCTTTTAATAAATAAGCTGCAACACTTGAATCAACGCCACCGGAAAGTCCAACTACAACTCTTTTCATACTTATTTTCTTTGCTGCTGTTCTAGTTTGAATTGTGCTTCCGTTTTAGCAACTTGTTCCAAGTTTCGTTGTTCATATTTGACCAATTCTTTACTAAACTGAGCGGCTTTAACTTCTTTAATTACCTTATTTTGGTCGAAAAACTTCCAAAGTCCGACACGCTTTCCATTGGCATAATTTCCTTCATACATTTTATTTCCATTGCCATCGTAATAGGATGCCAAACCCTGATACAACCCATTCTTATATATGTGCGCATCTATAGGCTTACCGTTTTCAGCAAAAGTTTTGGAACTACCATTTTTAATTCCCATGGTATAATTGGTCTCTTCAGCTAACAAACTATTGTTATAGAATATTTTTTTCGTACCATCAAGTTTTCCTTTCTTATACGACTCAACGGTCATTAGTGTTTTTGATTCTAAATGATAATATTTCCATGTTCCTTCTGGAATTTTATTCAGTAATTTTCCTTCGCTTACTGTATTCCCTTTTTGATCATAAAACAAGGCATAACATGAACCGTCGCCTTTAGAAAAATCGCGTGTGGCAATAATTGCACCTGCTTTTGTATCATCAAAATATTTAAAAACACCTGTTTCTTTACCGTGATTGAAAACACCCTCGTAGCGCGGACGATTGGTTTCTTTGTGTGTGCCTTTCCACAATCCATGACGGTTGCCATTTGCATCAAATTGATTGATGAGGTCTTGCGCATAAACGGAAAACGAAAGTAAAAACAACAGGATAACGTTTTTCATTGTAATTCTAATTTTTTGTAAAGTTATCAAAAATTTTGACAAAAAAACCCTGACTTTGCAGACAGGGTTTTTGCTTATTTTGAAAAATTATTTTTTCTTTTGTGCGGCTTTTTGAGCTTCTGCTTGCTCCATTAATTCGCGCATTTTTTTCTGAAATTTGCTCTCTTTTTTCTCCTTCGTCTTATTCTCCTGAATTTGAGCATGAATTTTATCTTCTTTCACGATGTAATTTTTAATTACCAACATGATACCAATAGTAATTGAATTGGAAACAAAATAATATAAACTCAATCCAGATGCATAATTATTAAAGAAAAACAACATCATAATTGGCGAAACATAAATCATGATTTTCATGATTTTACCCATATCGGGCATACCTTCTTGCGTGGGTTGACTCATTACTTGATCGCCAGTTGTCATTTTCATATAGAAGAAAATAGCGATAGACGCTAAAATTGGAAACAAACTCACGTGACTTCCATAAAAAGGAATATGAAATGGCAATTGATAAATACTGTCATAAGACGATAAATCATCGGCCCATAGGAAGGATTTTTGTCGCAAATCAAACATTGAAGGAAAGAATTGAAACAATGCATAAAAAATAGGCATTTGCAACAAAGCCGGTAAACAACCCGCCATAGGATTCACGCCTGCCTTTGAATACAGTTTCATGGTCTCCTGCTGCTTTTTCATTGGATTGTCTTTGAATTTCTCATTCAAATCAGCGATTTCAGGGCGCAATACTTTCATCTTCGCTTGAGACAGATAGGATTTATAGGTAACAGGCGACATCACAATACGCACCAAAACGGTAAACAAAATAATTGCAATTCCAAAGCTTATGCCTAATCCCGATATCAATCCGAAAACTGGAATGAAAATATAACGGTTGATCCATCCAAAGATACCCCAACCCAAAGGCACAATCTCGTCTAAATTTCTATCATAATCATTTAATATGGTATAATCAGAAGGACCATAATACCAATTCATGTTGTAATTTAAAGCACCATTTTTAAAGGCTAATGGAATTTGAGCAGTAAAATTTTTAGTAAATACTGTGTCTTTTTCTTCGTCTTCAACCAAATTATCCGATTTGAATTTTGCCGTTTTAAACTTCGTATCTGTTAATAGAATCGAAGTAAATAAATGCTGTTTGAAAGCAACATAAGAGACATCTTTTGCTTCGTCTTCTGAATCTTTAGCCGCATTTAAATAATCGTCTTTTCCGTCTTCATATTCAAAAACAAGTTCCGTGTATCGATTTTCATACGAAACACTTTTTTCGTTTCTGTATGTCTTTAATTGCCATTCTAAATCCAATGGTTTAGCCGTATTAACAACTTTTTCTAAGCCTTGTGAACGAATGCCAAAATCCAACATGTATTCGTTAGGTTTCAATACATAACGGTATTCTAAAAATTGATCGGGACCAGCTTTTAACTGAAGTGTTAAGACTTGATTTTTACCTTCAGTTGTTAACTTAGGTTCAAAAAACATGTCTTTTGTATGTAACGTTCTATTGTCTGCCGTATTTAATGTAATATCAAAAGAGGCATTTTTATCTTTTATAATTTGAACGGCTTTTTTAGAGTTTTTCTCAAACTGATCAAATCCTAAAACGGTTGCATCAACGATATAACCTCCTTTATTCGAGATTTTAAGCGCTAAAACATCGTTTTTAATTTCCGTTACCGCATCGGTTGCCGATGGAAGTGTTGCAGAATAACCAAACGAACCCAATTGCGCTTGTGCAGCGGCTGTTTGCGTAGAATCTGCTGGAGCTACAATTGTTGTTGCAGTTACAGTCTTTGCTGATTTTGCTTCTTTGGCTTGTTTTTCAACGAGCTCCTTTTTTTCTTTTGCCTTTAATTCTTCTGCTGTTGGTGTGTTTGCATAGAGCATCCATAACAATATCCCAGAAATCAATACAAATCCGATAATCGAATTTAGGTCTAATTTTTTTTCTTCCATCTACTTTTTAGTATTCCGTGTTCCGTATTAAGTGAACCGATTATTTATTTTTATGTTGCACAGCTGCCGCGACAAAACTCACGAAAAGTGGGTGCGGATTAGCAACGGTACTTTTATATTCTGGATGGTATTGAACACCGATAAAGAAAGGATGCGAAGGTATTTCTACAATTTCTACCAACTTTGTATCGGGGTTAATTCCCGAAGCGACCAATCC
>JAGNZI010000031.1 GCA_017984495.1 Flavobacterium sp.
TCTTTGGAATGAGGACGAATATTAAAAAATAAATACACACAACAGAAATAAGTCTCTTCACTGAGGCTTTTTTTTTGGTTATATTTGCAAACCATTAGAAAATAATAATTATGAGTATCATAAATTCCATATTGAAAGCTTTTGTAGGAGATAAATCGGAGAAAGATGTAAAAGCGATTCAACCTTTAATCACAAAAGTAAAATCATTTGAAAGTGCTTTACAAGCCTTGTCTCATGATGAATTGCGTGCTAAAACAGCCGAATTTAAATCCAAAATACAACAAGCTCGCGCCGAGAAAGACGCAAAAATTATTGCCTTAAAGCAAGAAGCAGAACAAACGGATGATATCGATGCTCGTGAAGATTTTTATTTGGAAATTGATGCGATTGAAAAAGAAGCTTACGAAATTTCTGAAAAAGTATTGAACGAAATCCTTCCAGAAGCTTTTGCAGTGGTAAAAGAAACCGCCCGTCGTTTTAAAGAAAATACAAGCATAACGGTTACAGCTTCACCAAAAGATCGTGAATTATCAGCCTCAAAAGCGTATATTACTATTACAGGTGATACCGCCACTTGGGCCAATTCATGGGATGCCGCGGGTAAAGCCATCACTTGGGATATGATACATTATGATGTTCAGTTGATTGGTGGTGTGGTTTTACATCAAGGTAAAATTGCCGAAATGCAAACGGGAGAAGGAAAAACGTTAGTAGCTACACTTCCTTTATATTTAAATGCATTAACCGGTAATGGTGTACATTTAGTAACGGTAAATGACTACTTAGCTAAACGTGATAGCACTTGGAAAGCGCCACTTTTTGAATTTCACGGAATGACGGTAGATTGTATCGACAACCACCAGCCAAACTCACCAGAAAGACGAAAAGCATACGAAGCTGATATTACATACGGAACCAATAACGAATTTGGATTTGATTACTTGCGTGATAATATGGCGCATGCTCCAGAAGATTTAGTACAAAGAAAACACAACTATGCAATTGTCGATGAGGTTGACTCGGTATTAGTCGATGATGCGAGAACGCCTTTGATTATCTCTGGTCCGGTACCACAAGGAGATCGTCACGAATTTAATGAGTTGAAGCCTAAAGTTGAAAATTTAGTAGCATTACAACGTAAGGTTGCTACCGATTGTTTGACAGAAGCAAAACGCTTGTTCAAAGAAGGGAATGCCAAAGAAGCGGGATTCAATTTATTGCGTTCGTATAGAGCCTTACCAAAGAGTAAAGCCTTGATTAAATTCTTGTCGGAAGAAGGAGTAAAACAATTGCTTCAGAAAACAGAGAACCAATACATGCAAGATAACAACAGAGAAATGCCAAAAATTGATGAGGCCTTGTATTTTGTTATCGAAGAAAAAAACAATCAAGTAGAACTTACAGATAACGGAATTCAATATCTTTCTCAAGATACCGATGCCAATTTCTTTGTACTGCCTGATATTGGAACTGAGATTGCTCAAATTGAGCGCGAAAATTTAGCTACAGAAGCAGAAGCGGAACGAAAAGAAGAATTATTTAAAGATTTTTCAATCAAAGCGGAACGTATTCATACATTAACGCAATTGCTAAAAGCGTATACGTTGTTTGAAAAAGATACCGAATACGTAATCATGGACAATAAAGTAATGATTGTTGATGAGCAAACCGGACGTATAATGGACGGACGTCGTTATTCAGACGGTTTACACCAAGCTATTGAAGCCAAAGAAAATGTAAAAATTGAAGCGGCCACGCAAACATTTGCTACCATTACATTGCAGAATTATTTCCGTATGTACAGTAAATTGGGAGGAATGACTGGAACGGCAGTTACCGAAGCCGGAGAGTTTTGGGAAATCTATAAATTAGATGTTGTAGAAATTCCTACCAACAAACCGATGGCGCGTAAAGATAAAGATGATTTGATTTACCGAACGGTTCGTGAAAAATTCAATGCCGTGATTGAAGATGTTGTAGTACTTTCGAACGAAGGTCGTCCCGTGTTAATTGGAACCACATCAGTAGAGATTTCGGAATTATTAAGCCGAATGTTGAAAATCAGAGGGATTCAGCACAATGTATTGAATGCCAAAATGCATAAAAGTGAAGCCGAAATTGTTGCCGAAGCTGGTAAACCAGGTGTCGTAACCATTGCTACCAATATGGCGGGTCGTGGAACCGATATCAAGTTATCGGATGAGGTAAAAAAAGCAGGTGGTTTAGCCATCATTGGTACAGAACGCCACGATTCTCGTCGTGTAGACCGTCAGTTGAGAGGTCGTGCCGGTCGTCAAGGAGATGTAGGTAGTTCACAATTCTATGTGTCGCTTGAAGATAATTTGATGCGTTTGTTTGGTTCGGAAAGAGTAGCGAAAGTTATGGATCGAATTGGTCTAAAAGAAGGCGAAGTGATCCAGCATTCGATGATGACCAAATCCATTGAAAGAGCGCAGAAAAAAGTGGAAGAAAATAACTTTGGAGTTCGTAAACGTTTGTTAGAATATGACGATGTAATGAATGCACAAAGAGAAGTGGTTTACAAAAGAAGACGTCATGCATTGCATGGCGAACGCTTGAAAGTAGACATTGCCAATATGATGTATGATACGTGTGAATTGGTCGTTGAGCAAAACAAAGTAGCCGGTGATTTTAAAAACTATGAGTTTGAATTAATTCGCTATTTTTCAATTAGTTCACCAGTTTCTGAAGCTGAATTTGGAAAATTAACCGATAGAGAGATTACCGGAAAAACCTATAAAGCAGTTTTAGAGCATTATAACGATAAAATTGAGCGAAATGCAGCAGAGGCTTTCCCAATTATTAAAAATGTATACGAAAACAATAACGGACAATATTTACGCATTATCGTTCCTTTTACTGACGGAATCAAATCGTTGAATGTGGTTACCGATTTGGAAAAATCGTATGCTTCTCAAGGGAAAACATTAGTGACTGATTTTGAGAAAAACATTACGTTGGCCATTGTAGATGAAGCTTGGAAAAAACATTTACGCAAAATGGACGAATTGAAGCAATCGGTTCAATTGGCCGTTCACGAGCAAAAAGATCCGTTGTTGATTTATAAATTTGAAGCGTTCAACTTGTTCAAAAAAATGATTGACGACGTAAATAAAGAAGTGATTTCTTTCCTTTTTAAAGGGAATTTACCTTCTCAAGACCCTTCGGATATCCATGAAGCCAAACAAGTGCGACAAAAACAAAATTATACCGAATCAAAACAAGATTTAGATGGTGATGATGCGGCAAGCGAAGCGAGACGAGCTGGTGAAATGGCGAGTCAAAGACCAGCAGTAACCGAAACCATTACGAGAGATAACCCAAAAATTAATCGCAACGATACAGTTACTATTAAACACGTAATCAGTGGAAAAAGCGAAACTATGAAATTCAAAAAAGCCGAAAGCATGATCGCTTCTGGTGAATGGGTTGTAGTAAACGAATAATACTAACGAATTAAATAAACGAATCCTCGACTACTAAAAAGTAGTTGGGGATTTTTTATATTTGATAAAATTTCAAAAAATGCAAACTATTCCAACAAATAACATTACCTATACCGAATTTTTTAACCAAGTTAGCGCTAGTATTGCAGCCGGGACTTTTGCAAAGTTAACCCTAGCTAAAACTGTTGGAAAGCCCGAATTGCAAAATATTTATGTAAAAACTGTAGTTGAAGAGGGGCTTCTAAAATTAGCAATGACGTATAAAATATATACTACAGAAAAGCAAGAATTGCTTAAAATAGTTGCTCTGGAAGATTTAGAATCCGAGTTAATTCCGCACATCAATAACCCGTTTTTATCGGCACTATTGTTTACAACCGAGGCCGATATTACGATGAAATTAAACAAAAAGAGAGTCGCAAGTATTATTGAACAAGCACCCACATTTAAAAATGCCGATCAAAATTTAATAGATTTCTTAGCTAACAATTAATTGGTAGCATCCGGAAAAATCTTTCCAGGATTCAATATGTTGTTTGGGTCAAAAATAGCTTTAATGCGTTCCATGAGTTCCAAATGTACTTTAGAAAACGCAATGTCCATATAATTTTTTTGTACCAAGCCTATTCCATGTTCTCCCGAAAGCGTTCCTTTCAAATCTACTGTTAGCTCAAAAATTTCACGAATTCCCTTGGGTACTTCGGTTTTCCAATTGTCATCAGTCATACTGCCTTTTATGATGTTAACGTGTAAATTACCATCGCCCGCATGGCCATAACACACCGATTGAAAGCCATATTTATTGCCAATTTCTTTAATGCCTTTTAATAATTTGGGCAATTCATATCTTGGGACTACCGTGTCTTCTTCCTTGTAAATCGAATTGGCTTTTACTGCTTCAGCTACAGAGCGTCGCATTTTCCAGAGGGCATTTTTTTGTTCTTCAGTATCGGCAAATAGCACTTCGTCGATTTCAAATTGCTCCACAACAGTCAAAATATTTTCGGCTTCTTGCATGAGTACATCGGGGTAATTACCGTCAACTTCTATCAGTAAATGGGCTTGAACATTATCGTGTACCGACACATTTAATCCGTCTACAAATTTTAAAGTCCAATCGATTGCATCACGTTCCATGAATTCTAGTGCACTCGGAACAATACCTGCTCTAAAGATAGCCGAAACCGCCTCACAAGCTTGTTCTGCTTTAAAAAACGGAACTAAAAGCAATACATTGTGTTTGTTTTGTGGAATTAATTTGAGTACAATTTTGGTCACGATACCTAAAGTACCTTCACTGCCAACCATCAGTTGGGTGAGGTTATATCCGGTCGAATTTTTTAGGGTATTGGCACCGGTCCAAATGACATCCCCAGTGGGTAATACTACTTCTAAATTGAGAACATAGTCCTTAGTTACACCATACTTTAACGCTCGTGCGCCTCCCGAATTTTCGGCTATATTTCCCCCAATCCAACAGCTTCCCATACTGCTCGGATCAACTGGATATAATAGCCCTTTTTCGGCTACTGCCTCACGAAGTACTTGTGTAATTACACCAGGTTCTGTAGTGACTTGTAAATTTTGTTCGTCAATTTCTATAATTTTATTGAACCGTTCCATTGAGATACCGATACCTCCATAAATTGATAATGCACCGCCACTTAAACCAGTGCGCGCTCCAATAGGTACCGCCGGAATTTTGTATGTATTGGCCACTTTCAATAGTTGTGCTACTTCTTCTGTATTGGCAGGTTTTACGACAACATGCGGCGGAAAATTTAAATCTTCTGTTTCGTCATGTCCATAGGTTTTACGGGTGGCTTCATCGGTAAAAAGATAAGAAGCACCCACAATTTTTTCGAGTTCAGAAAGTAGTTCGGGATTTAGGTTCATTAGTTTAAAATGGATAAAATTTGCTACATTTACAAAATAAAACTTTTTTTCTTGAGTAAAAGTAATAAAAAATCTGCACTTTCTGAAATTCACGGCGTGGAACAACCTGAAGTCGTGAGCACAGTTGTAGCGCAGCAAATCCAACAATTTAGAAAGCAACAACCTACGGCAGAAGAATTGATTTCTGGAATTTTACAAGGCGATATAACCGCTTTGAGTCGGGCCATTACGTTAGTAGAAAGCACGAATCCCGATCATTTACTCAAAGCAAATGATGTGATAAAAAGTTGTTTACCTCACGCAAATAATTCCCTCCGAATTGGTATAACAGGTGTGCCTGGTGTTGGAAAAAGCACCTTCATTGAAGCCTTTGGTTCGTATTTAACATCGCTGGGTAAAAAAGTGGCGGTATTGGCCGTAGATCCCAGTTCGTCGATAACTCACGGCAGTATTTTGGGTGATAAAACCCGAATGGAAGAATTGGTAAAAGACAAAAGAGCGTTTATCCGACCGAGTGCGTCAGGAGACACCTTGGGAGGCGTTGCAAGAAAGACACGGGAATCTATTATTCTCTGTGAAGCGTGTGGATTTGATACAATAATTATTGAAACAGTAGGAGTGGGGCAAAGTGAAACCGCAGTACACAGTATGGTCGATTTCTTTTTGTTGTTGAAAATTTCGGGTGCTGGTGATGAATTGCAAGGTATCAAACGCGGAATTATGGAAATGGCCGATACCATCGTCATCAACAAAGCAGATGGTGATAATATTGCTAAAGCAAAATTAGCCAAGACAGAATTCAATAGAGCCTTGCATTTATTTCCGCCCAAATCTTCAGGATGGACACCCAAAGTAACGACTTGTAGTGCTTATGAAAAAATAGGGATTGATGCGATTTGGGAAATTATATCCGAGTATTTTGAATTCGTAAAATCCAATCATTATTTTGAGGAAAAACGTCAAAATCAAAACCAATTTTGGATGATGGAGACCATCAATGAGCAATTGAAATCGCATTTTTACAACCATCCAAATGTCATCCAACTCTTGGAAGAAAACAGAAAAGCCGTTGCAACCAATGAAATTTCACCTTTTGCCGCGGCCATGAGTTTGTTGGATCAGTATTTTAATAAAGAGTAATTAGCTTTTTTCTAAATCGGAACACTTTTTCGAAGCACTGAATACTATTCCTGTTCGTAGCGTTCAATTTCGCGGTCATAAAATTCTCCAGCAATGGTAATTAAATGTTCCATTTCGGATTCCAATTCTTTTTCGTCTTCTTCTTCAATATCTTCTAAGAATTCTACTTCATCATCCTTTAAATTGATCACAAATCGTGGGTATTCAAGGTGAATAATAAAAATATCTTCCGGAAAATCAGTGTTATCACCGATTACAAATTTTGGTAAGTTCATGTTTTTTATGATTTTAATTTCTTCTTGTTATTGTTGTTGAACTTGTTCTTGCGCTTGTACTTGTATCATTTTTTTTGTCAAATAATTAAAGCGAATATACAAAAATATTGCGGCTACTGTCAATCCTGCTAAAAGTCCAATCCAAATTCCAACAGCTTTCAATTCTGTCTTTAATCCCAAATAAATGGAAATGGGGAATCCAATTAACCAATACGCGACAAAAGTGATGTACATCGGATATTTAACATCTTGTAATCCGCGAAGTGCTCCTAATACTACTACTTGTAAACCGTCTGAAATTTGAAAAACGGCAGCGACTAAAAGCAATTTGGAAGCAATTTGAATCACTTCTAGGTTGTCCACCGCTTGCTGCGTGTTTTCTAAATTCAGAAACAAAGGCGGCAGGTAATTGTGGAAGACAATAAACAAAATCGCAAAGACAATTTCAATGATTATGGCTAAGAGATAAATCGATTTGGCTACAACTACTAAATTAACATAGTCTTTTAATCCTTTCTGATTTGAAATTCGAATCATTGCCGTAACACTCAGTCCCATAGCAAACATAAAGGTCAGTGTGGCTAAGGTCAGTGCTATTTGATTTGCAGCCTGACTTGTTTTTCCGATGGTGCCACTTAACCAGATGGCACCTGTAAACAAACTTACTTCAAACAGCATTTGCATGGCCGAAGGAGTTCCTAAATTAATTATTTCTTTAAGTACCGATTTTTTGATTTCTCTAAAACTGAAATTTTTGAAATAGATTTTTATGCTCTTATCATATTTCAAAATATAATGCATGAACACGACCATCATTATTCTGGAAATAACCGTACCTAATGCTGCTCCCAAGATGCCTAATTTAGGAAAAATCCAAACGCCATAAATTAAGACATAATTGAAGAAAATATGGACCACATTTGCCATAAATATAGCATACATAGAATATTTTGTGCGCGATAAACCATCGGCAAATTGTTTGTATCCTTGATAGATGATGACAGGGATTAATGAAAAAGCGACCCAATCAATATAAGGATACGCCATTTCAACAACTTCTTTGGGTTGGTGCATCAATAACATAATGGGTTTGGCTAATACTATCAAAGCAAAAAGTGCAACGCCCAAAACCGTACACAACAGCAATCCATGATGAAAGGTGGAGCGAATTTTTTTCTCATCTTTTTCGGCATCTGCCTCAGCAATTAGCGGGGTTATGGCTGTTGAAAATCCAATGCCTAATGACATGGCAATAAAGATGAAACTATTGCCTAAAGATACAGCTGCAAGTTCAGTAGATCCTAATTTACCTACCATGATGTTGTCAACAATACCAATAAGCGTATGGCCTAACATACCTAAAATAATAGGGTAAGCCAATTTAAAATTATATGAAAATTCTTTGGTATAGCTGGAAATATTCATCTGTTATTTTTGGGCAAAGGTAGTTATTTTGACCGCTAAAGCAAGAAAAAACCCGACCAGATTCTGCATCGTGTCGGGTTTGTCTATAGTGGATAGTAATTACTTTTTTATGTTGGTATTTTGCGTATCGCTTTCGATAATTCCATCTCGCAAACGAATGATTCGGTGGGCATAGGCTGCAATGTCTTCTTCGTGTGTTACTAAGATTACCGTGTTGCCATTGGCGTGAATTTCGTTGAATAAATTCATAATTTCTACCGAAGTTTTACTGTCTAAGTTTCCTGTGGGTTCATCGGCAAGAATAATGGAAGGTTTGTTAACCAAGGCTCTTGCAACAG
This sequence comes from Flavobacterium sp., assembly GCA_017984495.1. GTDB lineage: Bacteria > Bacteroidota > Bacteroidia > Flavobacteriales > Flavobacteriaceae > Flavobacterium. Next base: position 8,542 of record JAGNZI010000031.1, read on the forward strand.
CTACACGTTGGCGTTGCCCTCCAGAAAGTTGGTTGGGTTTGTGATCCATTCGGTCATCTAACCCTACTTGTTTTAATACTTCAGTCGCTCTTTCAATGCGTTCCGATTTTGAAAATCCGGCATATACCATTGGTAAAGCTACATTGTCTAATGCAGTTGTTCGAGGCATTAAGTTGAATGTTTGGAAGACAAATCCGATTTCTTTATTTCGAATGCCTGCTAATTCATCGTCTTGCATTTCACTCACGTGTTTTCCATTTAAAATGTACGTGCCTGAAGTGGGCGTGTCCAAACAACCCAAAATATTCATTAACGTTGATTTTCCAGAACCTGAGGGCCCCATCAATGCTACATATTCGCCTTTTTTTATTTCTAAATCAATGCCTTTTAATACATAGACGATTTCGTTTCCTAAAGGGAAATCTCTTTTGATATTGGTAATACTAATTAATGATTCTGCCATTTGACTATTGAATGAAAATTAACAAATAGTAATTTTATGAAGTTTTAAATTCCGACACTACAATAAGTAGAAAAAAACTCAAATTTGTTACAATTAAAAACGAATTCTTTCAAACAGCAGCGAACTAAACGACTTATTTGGGTTGATGATGAAATGTTCTTTTTGTTGTTCTTTTCGAATAAATAACAGACCTAAATTATAGGTTTCTATGCTACACGTTACTGCTTCATGTTGGTACAGTTGTTTCCAAATGAGTTCGTTTTCTTTTGTTTTGTGAATATGCTCTACAAAAAAACAGCTGTCATTGTTACAAAAGGGTAATGCTTTGTCAATCGAAAAATTTTGTAGCGCATTACTGGAAAGTAGTAAGCCATTTATCGTTGAATGTAAATTTTCTTTGGTATCAAAACGAATGACATCCTTCAAATTTAAATACGCTATTGTTTTTAGTAGGAGTTTGTTGTTTGTAGCATCAATAGAATTTTGTTTGGGAAAGTTGGAAGCATAAAAACATTTCGTAACCAAATCATATACAAATGGCGAATGCACTCCATGTTCGTTTTTGGCGTTCCAAAGGAATTTCAGGTATGATTTAATTTGTTGTAGCACTATGTTTCTCAAAGTTTAGTACAAAGTAACACAAAGAATTTATAAGAAAAAAACGTAGTGGAACTTTGTATAAAACGGGGTGTTTCAATGTGAAATATTATTCCATTTTACTTGACAACTCAAACCAGCGTTCTTCTTTTGCTTCTAAAGATTGGATGATTTTTTGCAATTCATTTGCTTTGTTTTCAATAGCATCATCTGTCACTTTGCCATCGGCAAATTCTTGTTCGATTTGTTTTTTGTTGTATTCGAGATCCTTTATTTCACGTTCTAATTTATTGAATTCTTTTTGTTCGTTGAAATTCAAACCAACAGTAGCTGTATTTTTTTCTTTCCAATTTACTTTCTCCGTACTCACATTGGATAAGGTTTTGGGTTCGGCAGAATCTTCATAAGCTCTAAAATCGGAATAATTTCCAGGGAAATCTTCAATCTGTCCTTCGCCTCTAAATACAAATAAGTGGTCCACAATTTTGTCCATAAAATAACGGTCATGACTCACTACTAATAAGCAACCTGGAAAGTCCAATAAGAAACTTTCTAAAACATTCAACGTTACAATGTCCAAATCATTGGTAGGTTCGTCCAGAATCAAGAAATTCGGATTTTGAATCAAAACGGTACACAAATACAATCGTTTCAATTCGCCTCCACTCAATTTTTCTACAAAATCATATTGTTTTTTTGCATCAAATAAAAAGCGTTCTAACAATTGCGAAGCCGATATGATTTTCCCTTTCGTCAACGGAATGTATTCTCCGTATTCTTTAATGATGTCAATTACTTTTTGACCCGGTTTTGGGTTGATGCCACTTTGGGTGTAATAACCAATTTTTATGGTATCGCCTATGATTACTTTTCCCGAATCAGGCGGTAGGGTTTGAGTAAGAATATTTAAAAAAGTCGATTTTCCAGTTCCGTTTTTACCAATAATTCCAATGCGTTCCCCTCGTTGAAACGAATAAGAAAAATCTTCTAATATTTTTCGATCTGGAAAATTCTTGTTCAATTTTACCATTTCAATGATCTTACTTCCCATGCGCTCCATATTGATTTCGAGCTCCACTACATTTTCTTTTCGACGGCTTTCCGCTTTTTCTTTGATGACATAGAAATCATCTTGTCTTGATTTTGATTTGGTGGTTCGTGCTTTGGGTTGACGACGCATCCAAGCCAATTCTTTTACAAATAAATTTTGAGCCTTGTCAATACTGGCATTTTCAGAAGCCAAACGTTCTTCTTTTTTGGCCAAATAATAAGAATAATTGCCTTTGTATTGATAAATTTTTCCGTTGTCTAATTCGATGATTTCATTACAAACGCGTTCAAGGAAGAAACGATCGTGTGTCACCATAAATAAGGTAATGTTCTCTTTGGCGAAATAATCTTCTAACCATTCAATCATTTCTAAATCCAAGTGATTGGTGGGTTCGTCTAAAATTAGCAAATCGGGTTTACTGATTAATATGATGGCTAATGACAAACGCTTTTTTTGTCCACCCGACATGTTTTTGACTTTCATTTTTAAGTCTTCCAACTTTAATTTGAACAAAATTTGCTTGAATTGCGTTTCAAAATCCCAAGCATTATGTCGGTCCATATCGTCAAAAGCTCTTTGATATGCTTCTTCATCGTTCGGATTTTCTAAAGCTTTCTCGTAGCGTTCGATGACTTTTAATATTTCATTATCGGAAGCAAAAATATTTTCCTCAATGGTCAATTCGTCTTGCAAATTATTGTTTTGCGACAAAAAGGCCATGTTTATCTCTTTCCGAATGACTACTTGTCCTGTATCCGGTTCGTCTAGGCCATTAATCATATTCATAATGGTAGTTTTTCCGGAACCGTTTTTGGCAATAAATGCTATTTTTTGATCTTTGTTGATTCCAAAAGAAACGTTGTCAAACAATACACGTTCGCCATACGATTTGGAAATATTTTCGACTGATAGGTAATTCATGAAGTAATGGGTCAATTTGATAATTTGTCAATGAGACAATAGGACTGCAAAAGTAAGGTTAATATTTGATATTGGATTCCGATTTTTTGCAATTCATAAATAAAAATTGCAACTTTGACTCATCAATTAATTGACACATTTGCTAATTGAATATTGAACATTAAATCCATGCAACTATCCGTAATCATCCTCAATTATAATGTACGCTATTTTTTAGAGCAGTGCTTGTTTAGTGTGCAAAGAGCACTAGAAGGGATTGATGGAGAAATTATTGTCATTGACAACGCTTCTTCTGATGATAGTTGTGACATGGTAAAGGCCAAATTCCCTCAGGTTAAACTCATCGAAAATACAGCTAATTTAGGTTTTCCAAAAGGGAATAATAGAGGAGTTGCAGAGGCTAAAGGTGACTATATTTGTATTTTAAATCCAGATACCGTTGTGGCAGAAGATACTTTTGTCAAAATTTTAAACTCCCAACTCTCAACGCTAAACTCCCAACTCGGTATTATCGGTTGTAAATTAATCGACGGTTCAGGAAAATTTCTTCCAGAGTGTAAACGCGGTGTTCCGACACCCTTGGTGGCCTTAACAAAGATGTTTGGATTGTATAAAATTTCAAATTATTTCGGACGCTATTATGCACAACATTTGACTGAAAACGAAACGGGAAAAGTGGCTATTTTAGTGGGTGCTTTTATGTGGATGCCCCGAAAGTTGTATCTCGAAGTGGGTGGATTTGATGAAGATTGCTTTATGTATTCCGATGATATTGATTTGAGTTATACGGTTGTAAAATTGGGAAAATCAAATTATTATTTTCACGAAACTTCGGTCATTCATTACAAAGGGGAGAGTACGGTTCGCGATGGTACCTACAGGAAACGTTTTCAACAAGCCATGCAGTTTTTTTATAAAAAACACTTTAAAAAATCTTGGTTCTTTGATGGGATGATGTATGTGGGAAGCTTTGTATTCAGTTTATTAAAAAAGCACGAGCAAAAACAAACAGTAAGAACTATTGATGAATACGTTGTTTTTTCAAAAGGTGATTTCCAATTCAATGTCTCGCAAAAGACGGTATATTATTCTAGTTTCAATCAGTTTAAAAGCGAGCCTTCAAAAAATAGAGAAATAATTTTTGACACCACTACTTTTAGTTTTGCCGAAATTATTACTTTTATGGAGCAAAACAAAAATCAGAACCTTAGTTTTAAGAATTATATAGTGAGTTCGAATTACGTAATTGGAAGTAATCATTCTACAGATAAAGGACAAATAATTATGTTGTAAAAATTATTGATTTCTTTGAAAAAAGAACGAAAAATTAGTATTTTTGCAAACGAAATACAAAAACACAACTTTAGTTTAAAGATATGGCAAAGTTTGAATTGAAATTACCTAAAATGGGCGAAAGTGTTGCGGAAGCAACTGTGACCAATTGGTTGAAAAAGGTAGGCGATACTATTGCAATGGACGAAGCAGTCTTGGAAATCGCAACCGATAAGGTAGATAGTGAGGTACCCTCTGAAGTTTCAGGTACATTGGTTGAAATCCTTTTCAATGTGGATGATGTGGTGCAAGTAGGTCAAACAATTGCTATTATTGAAACGGAAGGTGGAAGCCCCCTAACCCCCCAAGGGGGAACTACAGCAGCTGTGGAAAATCAGCCTGCTCAACAAATTGAAAATCAAGTAAGCGAAATTATTGATACTATTAGTCAAGCATCCCCTTCGGGGACTGAGGGGCTTAAATTCTATTCCCCGTTAGTAAAAAATATAGCCAAAGAAGAAGGAATTTCTTTAGCCGAGTTAGAAGCTATTTTGGGTTCGGGTAAAGACGGTCGCGTTACTAAAGAAGATGTATTAAAATATATCAAAAATAGAGGAAATCAACCTAGTCCTAAGTCAACAGTTGCAAGTGAACAGAAAATCATTCAACAGCCTGTTGCTCAAACTCCCCCTTCGGGGGCTGGGGGGCATCCTGTTTCTGTAAATGGGGGTGATGAGATTGTGGAAATGGACCGAATGCGTAAGTTGATTTCGGGGTATATGGTGGCTTCTGTTCAAACGTCGGCGCACGTGCAGTCGTTTATTGAAGTGGATGTTACCAATATTGTAAAATGGAGAGATAGAGTTAAAAATACTTTCGAAAAGAGAGAAGGTGAAAAATTAACGTTTACCCCTATTTTCATGGAAGCGGTAGCTAAAGCATTGAAAGATTTCCCAGGAATGAATATTTCGGTTGATGGAGAATTTATCATCAAACGTAAAAATATCAATCTTGGAATGGCGGCAGCTTTACCCAATGGAAACTTAATCGTGCCGGTAATTAAAAATGCAGATCAATTGAACTTGGTGGGTATGGCTAAAGCAGTAAATGATTTAGGTAACCGAGCCAAAGCAGGAAAATTAAAACCAGATGATACACAAGGGGGTACATATACCGTAACGAATGTGGGGACTTTTGGTTCTGTTTTTGGAACGCCAATTATCAATCAACCGCAAGTAGGGATTTTAGCTTTAGGTGCTATCAGAAAAGTGCCAGCGGTTATTGAAACGCCTGAAGGTGATTTTATTGGAATCCGTCAAAAAATGTTCTTATCGCATTCCTACGACCATAGAGTGGTAGATGGTGCGTTGGGAGGAAGTTTTGTGAAGCGTGTTGCAGAATACCTTGAAGCATTTGATCCGAATAGAGAAATATAATCAAATAGAATAGTATAGAAGTAGGCCCGATAGTTTTAAAAACTGTCGGGTTTTTCTATCTTTGTCACTTATAATAATACTATGGAATTAAAATTATCCCGTCCAATATGCTTTTTTGATCTTGAAACTACTGGAATTGATGTGGCACGAGATCGAATTGTCGAAATTTCAATTTTTAAAGTATATCCAAACGGCACCAAAGAGAGTAAAACGTGGTTGGTTAATCCTACGATGCCCATTCCACCGCAGTCTACTGCAGTTCATGGTATTTCAGATGAAAAAGTAGCCAACGAACCCACATTTAAAGAAATAGCGACTCAAGTTCATAACATGATTAAAGATTCTGATTTGGCCGGATTCAATTCCGATCGCTTTGATATTCCGCTTTTGGCGGAGGAATTATTGCGTGCCGAAGTTGATTTTGACATGAAGAACAGGGTGTCGGTAGATGTGCAAACGATTTTTCATAAAATGGAGGAAAGAACGTTGAGTGCCGCCTATAAATTTTATTGTGGGCAAAGTTTGGAAAACGCTCACAGCGCAGAAGCCGATACGATGGCAACGTACGAAATCTTAAAATCGCAATTGGATCGCTATGAGAATTTGGAAAACGATATGAAGTTGTTATCTGAATTTACGACGCGAAAAAAATCAGTTGATTTTGCAGGATTTATTGCAATAAATAACGAAGGAAAAGAAATTTTTACTTTTGGAAAACACAAAGGCGCATTGGTAGATGATGTTTTTGATAAAGAACCAGGCTATTTTGGCTGGATACAAAACGCCGATTTTCCTTTGTATACCAAAAAAGTTTTGACCGCAATAAAATTGAGAAAGTTAAACACTAAATAGGGTAATTGGTTATAGGTAATGGGTAATTGGTTTTGCCCATCATCCATCACCCATCAACAAAGAAAAATGAAAATAATCTGCATCGGTCGCAATTACGTGGACCACATTTCGGAACTGAACAATGAGAAGCCAACAGAACCGGTTATTTTTTTAAAGCCAGACACAGCAGTTTTGCCTAAAAAAACGCCCTTTGTAATTCCGGCATTCAGTAATGATGTGCACCATGAAGTGGAAGTATTGGTAAAAATTTGTAAAGTAGGGAAATATATTGATGCCAAATTTGCGCATAAATATTATGATGAGATTGGTTTGGGAATAGATTTTACAGCCAGAGATATTCAAGCACAATTAAAAGAAAAAGGATTGCCTTGGGAAAAAGCGAAGGCTTTTGACCATTCAGCGGTAATTGGTGCCTTTTTACCGAAAAAAGAGTTGCATTCGATGGAAAATATTAACTTTGAATTGAAATCCAACGGTGAATCGGTACAAACTGGAAATACAGCGTTGATGCTTTGGAATATTGATGCATTAGTAGCTTATGTTTCTCAGTTTTTTACCTTAAAAAAAGGCGATATCCTTTTTACAGGAACGCCAAAAGGAGTAGCGAAAGTCACAGAAGGAGATGTTTTAGAGGGATTTATGGAAGGGAAATCACTCTTTAAAATACAAATTAAGTAATATGGCTTTACAGTATAATCTAGCAAAAGTGTATGAAATTTCGGAAAACGATACCGATTTTGCATTGCAAATAGTGACTTTGTTTTTAGAGGAAGTTCCTGCAGAAATGAAATCCATTCGATTAGCTATTGAAGAGAAAGATTATACCCGTACCTATGCGGCGTGCCATAAAATTAAACCAACTTTAGATTTGTTAGGCATGGATATGTCCTACGAAGAGAATTTGCAAATTATGTCGTGGACCAAAACCGAAGGGAAGCGCAAAGAAATCAAAGAAGTCTATAAGTCATTAAAAGACCGAATCGATTTAGCAAGTAAGGAAATCAAAAAGGATTTTAAATTGTAAATTTCGAAAAGAAAACAAAAGATGAAAGCAGCAATTGTTACTATTGGTGATGAAATTCTTATTGGTCAAATTGTAGACACAAATTCGTCTTATATTGCCAAAGCACTCGATAAAATTGGCATCGCAACCCATGAAATGTTGTCCATTTCAGATGATAAAACCCATATACTTCAAACGTTTCAAAAATTACAAAATGAGGTTCAGATCGTAATCGTTACAGGCGGATTAGGTCCTACCAAAGATGATATTACCAAAAAAACATTTTGTGATTATTTTGATGACTATTTGATAGAAAATGAAGCTGTATTGGCGCATGTGAAAGCCATGATTGAAGGGATTTACAAAAGACCCATTACGCAAATAAATATAGAACAGGCCTTGGTGCCTTCTACAGCAAAAGTTTTGTTCAATCAGGTGGGGACCGCTCCAGGGATGTGGATGGAAAAAGAGCAAACCGTTTTTATTTCGTTGCCGGGTGTTCCTTATGAAATGAAATATTTGATCGATAATGAAGTGGTGCCAAGTTTGGCAACAAAATTTGAACGTCCTTACATTCTGCATCAAACCATCATGACCTATGGTCGAGGCGAAAGTTTGATTGCGGAACAAATTGAAACTTGGGAAGATAATTTACCCGAATGTATTAAGTTGGCGTATTTGCCGAGTCCAGGAAAAGTAAGGTTGCGATTAACAGCTCGTGGCGCGAATAAGGAGCAGTTGCAAGTTGAAATGGCTAAGCAAGTTCAGCAACTGGATTTGTTACTGCATGATATTATTGTGGGGTTCAATGAAGATGAATCCATTGAAGTGGTATTGGGTCGTTTGTTGGCTGAAAACAAGATCACAGTGGCAACTGCAGAAAGTTGTACTGGAGGTAAAATTGCAGCCACACTAACAGCAGTTCCCGGCGCTTCAAATTATTTTAAAGGAAGTGTTGTGAGTTATGCAACAGCAACTAAAATTTCGGTTTTAGGAGTTGATAAAGCAACAATCGAAACCTACGGTGTTGTGAGTGCCGAAGTGGCAACAGAAATGGCGCTAGGACTTCAAAAAATGATGCACGTAGATTATGCCATTGCAACCACCGGTAATGCGGGTCCGTCTAAGGGAGATGTTGCGGCAGATTTGGGTACCGTTTTTATTGCTATTGCTGGTCCAAAGGGTGTTTTTGTTGAAGAATTTAACTTTGGTCAACCACGTGAAAAGGTAATAGATAGGGCGGTTGGTAAATCATTGGAACTCATTTATAAAGAAATTTTAAAAAAATAGTAAAAGATAGTTGTGTATATGAAATCGATTTTGTTTCTTTGCACCCTGATTTTAGATAACGAAATAAAGCTGAATAATAATGTCAAGAGTTTGTGAACTTACAGGTAAAAGAGCAATGGTAGGGAAC
>JAGNZI010000068.1 GCA_017984495.1 Flavobacterium sp.
GGTGTTACGTTTTGCACAATGGCCTCTTGTCCTTTAAATGGCCCTTCCGGGATTTGGACAGCTGCATTGGGTTGCCATGCGGTCATTGCCACCTCAAGCACAGGATCTGGATGAGAAAGTTGGTTTTGCAAGGCCTCAATTTCATACGCTTTGATGACGGCAGGTTTCCCTAACCAAAAAACGTATTGCACGACGCCATTTACCTGAAAAACGTCTTTTCGATGCTGCTCTTCTAGTTGCACAAAAACATAGGATGGCAACAACGGTTCGGTTACTTTCTTTTTGCGATCCGACCATTGCTTGATGCGCGTCACTAATGGACAATAGGACGTAATACCGATATTTTGCAACGCATCGGCTACTTTCTTTTCGTTTCTAGGTTTGGTGTAAAGGGCATACCAGTTCATATAGGTAAAAATTCTGTTTTTATACTTGTTGCATCCCTTGGTTTGTATTTCTTACTTTGTATTCAAAAAAGAAGCGTTCGTCATCAACTCCTCAAAAAATGATGTGAAACACTTATTTCACAGGAATTGCTTGCTCTATATTTGAAACCAAAGAACGCAAGTGTTTGGGGTGCAACACATTTATTTCAATTGGCAGCGAAAGTACTCATTTAAACAGTAGGAGGCAATATAGAAGCTGCCTTTTTTTTAAAGGTAAGAAAAAAAGGTGTTGCTTTCGCAAATAACTCGAAACGCACCTCAACCCAATATAATCAATTAGATAGGACAGCGAGAATCAGAAACGTGTGGTTGAGGGTTTATTGGTTGATTCTTCTTTGTTCTTTGCTCTTCCCTCTTTGTTCGTCCCTCGTTTTTTTTTCTAAAGACTCCCTTTTCACTTTGTGCTGTTGAGAAAATTAATTCTAATAAGTATCCACGAATGAAGCCTTCTCAAATCAACTTATTGAACCCTTGTTTTCACCACATTCATTGACCAACGTAGTCTGTTATTAATAGTCCATATTTGCTTTTTATACTAACGATTGTTTTTTCTTTCTGATAAAATAATACATCATGAGTATACCTACTATGGCCATTGGTAGGATCCAATCATTAATGAGCGCTGCCGGGTCTTGTCCTGGATCGCTTTCGTCTGGAAAACCTGGGTCGTCTTCTGCATTTACCGCAATACTCATTAAATTAAAAACAATCAAATAGATCTTGAACTGCAAGGTGTTTACTGTTTTCATCTCTCTGGTTTACGGTTAATTAATCATTATTTTGGTGGTGAATTGCTTCCCTTCATGGTTTACTTGCAACAAGTACACACCGGGTGTAAGTTGTTGTACATGTATACTATTGTTGGTAGTAAGCAACGTTCCTTTTTGCACTTCCTGGCTCAATAAATTGGTTAAGGTATAACTTGCTAGCGTGTTGGCTTGTGGAACTACTACCGTGAAAATGCCTTCAATCACCGGATTAGGATATACCCCAACAGCCAAGCTGTTCGTTTCTTCAAGATGCAATGCCGACTGATACACAATTCTATAGCGTGTGTCTGGCGCTGCACTTGTAGCAGCAATCCCTGAAAAGGACACTACTACTTCTGATCCATCGGTTGGAATAGCGGTTAAAGCTCCGGTTTGGGTATTTTCAAGATATGGTGTAAGATTACTATTACTGTAATTTTCTGTTTTCAAGTGCAATTCATAAGACTGTGCTGTGGTACCTGTTAACTGCATCGGTTGTAGTGTACCTGCTGTAGGAAATCCACGGTATTCAATGGCTAAATTAGAAGTACCGTTTTTAAACAAAATATTTTCATTAAAGTTACTCATCTTTCCAACGTCGGTAGCATCTACCTCATCATTGCCTGAAGCACTGTTCACCGCTAATATACCATCTGTCAATTGCCAAGTACTGTTGTTTTGTTTGTACAACAACACGCGTATTTTATCTACAGAGGTGTCAGTAACTGATCTCTCAAACCAGGTGTTACTGTTGCCTGATGCTTTGTGAGATTCAGCAATGGTAAAAGTACCTTCCGTTGTTGATTTCAAGAAGAAACCTTGGCCACTTTGAATGTATTTATCATTTGATGTGGGTGTCAATGGTGTCCAGTTGGCTCCATCATAAGTCACATACCCTCCCACTGATGAAATTGTTGGGTCTACCATATAGGCTTTGCTATTGGCATGGGATTGAACCATGACTTCTGTATCCAAAGGACTCGCATACGGATTTCCAATCAAATGGTATTTGTTTGCCGTTAAAGCATAGTTTACCGAACCCGTGATTAGTTGCCCTACTGGTTTTAATGTGGTAGCCGAACTTCCAGAAGCAATATTTGAACTATCGGACGGTCCGGTAGCAAAAACCAAAAAACCATTGTTTACGGTTGAAGTGAATAAATTCTCTGCTGAAACATTTGCAATAGATTGCCATTGGGTACTGACACTGTTGTATTTCCATATGTTTGGACTAACTCCACCGGTGGTGTATCCTATCATCGTTTGTGTTTGATAGGTAGCCGGACTAAACAACAACAAGCCTTCATTGGCCGTACCTTGCCAGTTAGATGCAACCGTGTTACCTGAACTCCCTTTTAAAGGTGACGTTAACAAACGCCAACCACGTTTGGCAGGCAAGTAGCGCTCGACAGTGACGTTACCCGATCCCGAAATAGTACCTGAAAATTGATCAAAATTTGCGGTCCCAGAATTATCACTTTTAAATATGATTGCGCCGTTATTTACTATATTGCCAGCTACACTTAAAGTATACCCGGAAGCAACCGTTAACGTTTTTCCAGAATTGATCGTTAAATCATCACATGAAATATTTCCGGTGGTTGTTAAATCTCCTGTAATGCTGACATCTACAAAACTAGTGGGTACACCATCAGACCATGTCAAACCATCCCAAGTAGTGGAAGCTGCGCCTACTGGACCTTGCCAACTACTAAAAGTACTTTCACCCGTTACTATTCCCGTTTGTGCTATTGGAACCACACTAAATCGAATGTATTTATTTGAATCTGCGAGTTGTAATAAATAACTACTGGATGTAGCGCTTGAAATTTCAGCACTGTTAGTACCGGAAGTGTCATCGGCGCGGTACCATTTATAAGTTGATGTCCCTTCAACATCTGAATCCCCGTCAGAATACGTGTAGCTACCCGTCAGGGTTTGATCAATATTTGTAGCTCCTAAAATACTTACAGATGTGGCTACCGGAGCAGTATTATTGGGTAATGTATTTGAATATTGAAAATCATCTAAAAACAATTTGGCTACATTCGACATGCTATTTAAACCATAAAAACAAAAACCGCTTAGATTAGTCCCAGAAGTTATTCCATTAGCTAACGTTCCTGCCTTGGCAGCACCAGAAACAACTTTGATACCACCTACCCACAAATCCCATGTTTGAGACACCAAGGTATAACTCCCAGATCTGTAATAATTTACAGATGAACTCCCATTATTAGCATACACTTCTATATCTTGATCTGTATCTTTTGAAAATTGAGAATTAGAAATAGTCGTTTTAGACCCTAAATTACTTCTAAGAACTCTATATAGTGAACCAGTAGCATTATATTCTATATTTAAACTTACTAACATACGGTTAATATCAGAAGTATAACTAGAACTATTTGATACAATTGAATTTGTACCTATACTAAAATTAAAGATCCCGTTACCCGTAGAAGTGCTTCGTATTTTCCCTCTAAAAAAAAAAACAGTAGAAGGGTAATCCCATTCATAAACACCAAATTTATTAACAATACTAATACTATTTGATGCTGTTAATTGAACTTCCGATTCCGTACCTAAAGATGTCCCTGGATTAGCTAGCTCTAAAGACCCACCTGAAGTTCCAATTCTAACACTATAAGTACCTACATCAGAAGAAATACCCGTAAAAAAACCTGTGTTACCTGATCCCGAATCTGTATTTGTTGACGTTCCTGTAACCGATCCAAAATCATATGTCCAGGTCTGCCCCCAACTCAATTGAAACACAAAAAAAACCATGAAACTCCATGATAAAAGAGTTGTTTTATTTAAATAATTATTCATACTAATAAATTATTTTGTTGGATTCTTTTATAAAAAATTAGAAAATTCTAATAAAGCATTTTCTATAAAAAAAACAACAAAAATAAATAAAAAAAATACAAAGAAAACTGGGAAATGACAATATTGAGAAAAAAAATATAAAAAAAAGCGGAGACACGCTCCGCTTTTACTTTATTATGTAGCTTCTATTTAGAATTTAAAGACAAACTCTACTGAATGCTGGATGTGATTGTTTGATAATTTAACATTTTCAAAAGCAATTCTACCCAATGACTGCACACGGATACCGTAATTGTCTGCAAACCAAAAATCCAATGAAACACCTGGGTTGAAAGAACGGTTCGTTGCTTCACCAATCCAAAAATAACCTAAACCTCCTACAAGAGAAGCGTCAAACCATTTTGCTTGTGTAAAGAAATGATCTACATTGTATTTTGCATTGACATCAACCGCAATAAAGTTAACGTCGGTAGCATAAATACTTGCCCCTTTGTACTCGCTTTTTCCAGAAAATTTACTGATCGCAACCTCTGTGGCAACAGAAAAATACTGTTGTACTTCATACGAAGCAGAAAATTTAGATGCTACAGGTGCAATGTTCCAGTCTTTAGATTGGTATAAAAAAGTACCTTTTTTGGCCGTATTGTCAATCGAATTAAATCCAACTCCAACGGTCCATTTTGAACTTTCTTGAGCTACTGAAAAAGTGGAGATAGCCAAGATCATAATAGTAATTATTCTTTTCATTTTTGTTTTGTTTTAGTTAAACACTAAGCAAATGTATTATTAAAATTTATTAAAAAGAAAAAAAATAGTGAATTAATGTTAAAATTACCGAAAACAAAGTGTTTAAAATACAAAAAAAGTGAAGTAAACTCCACTTTTTTTTATGATCACATCCCTATTAAATGAGTAACTCAAAAAACGAATCTACCCTATTTTTCAATTTCTCGCAACGATTCCATTTTTTTGTAAGCCAAGAATCCTTTGATGTCTTCAAAATGTTCTTTGACGCGTTTGTTTCCAAATTCGAACACCTTTGTTGCCAATCCGTCAAGGAAATCCCTGTCGTGCGAAACCAATA
>JAGNZI010000069.1 GCA_017984495.1 Flavobacterium sp.
TTATGAAAATTGCTTTTTTTCAGTCCGAATTAACTTGGGAAAACCCTGCTGAGAACCGAAAAAATATCGAACGTTATTTTCGCAACACGCCGCAGGCTATCGATTTGTTTGTGTTGCCCGAGATGTTTACGACAGGCTTTACGATGCATCCACACGAGGTCGCAGAAACCTTAGATGGGGAAACAATAGGCTGGCTTAAAGGATTGGCTGCTGAGAAAAACTGTGCCATTACGGGAAGTTTGGTCATTAAAGAAAATGGAAAATTCTACAACCGCATGATCTTTGTTTTTCCTACGGGCAAAGTAGCATTTTACGACAAGCGGCATTTGTTTACTTTAGCAGGAGAAGATAAAATATATACCAAGGGCGAAGAAAAAGTAATTGTAAATTATAAAGGGTGGAACATCTGCCTACAAATTTGTTATGATTTACGTTTCCCTGTTTTTGTACGAAATATGGAACAATACGATTTATTGCTCTATGTTGCCAATTGGCCAAAGCCAAGAATCAATGCGTGGAATGCCTTATTAAAAGCGCGCGCTATAGAGAACATGTGTTATACGGTTGGGGTAAATAGAATTGGAACCGATGCGAATCATTTAGAATATCCTGGCCATTCTCAAGTACTCGATTGTATGGGTATGGAACGATTGAATGCGCACAACGAATCTGGTATTTTTTGTTGTGAATTGGACCTGTTGCAACAAAATGCAGCAAGGGTTCAATTTCATTTTTTAAACGATGCCGATCGGTTTACGCTGGATTAATCCAAATTAAAATCTTGCTCTACATCCCAGTTGGCCCTCACGTCGAGTAGTTTGGCATAATATACTATTTCTTCGGCTTGTCTTTTGGCCAAATAATCACCGGTATCCCATATTCCATTCCCGTTGTCATCGTAGATTACACGAAGAGTGTACAATTTGGGCTCAATGGTTTCAAACAGCATAGCCGTTTCTTTTTGAGATGCTTTGGAATATAAAACTTCACCGTTTTCATCGAGAACTTCTAAAATAATTGGAAATCGTTTGACACCAGAAAGCGTAACTTTTAGGTTGCCATAATCGGCTAATAATTTGGTGTTTACTTCAAATTGCAGCGAATCATTTTTCGATTCATAAAAATCGGTGATGGCTTCAGGTAAGAGTTCTAAGGTATATTTTTCTTCCTCTTCTTTTTTAAAATCAAAGCGAATTTCTTGGTGGTACTCGTCATATTTTGCGGTAAAATTTACTGCCACAGAATCTTTATTTCTTAGCACCATTTTTGAAACATCAATTTTATCAATTGGGGTATTTGTAGTCAATGTTAATTGGTCCCTAAACGATAAAACACCCTGTGTTTTGGCAATTATTTTTAAACTATCACTGGATTTTAAGTTTTTCAATTTAGACGTAAAGGATTTTGTATACGAACCATCTTCTACCGTAATTTCAAGCGAGTCCAATTCCATTTTTGGAAAAAATAATTGTACAGTATCCTTTTCTTTTTGAGGGTATTTGGTCATGCGTAATGGAATGCTTTCACCTCTTTTTTTCGCGGTTACTTTGAGGTTTTTCGACTTTCCTTCATAACCCAAATATAGTTTGTTGTTGCTTTCTTGTGTAGGTTTAAAGGCCTTAAATTGAGGCTTTTCTGCAAATAATTCCAATTCATATGCCGTTGAAGTAGGCAAGGTAATAGGCTCACTTAAAAAACCAATTTTATCACTTTTGGGATCAAATTTATTGTTCCCAGATTTGTCTTTTAATGCAATAATTTGGTAGCTCCCTTCTTTTAGATTTTCAAGCGAAAACAATTGTAAGCTGTCTAGCGTATTGGTAACATACAATGGGGTTTCTTTATACACCGTTGAATCGGTAAAGGTTTTGGCGTCATACAGTAAAATGCTTACAAAATTATCCGGTTTTTGTTTGTAGGCATCTTTTATTTTTCCTACAACACTCAGGGAATCAATATAGTTTCCGGTTGAAAAAACATATTTGAATTGGGAGTAGGGATTGTTTTCATTATTATCTGTAATGCTTTGTCCAAAATTAAAACTGTAGGTAGTATTTTCTTGTAGCGTATCTAATAATTTAATGGAGATGAATTTACTAGCACTACTTTGCGGAACAATAATTGGTTGTTTTTTTAGGGGTGGCGATATAATCAATTGTTTGGTAACGTCTTTCACTTTGATCAATTCATCAAACGTTATTTTGATTTCATTTCCTTTAAATTGAGTGCTAAAATTTGCCGGTAAACTCCCAATGATTTTAGGAGCAATAGTATCTTTGGGTCCGCCCGTAATAGTTCCTCTTTTGGCACAATTCATAAAAAAAGTGGCGACAACCAAAAGTGACACAATATATTTTAATTTTATCATTTTCAAGAAATAAAGAAAGTACAAAATAACAACTATAATTGATGTAAACATACAAATTTTAGTAATTTTTAAGAATCGGTATAGGCAATGGTAAGGATGCTAATTGTTGCATTTGGAATTTTTAATAGCGCTTTGCCGCATGCCTCTAGAGTAGCTCCCGAAGTAATGACGTCATCTACTAATAAAAAGTGCTTTCCGTGATCTGAAGCGGTAAATACAGCCTCAAAAAGCGCCTCCTGTACAATTGCGCGAGCCGCTTTGTTTTTTTTGGTTTGTGATTTGGAATAGCTTGTTCGAATTAATAGCTGGTCGTTCAGTTCAATGTGTAATTCTTGAGACAGTGCTTCACAAAAAGAAGTAACTTGGTTATACCCTCTTTCTTTTAGCTTTTTTTGATGAAGTGGAACGGGAATAATTGCTGAGAAATTTTGATTTGCTGCAACTTTATGTAGCTCTTTTGCATACCATTTTCCGAGTAATGTACCGATTTCGGGTTTGTTTTTATATTTCAATTGATGGATGAGGTTTTGCACGATCCCATCTTTATGAAAATAGAGCATAGCGCTGCAAAATTCTATTGGAAGAACCCCATAAAATTTAGCAGCAATATAATTATTTGGATTCAAATGATGTTGTGTAAGGGGGAGTTCGTGGCGGCATTTTGCGCAAATTAGTGTTTCGTTTTCCAATAATAATGAATGGCATCCATTACATAGATTAGGAAAAAGTAAGTTTATCAGATTTTTTAGCATTTGGTCGGTTTATTAAAATAAAATTAATTAATTTAAATACTTTTGTAGTATATAAGTAGGGTATGACAAGTAAGAAAAACAAAATTACAAAAATAAGCATCATTGTATTGTTGTTATTGTTGTTGTTTTTTAGTGTGAATTATTATAGTGTTAAAGTTGAATTAGCCGATTTCAAAAAACAATCTGAGTTAGAAATCAAGGTTTTAGAAAGTCAACTTAGCGAAATACTGCACAAATATGATTCTTTAAGTGAAGAATCAATAAAAAACGCCCAAATAATTGCGCTATCGACCGAGTCGGCAGCTCAAGCCAATCAAACATTAGTCGCAGATTCTATGGCTTTTTATGCTGACAAAGCAAAAGCATTGAGCGCCAAAATTGCTGCGAAAAATCAAGCCATTTTAAAAGATAAAAGCAATGTTTCGGTTGAAAATCCTGTGGCAGTAAATCGTTTATCAGCTGTAAATATCAATGCAAAAGGGGTAAAAATTTATTCGGACATGTACAAATCGAGCAATTCTCAAATCCAACAGTTGCGGGTTTGTTATACGCTACAGAAGAATGAAATTGTAAAATCGGGGGCTAAGACCTTGTACATACAAGTTGTCAATCCAAAGAACCAAATTATTTCCAAAGAAAATTCTTCCGTTGAAAATGAAGCGGGCATAAAATTAATGTACAGTGCTGTTTCTCAAGTTAATTACAACAAAAACGACACAGATGTTTGTGCCTATGTTGATTTGATCCAAAACAAGACACCTAAAGGGAAATACATCATCAATGTATACAGTGAATTTACCAAAATTGGCTCCTCTACATTTGATTACAAATAATACCTGAAAACTTTTCTTTATTCCAATCCTATTTTTACTTTTGCAGTATGGCAAAACAAGATGATATTTTTAAAAATGTAGTTTCGCATGCAAAAGAATACGGATTTATTTTTCCGTCTAGCGAAATTTACGATGGTTTAAGTGCAGTTTACGATTATGCACAAAATGGGGTGGAATTAAAGAAAAACATCCGGGAGTATTGGTGGAAAGCAATGGTGCAAATGCATGAAAATATTGTAGGTCTAGATGCTGCAATTTTGATGCACCCAACAACTTGGAAAGCTTCGGGTCACGTAGATGCCTTTAATGATCCATTGATTGACAATAAAGATTCTAAAAAAAGATACCGTGCCGATGTTTTAATTGAGGATTATGCCGAAAAATTAAACCAAAAAGCACAAAAAGAAATTGACAAAGCGAGCGAGCGTTTTGGCGCTTCATTTGATGAAGAGCAATACAAAACCACCAATCCTCGTGTGATGGAATATTTGGCTAAAAAGAAGGAAATTCTAGAACGAATGGCCCGATCTTTAGAAACTGAAAACCTAGCCGATGTAAAAGCCTTAATTGAAGAACTAGAAATTGCTTGTCCAGAAAGTGGTTCAAAAAATTGGACCGATGTAAAGCAGTTTAACTTAATGTTTGGCACAAAATTAGGAGCTTCAGCAGAAAGTGCAATGGATTTATACCTGCGTCCCGAGACGGCTCAGGGGATTTTTGTGAACTTCTTAAACGTTCAAAAAACGGGTCGAATGAAAATTCCATTTGGGATTGCACAAACCGGAAAAGCGTTTAGAAATGAAATTGTAGCCCGTCAATTTATTTTCCGCATGCGCGAATTTGAACAAATGGAAATGCAATTCTTTGTGAAGCCAGGAGAAGAAATGAAATGGTATGAATACTGGAAAACCAATCGTTTAAATTGGCATTTATCACTTGGTTTAGGGGCAGCAAACTATCGTTTTCACGATCATGAAAAATTAGCACATTATGCCAACGCTGCCGCCGATATTGAATTCAACTTCCCATTCGGATTTAAAGAGTTGGAAGGCATTCATTCAAGAACCGATTTTGATTTGAAAGCACACGAACAATTTTCGGGTAAAAAATTACAATATTTTGA
>JAGNZI010000032.1 GCA_017984495.1 Flavobacterium sp.
AAGGACAAAACAATACCAACTGGTATGCTTACCAAGTAGGAACTGGAAATTTTGGAATGGAAATCGAGGCTTCTAACAATAACAATGCTTTTTGGCCAGTTATTTCTAACATTACTTTAAAAAGAGCTTCAGGTACAATTACTGAAGGTGGTTCTTCTGCTGCAGAATATGATGCCATCCAATTTAAAAAACAAGGTAATGGTGATTTTTCAAACATACTAATTGAAGGATATACTACATCTGGTGCTACTGCTGTAAGAATACAAGACGCAGGAACAAATACAGATCAAGTTAATGGTAGCAAAATTAAATTAACTAGCGTAAAAATTAACAGTGGTACTTCTCAGTTTGCAGGTGCTGGTACCTTAAGTGTTACTTTCCCTTCAGGACATTATACAACAAGTACTACGGCTACAGGTGCAAGTTTAACTGCTGGAAATTGGGCAACTGTTGGTGGTGTAAACTTATTACAATAATTAGTATTGACATACAATTTAAAATCCCTCATCTGAGGGATTTTTTTTTGGAGTGTATTTGTAAGTCTTTTTTAGTATCTTTACCTCATATTTTTAGTTGCAAATGAAAAAAAATTACACTTTAATTCTTTTAGTCTTGTTGGTTTTAGGCTCTTTTAGTGCGCATGCACAAGAAAGCAAGTCAACAGCAACCGCTAAAACTCAAGAGCTTATCATTGAGGGTCTTACTATTTATCCCAACCCGACAAGCAGTGGTAAAATATATATATCCACCAAGTTATCAATGGATAAAAAAGTCGAAATTTTTAATGTGTTGGGTAAAAAAGTGTTGGAAACCGTAGTTACTTCTAGAGAAGTAAATGTAAGCCAACTCACTGCAGGGGTTTATATCATCAAAATCAAAGAAGGTGAAGCTACTGCTACTCGCAAGCTGATCATCAACTAAACTATTCTTTACTTGTATATTATTCAAATTAAATAAAACTATATGAAAAAACTTTACACTTTAATAATCATTTTTTTGATTGCCCTTTCGTCTCAAGCTCAAGTAGTCATCAGCCAAGTTTATGGAGGTGGTGGGAATTCTGGAGCTACTTACAACAAAGATTTTGTTGAATTATTTAACAGAGGTACTTCCGCAGTGGATATATCTGGTTGGTCTATACAATATCAATCTGCAACAAATACAGCTAATCCATGGAATTTTAATACTATTCCGGCAAATTCTATAATTCAACCTGGCAAATATTTTTTAATTGGTTTTGGTGCTGCAAGTACTACAAATGGAATTGCATTACCTACAATAGATTTTGATTACGTTTCTGGAACACCAAGCCCATTGACAATGAGTGCAACAAGTGGGAGAGTTGCTTTAGTTAATAATTCAACGGCACTTGCCGCCGGTTGTAATTCTGGTAGTACGAATATTATTGACCTAGTTGGATTCGGTCCTACAACAATTTGTTTTGAAGGTTCGGGGCCAGTAGCTGTTCTAAGTGCAACTACAGCAGCCATCCGTTTAAACGGAGGATGTACTGATAACAATCAAAACAGTACCGATTTTGCAACAGGAACACCAACTCCAAGAAATTCAAGTACTGCCACAAATACTTGTTCTACTAGTCCTAGTTTAACGATTGCATCTCCTGTAGGCGGAACCATATATTCTCCAATAACCACCTCAGCTAATGTAGCTTTATCAATTAGTAATTTTGTTGTAGGAAATCCTGGAACGGGAATAGATGGCCACATTCATTATACAGTTAACGGTGGTTCGGTTGTCATGAAATATGACACTGCTCCTATTGCCCTTACGGGTTTAACACCTGGAAACTATACCGTTTATGTTGAATTGGTAAATAATTCTCATTCGCCTATAACTCCTGCCGTAAACGCTACCGTTACTTTTACAATTGCTTCATATAATGTGGTTGCTAATTTAGGGGCATTGAGAGCTCACGTAACTGCAAATGGTGTTGGAAAATACTACCAAATTTCTAGTAATCCAGTTATCACCTATAAAAGAACAACTAGAAATCAAAAATACATACAAGACGGAACTGCAGCCATTGTAATTGATGATGCCACTACAGCACCAGGTGTAATTACAACGGCCATGAATGTGGGTGATGCTATTTCTGGATTAAAAGGACAATCGCTTTTATTTAATGGATTATTAGAACTAACTCCAATAGAAAATGCAACGGTTGCGTCTAGTGGTAATACCGTTACCCCTCAAGTGGTAACAATTGCAAATGTGTTGGCTAATATTGAAAATTACGAAAGTGAATTGGTACAAATTACGGGTGTTACTTTTGATGCCACAGCTACCAATTTTGCTGCTAATGCAAACACGCCAATAACAGCACCCACTGCTTCAGTATTTAGATCTGTATTTTCTGCAACAGAAGTAGATTATATTGGACAACCTATTCCAACAACGCCTAGAACTATCATTGCTTTCCCAGGAGAAAATACCGTTTCTGTTCCTTCGCCTTCAATTTATTTTGTGGCAAGATCTTTAGCAGAATTAAATGTGTTGTCATCTAATTCTTTTGACAACATCAATGGATTAACCGTTTATCCAAATCCTTTATCAGGAAACACTTTATATTTGACGTCAACTGCAAATGCAGCAATGTCAATTGAAGTCTATGACCTTTTAGGGAAAGAAGTGTTGAAAGCTAATGTGGTAAACAATGCCGTAAACGTTTCTAAGTTAACAGCGGGTGTTTATGTAGTTAAAGTAACCGAAGAAGGAAAAACAGCTACTCGCAAACTTGTTGTTCAATAAATCAAATGCTGAACCAAGTTTGGCTGAACAAATAATAAAAAAGCATCAACGAAAGTTGGTGCTTTTTTAATTATCAGCAATTTGTTTCCTATTTTTGCACCATGATTACACCCGAGGACATCTTCCATATTGGTTCCAAAAAAGAATTTGAAAAAATTACTTTAAAAGTCTTTCGTCACCAATACGATACCAATAAGGTGTACCAACAATTTTGTCAGTTTTTAAACAAAGACAAAACCAACGTCAAATCAATCGCTGAAATTCCGTTTTTACCCATACAATTTTTTAAAAGCCACGACGTCATTAGTTCAAACGAACCCGTGCAACACATTTTTACGAGTAGTGGCACTACTGGCATGCAAACCAGCAAACATTTGGTCACCGATGTTCGATGGTACGAACAAAGTTATCGACTGGGCTTCTCCCAATTTTATGGCAACATAGAAGATTATTGCGTTTTGGCCTTGCTTCCTTCCTATTTAGAACGTGAAGGGTCTTCATTAATTTATATGGTGAAAGATTTAATTGAGAGCAGCCGTCACGAAGATTCAGGATTTTATTTAAACAATTACGCCGAACTTGTAGCCAAATTACAAAAACTAAACAGAGAAGGACAAAACGTAATTTTAATCGGAGTCACCTATGCCCTATTAGACCTGATCGAATATGCGCAAGCTACTTCATTCCCCCTTGAAGGATTAGGAAGCAACCTCATCCTTATGGAAACCGGAGGCATGAAAGGCAAACGCAAAGAAATGATTCGCGAAGAATTGCATGCCCAAATGAGCGCCGGATTTGGTGTTTCTAAAATCCATTCCGAGTACGGCATGACCGAATTGCTTTCGCAGGCTTACTCTATGGGCGATGGCCTGTTTGAATGTCCGCCCTGGATGCAAATTCTCATTCGTGATACCGAAGATGCTTTAACGTATGTTCCTGAGGGAAAAACGGGGGGCATCAACGTGATTGATTTGGCCAATATTAATTCGTGTTCCTTTATTGCCACACAAGATTTGGGCAAAAAATATCCCAACCATTCGTTTGAAGTGTTGGGACGTTTTGATCATTCCGATATACGGGGTTGTAATTTGCTGGTGGTTTAACTGTTGATTTGTTTGTTCGAATCTACAGCTTAAACAATTTTAATCACGTAATAATTTTTCTTTCCTTTTTGCAATAACAAGAATTGGTTATTGATTAAATCCGCAGATGTAATTTTATAATCTTCTGCTACTTTCTCTTTATTCAAAGAAATAGCATTCTGTTTTAATTCTCTTCGCGCATCACTATTAGACGCCAAGAAATTGGTTTTAGCAGAAAGTGCGGCAATCATATCCAATCCTTCGTTTAATGCTTCTTTTGAAATTTCAGCCTGAGGCACGCCATCAAATACTTCTAAAAATGTTTTCTCGTCCAACTTTTTCAAATCGTCCATAGACGGACTAAAGAAGGCGTTGGATGCAGCAATTGCGTTTTCTAAATCTTCTTTTGAGTGCACCATCACCGTAATTTCCTCTGCCAAACGCTTTTGTAAAACACGAAGATGCGGCGCTTCTTGGTGGGTAGCGATTAGTTGTTCGATAGTTGCTTTGTCTAAGAACGTGAAAATTTTGATGTATTTTTCGGCATCTACATCAGTAGCATTTAACCAAAATTGATAGAATTTATAAACCGAAGTTTTATCAGCATCTAACCAAACATTACCGCCTTCCGATTTTCCAAATTTAGACCCATCGGCTTTGGTAATTAAAGGTGTAGTTAATGCGTAGGCTTTTGCTTTATCATCATTTCCAACATTCATTCTTCGTACCAATTCTGTCCCTGTGGTGATGTTTCCCCATTGGTCGCTACCACCCATTTGTAGCATACAATTATAATTTTTATTCAAATGGTAAAAATCGTACCCTTGAATTAATTGATAGGTGAATTCGGTAAAACTCATCCCTTCAGCACCTTCTTCTCCACTCAACCGTTTTTTTACAGAGTCTTTAGACATCATGTAATTTACGGTGATCCGTTTTCCGATATCACGCGCAAAATCAATGAATGAAAAATCTTTCATCCAATCGTAATTATTTACTAGAATTGGTGCATTATTATCTTTCGCCTCAAAATCTAAAAAACGGGATAAAACACGCTTAATTCCTTCTACATTATGATTCAAAGTAGCTTCATCCAATAAATTTCTTTCATTAGATTTTCCAGAAGGATCACCAATCATTCCAGTGGCACCACCAACTAATGCGATGGCTTTATGACCCGATTTTCTCAAGTGCATTAATAGAATGATTTGTACTAAACTTCCAATATGTAAAGAGTCTGCCGTTGGATCAAAACCAATATAAGCTGTTGTCGCTTCTTTTAGTAATTGCTCTTCTGTTCCAGGCATCATATCATGAAACAAACCTCTCCAACGTAATTCTTCTACTAAATTCTTCATTTTGTGATTTAATTTTAGCAAAGATAGTTTTTAGTTTAAAAGTTTAAAAGTTTTATTCACATTTCAAAAACAATTCTTCCCACATCCAGCTTCCAGCTTCCATCAAAAAATAGTAACTTTACCGCATGATTTTAGTTACAGGCGCAACAGGTTTGGTAGGTTCTCACTTACTCGTAGCACTTCTTCAAGAAAATGAAGCGGTAAAAGCGCTATACCGCTCAAATGCCCAAATAGAAAAAACAAAAAAAGTATTTGCACATAAAAACCAATTGGCTTTGTTTGATAACATCCAATGGGTAAAAGGTGACATCACAGATATCCCCTCTCTTGAGAGGGCTTTTGAAAAAGTTACACATGTATATCATTGTGCGGCTGTAGTTTCTTTTGACCCGAAAGAAGAGGAGAAAATTAGAAAAGTCAATATTGAAGGAACAGCCCATATCGTAAATTGTTGTCTCGATTTTAAGATCAAAAAATTATGCCATGTGAGTTCGATTGCCGCCCTTGGCGACACCAAAGCTCAGGAATCCCTAATTACGGAAGAAACCGAATGGAATTTTGAAAAACAACACAGCGATTATGCCATTACTAAATATGGTGCCGAAATGGAAGTATGGCGGGGATTTCAAGAAGGCCTAGAGGTGGTAATTGTAAATCCAGGGGTGATCTTTGGCTACGGATTTTCAAATTTAGGCAGTGATCTTTTTATCCAATGGGTAAAAAAACGCATCCCATTTTACACGAAAGGCATTATTGGGATTGTGGGCGTACAAGATGTAGTCACTTCAATGATCACGCTTATGAAAAGTGAAATTTCTGGCGAACGTTTTATTGTAGTGGGAGAAAACTGTAGTTATAAAGAACTCTTCGATTGCTTGGCCCACTTATTACATACCAAAAGCCCCTTTATCAAGGCCTCCAAAATTGCTACAGCTTTTGTATGGCGATTCGATTGGTTATGGGCTACTCTTACAAATAGTAAACGAAAATTAACGAAAGCTACTGCAGCGTCTTCCCATGCAACTGCTCTTTATTCTTCTAAAAAAATTGAAGCAACTATTGGGATTACTTTTGCTCAAAAAGAGATTTTTTTGCCCGAGGTTTTTTAACAGGATCTTTGGTTTGAGGCATTAACTCGGTCTCTTTTTTTATTTCGTCGAGTCGGTCTAATACTTCTTGGTGCATTTTTTTATACTGAACAATATCTGCCGCATAATACCGCTGATTTTGATAGTATGTTACACTATCAATAGCATATTTCTTATAAATAAAAGTATTAATATTGATGTTGTTTTGTACTAATTTATGCGACATTACACCATCTGCCGCTTGTAAAACAGCCAGATCAAATAAAATATCCGTCATTACCTCTTTGTCTAACAAATGATCGGGTTTGGCCACTGGATTAGTCGAACAGGATAACAAACAAATTGCACAAAAAAATAAAATTCCCTTTTTCATTTATAGCGTTCTATCAAATAATAATCGTTGGCCTGCTTTTCCTTCTTTCACTTTCCCATTGGCATAAACTAATTTACCGTTCACAAAAGTGTGTGTTACCCGAGATTTAAAACTATACCCTTCGAAAGGAGACCAGCCACATTTGTATAAAATATTTTCTTTCTTAACATTCCAGGGCAAATATGCATTTACAATGGCTAAATCTGCATAATATCCTACTTTGATAAAACCACGTTTTTCAATTTTAAATATTTTGGCCGGATTGTGACAAAACTTCTCCACAATTTTTTCTACCGATATTTTACCTTGATGATGCGCTTCAAATAACGCTACTAAAGCGTGTTGCACCAATGGTCCACCAGACGGACAAGTAGTATATGAATTTGATTTTTCTTCCAGGGTGTGCGGGGCATGATCGGTAGCAATTACATCAATACGATCATCTAGTAAGGCTTTCCAAAGTGCCTCTTTGTCTTGCTGTGATTTAACAGCAGGATTCCATTTAATCAATGCGCCTTTCGTTTCATAATCGGCATCCGTAAACCACAAATGATGGATACAAACTTCTGCCGTAATTTGCTTTTGCTCCAACGGAATTTTATTGGTAAATAAATCCAATTCTTTGGCAGTAGAAATATGAAAAACATGTAAACGTGCCCCTGTTTTTTTGGCCAAAGCAATCACGCGTTGTGTAGAAACATAACAGGCTTCAACGCTTCTAATTTCGGGATGTTTACTTACGGGAATTTCATCCCCATATTCTTCTTTGTATTTGGCTAAATTATTTTTTACAATTTGCTCATCTTCACTGTGAACCGCAATTAATAATTTTGTGCTTGAAAATATTTTTTCCAAAGAAGCCGAACTGTCCACGAGCATATCTCCGGTTGATGACCCCAAAAACAGCTTTAAACCTGCAACATTTCTTGGGTTTGTCTTCAATATTTCCTCTAGGTTATCATTGGTTCCACCCATCATAAAGGAATAATTGGCGTGCGAACTTTCAGCGGCGATTTGATATTTTTGTTCTAATAATTCTTGCGTTACTGCATTTGGAACCGTATTGGGCTGTTCGATAAATGACGTAATTCCACCCGCAATGGCGGCTTTACTTTCGGTTTCGATGGTGCCTTTATGGGTAAGTCCAGGCTCTCTAAAATGCACTTGATCATCAATGGCTCCTGGAATAACGTAACTTCCTTCGGCATCAATAATGACACATTTAGAGGACTTAGGGCTTATTTTTTCAGCAATTTCTGTAATCCATTCATTTTCAATTAAAATATCCCCTTCAAAAACGACACCTTCATTTACAATTTTAGCATTTCTAATTAAATATGTACTCATTATAGTCTATTAAATATTTTTCGTAATCGTAACATTATCACTCCCACAACCGCTTCACGGATAATTCCTCCGCTCATTTTGGATTGTCCTTTAGTTCTATCGGTAAAGATAATTGGGACTTCTTGAATCACAAATTGATGGACAAAAGCTCTGTATTTCATTTCAATCTGAAAAGCATAACCCACAAATTTAATGCGATCCAAGTTTATCTTTTCTAACACTATTCTTTTATAACATTTGAATCCTGCTGTAGCATCTGCTATTTTCATTCCCGTAATCATCCGCACATATACGGAAGCAAAATAGGAAAGCAATACACGGCTCAAGGGCCAATTCACCACATTTACCCCATTGGAATAGCGCGAACCAATGGCAACATCAGCACCGTTTTCGCAGGCCATTAATAATTTTTCTAAATCGGCCGGATTGTGCGAAAAATCGGCATCCATTTCAAAAATAAAATCATAGCCTTTCATTAAAGCCCACTTGAATCCATGCACGTAAGCCGTTCCTAAACCCGACTTTTTGGTGCGAACTTCTAAGAATAAATTTCCGGCATACTGCGCTTGAAGGGCAATAACTTTTTGAGCTGTGCCATCTGGCGAATTGTCATCTACAATTAAAACATGGAAAGCAGTTGGCAATGCTAGAACAGCATTAATAATTGCTTCTATGTTTTCAATTTCGTTGTAAGTAGGAATGATGACAATACCTCTAGCCATTTCAAGTATTCTATTTTAGTGCAAAAATAAGCTATTTTGCGTGGATATTTCTTAATAATTTTATAATAATCATTTTGACACAATTTTTTGTAATTTTGCGGCATATGAATGCAATTGAATTACACGAACGAATTACTGAAAGCAAAGATTGGGCTGCCTTATTATTTGTGATCTGTTTGGGTATCGTTACCGTAAACAAATCGATTTCTTGGGTGCGGTTCTCAGAGTTCATCCGATTGGCCTATTCCGACAAATACAACAAAATCTATCGAGACAGTAGCAACTTATTGGATGGATTTACAGTTTCCATGTTTTTTTTGCAGTTGATTTCGTTTTCGTTTTTTATTCTATTGGCACTGCAACAATTTGATGCCAAGGAAAATAATTCGTTCATTCTCTACATTCAAGTATTTACTTTTTTATGTGTTTTTATTTTATCAAAATTATTGATCGATAAAATTATTGCCACTGCCTTTAAAATTGAAGAGTTTGCGGAACAATTTAACTTGCTAAAAGTAAACTACAGAACATACTTGAGTTTGCTTTTATTACCCATTAACATCATTCTATTTTATAACCCCATCACATCGAATACATTTTTTTGGGTGCTGATCGTGTTCCTTTTTAGCCTTAATGTTGTCACGTATATCGTTGCATTGAAATTATATCAAAATTTACTTTTACGCAAAATATTTTATTTTATTTTGTATCTTTGCACCCTTGAAATAGCACCTTACTATTTCATTTATAATTGGTTTACAAAAAATTAGAGAGAAATTATGTCAAATTTGAAAGTGAAAACAATTTTAGTTTCTCAACCAGAGCCTAAAGTAGAAAATTCTCCTTATTTTGAGCTGCAGAATAAACTTAAAGTGAAAGTTGATTTTAGACCCTTCATACATGTAGAAGGTGTTTCTGCTAAAGAAGTAAGGGCTCAAAAAATCGATTTAAACAACTTTACTGCTATTATTTTAACCAGCAGAAATTCGGTAGACCACTTTTTTAGAGTGGCCGAAGAAATGCGCTATAAAGTACCTGAAGATTTAAAATATTTTTGTCAGTCAGAGGCCGTTGCTTTTTACTTGCAACGCTATGTGGTTTATCGCAAGAGAAAAATTTACGTAGGCCAAAAAGATTTTGCCGATTTGTCGCCACTGATTAAAAAATACAAAGACGAAAAATTCTTATTGCCTTCCTCAGATCAACTGAATGCCGATGTCCCTCCAACACTTGATGCTTTAAAAGTGGATTGGACAAAAGGAACTTTTTACAAAACAGTAATGAGTGATCTATCGGACTTGAAAGATGTGTATTATGATGTTTTAGCCTTTTTCAGTCCAACAGGAATTAAGTCGTTATTTAAAAACTTTCCCGATTTTAAACAAAACAACACCCGTATTGCTGTTTTTGGAAGCACCACACAAAAAGAAGCATTGGAACATGGCTTGCGCATTGACATCATGGCGCCTAGTCCGGGTACGCCCTCTATGACCGGTGCCCTTGAAAAATATGTTGCCGAGGCAAACAAAGGAAAATAACATTTCAATTATAAACAAAAAAGTCCCGAAAATTTCGGGACTTTTTTTTGAATTAATAGATCGATTAACCCAATTGCGGACCTGCCGCAACAAGGGCTTTACCTTCTTCATTATCGGTATATTGAACGAAATTATTGATAAATCTAGTCGCCAAATCTGTCGCTTTTGATTCCCATTCTGTGGCATCAGCATAGGTATCTCTTGGATCCAATATCGCTGGATTTACATCGTGTAATTGTGTGGGGATTTCAAAGTTGAATACCGGAACTTTTTTAGTGGTAGCTTTTTCAATTGACCCATCTAAAATAGCATCAATAATGGCTCTGGTATCTTTGATGGAAATGCGTTTTCCAGTTCCGTTCCAACCTGTATTCACCATATAAGCTGTTGCTTGGTGTTGCTCCATTTTTTTTACCAATTCTTGTCCGTATTTTGTAGGGTGTAACGATAAAAATGCTTTACCAAAACAAGCCGAAAAGGTAGGCTCAGGTTGGGTTACTCCTCTTTCGGTACCCGCTAATTTTGCAGTAAATCCCGATAAGAAATAATATTTTGTTTGTTCGGGTGTCAACTTAGAAACCGGAGGCATAACCCCAAATGCATCTGCTGTTAAGAAAATAACTTTATTCGCATGTCCTGCTTTTGAAACCGGTCGAACAATATTATCAATATGGTATATAGGATAAGATACACGGGTGTTTTGTGTCACCGAACCATCTTTAAAGTCGATTTTTCCTGTGGCATCTAAGGTAACATTTTCTAAAAGGGCATCTTTTTTAATGGCCCCAAAGATATCTGGCTCATTTTCGGCACTCAAGTCTATGGTTTTGGCATAACAACCGCCTTCAAAATTAAAAACACCTGAATCGTCCCATCCGTGCTCGTCGTCTCCGATTAATTCGCGTTTCGGATCGGTAGACAAGGTTGTTTTACCCGTGCCTGATAATCCAAAAAATACCGCCACATCGCCTGCTGCTCCTTTATTGGCTGAACAATGCATGGAAGCCATTCCTTTCAAAGGCAAATAATAGTTCATCATGGAAAACAAACCTTTTTTCATTTCGCCACCATACCAAGTACCGCCAATCAATTGGATTTTTTCGGTTAAGTTAAACGCTACGTATACTTCTGAATTCAATCCGTGGGCCGCATAATCTTTAAAACTTGTTTTTGAACCATTCATGACTACAAAATCAGGTTCGCCAAAATGATCCAATTCTGTTTCCGTAGGACGAATAAACATGTTTTTGACAAAATGTGCTTGCCAGGCTACTTCCATGATAAAGCGAACTTTTAATCGGGTGTCTTCGTTAGCACCACAAAAAGCGTCTACAACATATAATTTTTTTCCAGAAAGTTGCTGAACCGTATTTTCTTTTAACGCATTCCAGGTTGTTTGAGAAATGGGCTTGTTGTCATTGGCTGCTTTTTCAGAATGCCACCAAACCGTATTTTCGGTAACACTATCTTTGACGATGTATTTATCTTTTGGAGAGCGTCCGGTAAATTCTCCTGTCATGACATTTACGGCACCAAGCTCTGATAATTGCCCTTTTTCATAGCCTTCAAGCGACTCGTCTAATTCTGCCTTATATAATAAATCATACGAAGGATTGTAGATGATTTCCGCTGCATTTACGATTCCATATTTTTCCAACGCAATCGATTTCGTAATTTGGGCATTCGTATCCATAAATTATTTGTTAAGTTGTGTTTTTAAATAAAGTGCAAAATTATAAATTAAATTTTAGATAGCATTTAAATTGTTGGTTTTTTACATAAAATCGAGTAAAACAAGTAGCCCCAGGCCGAAATTAACAACATTCCGCCGATCGGAGTAACCGGTCCTAGAAATTTTGTTTTCAACTGTGTAAGTTGATTGGTAGCCAATAAATAAATGGATCCCGAAAAAAGGAGCACCCCCGAAAGTGTCAACCAAAAAATGATAGCACGCTCTTTTTCGTTGAGCATGGCAAATGTTCCAATAAACAATAAAAACAACGCGTGATACATTTGATAACGCACCCCTGTTTCAAAAGACTGCAATTGGGTTTCAGTCAGAACTTTTTTTAATGCATGGGCTCCAAAAGCCCCTAAGATGATCGCTGTTATGCCTAAAACAGCGGCAGTCAAAAGAATTTTTCTATCCATTTGTTTCTTAATTTGCCCAAAGGTACTAAAAGTTTTAGCCTTATTTGAGGATATAAATCAGAAAAAACTTTTATAAATATAACAATTTACTATCTTCGTGTTATATTTTTATTATTCGTAGCAGATGAAAAACATATTAGTTATTGGTGCAGGCCGTTCTGCATCATCCCTTATAAAATACTTGTTAGACCATTCGGAAAAAGAACAATTGCACATTACAATTGGCGACTTATCCCTTGCCTTAGCGGAACAAAAAACAAAGAATCATAAAAATGCAACGGCCATAGCTTTTGATGTTTTTAATGAAGACCAACGAAAAAAAGAGATTCAAAAAGCTAGTGTGGTGATTTCAATGTTACCGGCACATTTACATATTGAAGTTGCTAAAGATTGCATTACGTATAAAAAACATATGGTTACAGCTTCCTATATTAGTCCGGCCATGCAGGAATTAGATGAAGCGGCAAAAGCAAACGATTTAATTTTCATGAATGAAGTAGGACTGGATCCAGGAATTGATCACATGAGTGCCATGAAGGTACTTGATGAAATTCGGGACCAAGGCGGGAACATTATTTTGTTTGAGTCCTTTTGTGGCGGGTTGGTAGCTCCAGAAAGTGACACCAATTTGTGGAACTATAAATTCACTTGGAATCCTAGAAACGTAGTGCTTGCCGGTCAAGGAGGTGCTGCAAAATTTATTCAAGAGGGTACCTATAAATACATTCCCTATTCCAAATTATTTAGACGAACTGAATTTTTGGAAGTGGAGGGCTACGGGCGCTTTGAGGCCTATGCCAACAGAGACTCATTAAAATACCGCAGTGTTTATGGTTTAGACGATGCTTTAACCTGTTATCGTGGCACAATTCGCAGAGTGGGGTATTCTAGAGCTTGGGATATTTTAGTACAATTAGGCATGACCGATGATTCCTACACCATTGACAATTCTGAAGACATGTCCTACCGCGAATTTACCAATTCGTTTTTACCTTATCATCCTACAGATACGGTTGAGATCAAATTGAGAGCCATTCAAAAAATAGACCAAGACGATATCATTTGGGACAAACTAGTTGAACTGGATTTGTTCAACCCGGCAAAAAAAGTGGGATTGGTTAAGGCAACTCCGGCTCAAATTTTAGAAAAAATATTAGCGGAAAAATGGGCTTTACAACCCGAAGACAAGGACATGATTGTGATGTACCACAAAATTGGATACGAATTACATGGTGAGAAAAAGCAAATTGATGCTACCATGGTTTGTATTGGAGACGATCAAACCTATACTGCTATGGCAAAAACTGTGGGATTACCCGTGGCCATCACCGCTTTAAAAATTATCAATAAAGAAATTACAACGCCAGGGGTTCAATTGCCCATACATAGAGCGGTTTATCAACCCATATTAAAAGAATTGGAACGTTATGGTGTTGTTTTTAAAGAAACGGCTGTTCCCTATTTAGGATACAATCCGTTGAATGTAAAAAATTAATCCTTACAAAACACTGCATAAAAAAACCGTCCCACAAGTAAGACGGTTTTTTTATTTTTACGCAATAATTATTAATCTCTCGATCCTAAAATTCGAACGGCCCAGTACAATAATGAAGCTAATGCCCCTAATGCGGCCACGACATACGTTCGAGCGGCCCATTTTAAAGAATCTTCTGCTCCTGCAAATTCTTCTTGACTCAACATGTTTTTATTTTTTAACCAAGCCAAAGCTCTGTTACTGGCATCGTATTCCACCGGAAGGGTAATAAAACTAAATGTAGTAGCAATTGCCATTAAAATTAATCCTGCAAATGCGACATAAAACCCGATTCCTGTTTTAGAGGCAAACCCTAAAATTAAGCCTCCCATAATCAACCATTGCGACATGCTTGATGAAATATTGACCATAGGCACCATTTTGGAACGCATGGTCAACCATTGATAGGCTTGCGCGTGTTGCACTGCATGACCACATTCGTGAGCCGCCACTGCTGCCGCAGCCGCATTTCGTTGGTTGTAAACCGCTTCGGATAAATTAACGGTTTTATTGGCTGGATTATAATGATCGGTCAATTGGCCGGGAGTAGAAATTACTTGTACCCCTCTAATCCCATGATCGGCGAGCATTTTTTCGGCTATTTCGGCACCACTCATGCCATTGCGCAAACTTATTTTTGAATAATGCGCAAATTTATTCTTCAAACGGTTACTCACCAACCAACTCGCTAGTGCAATAACCCCAATCATTAGATAATATCCTAACATATTTTTTGAATTTAAAAATTTAAAGTTACAAAATAAGTATCAAAAGGCAAGCCAAAATAAAGCGATGACAACTTGACATTTTATTGTTTTATACCGTCAATTACACCAAGAACTTTAGTAAATTAAAACAGCACCAAACCTACTAACAATCTATTGTTCCCGCTTTCTTTAACCGTATTGTTTATTGAAGCATAATCCGATTTCCATTTTCCATTTGTAAATGAAAATTCGTATCCAACGTTCAATCTCAGCTTATAACTTTTGTTTCGGAAAAGATATAATGAGGCAGAAGGCCCCACATAGAACTGCTGATTTCTGATTGAAATGAGTCCTACGGTATTATTAGGATTTAAATCGTTGAGATCAATAGTGTTGTTTCTTGAGTACAAATCAACTTCAGTTGAAGTTCCAGCAAGACTCAATCCTGTTGTAAATGCAATTTTTTCCTTATTAATTAAATTATAATGAAAACGGAATCTCCCTGTAAAGCCCATGTCTTTGTTTTTGGTCGTTTCATTCGACTCATCATTTTGCGAAAAAGCGAATTCCATGTCACCAGAATATTTTTTCCCAAAAATGTTCATCCCTACTTGAAATTCGGGACGAGTAGTGTTTAATGGAACTACATTGGAGGCAACTAGTTTTTGATTGAGGTTGAAATCGTCATGAAACTGTAACCCAAATGCAAAATAAACATCAGCTGTTACTTTAAATTTTTCTTCCTCCTTTTTAACTTCTTCTTGAGAATAAGTATAAAAAACACTGGACAATGCAACTAATAAAAGGATCCTTTTCATACGTTTTAAATTAAATGTTTCAAGCAAATTTCGGAAATAATGGTTCATTCTTTGTGAAAAAAAACTTAAAAAATTACCCTACCAAATTAATAATCTTACCCGGAACAATAATCACTTTATTCGGGGTTCGGCCTTGTAATTGGGCTTGCGTTCTTTCATCGGCCATTACAATTTCTTCGATTTGAGCTGCGGTTAAATCCAATGGTAATTTGATCGTAAATCGCATTTTACCGTTAAATGAAACCGGATATTCTTTTTCAGATTCTACCAAATACTTTTCTTCAAATTTAGGGAAAGCAACGGTTGAAATAGAACCTTCGTGACCTAAACCACTCCATAATTCTTCTGCAATATGTGGCGCGTATGGCGAAACTAAAATCGCTAACGGTTCTAAAATCGCTCGGTGATTGCATTTTAATTGTTGCAATTCGTTTACACAAATCATAAACTGAGAAACCGATGTATTGAAAGAGAAATTCTCAATGTCTTCCGTTACTTTTTTGATGGTTTTATGCAATGATTTGTACATTTCTGCTGATGGTTCGTCGTTTACAATAACCGAACCGTTATCATCAAAGTATAATCTCCATAATTTTTTCAAGAAACCAGAAACGCCAGTAATACCAGCTGTATTCCAAGGTTTAGATTGTTCTAATGGACCTAAAAACATTTCGTATAAACGTAAGGTATCCGCTCCGTATTCTTCACAAATATCATCGGGATTGACCACATTATATTTTGATTTTGACATCTTTTCGACTTCACGACCCACAATATATTTGCCGTTTTCTAAAATGAATGCTGCATTTGCATAATCTGCATATAATGGATGGGCTTTGAATTTTTCAATATCCAATTCGTTCGTAAGATCATTGATACACGATAAATCCACATGGATAGGATATACATTTTTTCCTTGAATTAAGCCTTTGGAATATAGTGTTTTAGCGTCTTCACTTCGGTACACAAAAGCACTCATCCCCAAAATCATTCCCTGATTGATCAATTTTTTGAAGGGTTCTTCGGTTGGCGCATACCCTCTGTCTTTTAAGAATTTATTCCAAAAACGAGAATATAATAAATGTCCGGTGGCATGCTCGCTTCCGCCAATGTATAAATCGACATTTTCCCAATATTTAAGCGCTTCTTCGTTCGCAAAGTCTTCTGTGTTGTGCGCATCCATATAACGCATCCAATACCAAGAAGAACCTGCCCAACCTGGCATGGTATTCAACTCTAACGGAAAAACTTTCACGTTATCTATCAACTCACAACTCACAACTTCCGACTTTTCAATATCCCAAGCCCAAACCGATGCATTTCCTAAAGGTGGTTGTCCGTCTTCGGTGGG
>JAGNZI010000033.1 GCA_017984495.1 Flavobacterium sp.
AATAGCTGTCGGATTGAACGTCAAGATCTTCGGTAGCTCCAAATGTTTCCGGTTCTGATAAAATGGCATCGGAATCTTCCATATCTTCGTTTTCTGCCGGATTGATGTTCAAATAAATGCCGGCTTTGTCTAGGATGTTTTTGTAGGTAAAAATTGGTGCCTGAAAGCGAATGGCCAATGCAATAGCATCCGAGGTTCTGGCATCAATAATTTCTTCAATTTTATCGCGCTCACAAATAATGCTTGAGAAAAACACACCGTCTACCAATTTATGAATAATAACTTGTTTTACAACGATGTCAAATCGGTCGGCAAAACTTTTGAATAAGTCATGCGTCAATGGGCGAGGGGGTTTGATTTCTTTTTCCAAGGCAATGGCAATAGATTGTGCCTCAAAGGCGCCAATTACGATAGGCAATTGACGGTCGCCCTCTACTTCGTTTAAAATTAAGGCGTAGGCTCCATTTTGAGTTTGGCTGTAGGAAATGCCTTTGATGTGTAATTTTACAAGACTCATTATTGGGGGTGGTAATTTTCTTATGATACTAATTTTGAAACGCATTCGTTTGTATATGAACCATTCGCTTCAAAAATAAAAAAAAGAGCTATCTTAACAAAGATAACTCTCATTTTATTTAATTTAGTTATTAACCAAATCGTGTACTATGAATTGCTGGCTTTGAAAGTCTTTAATTTTTCAATTAATTGAGGGACTACTGTAAATGCATCTCCTACAACTCCATAATCGGCTACTTTAAAGAAAGGAGCTTCTGGGTCGGTGTTGATAACTACTTTTACTTTCGATGAATTGATACCAGCAATATGTTGGATGGCACCTGAAATCCCTACTGCAATATATAAGTTGGCAGCTACTGGTTTTCCGGTTTGTCCTACGTGTTCGCTATGTGGTCTCCACCCGATGTCTGATACTGGTTTTGAACACGCCGTTGCAGCTCCTAGAACAGTAGCTAAGTCTTCGATCATGCCCCAGTTTTCTGGACCTTTCATTCCACGACCGGCAGAAACTACAATTTCGGCATCTGCTATGGTTACTTTTCCAGACACTTTTTCAACACTTTGTACTTTGATACCAAAATCTGCATCATTTAAAGATGGAGTAAAGCTTTCTTCCGTTAATGAAGATGCGTTTTCAATTAACCCGAAAGAGTTTTTTGCAATCCCTAATACTTTTACAGCTGTATTGATTTCCGTTAAATTGAATGCTTTGTTTGAAAAAGCAGTTCTTTTAACTTGGAAAGGCGAAGTACTTTCTGGTAATGCTACTACATTGGATGCATAACCAGCTTCTAGAGCAACGGCTACTAATGGAGCAACATATAAGCTATCTGTTGAAGAAGAAATCAACACAATTTGTGCGCCTTCTTTTTTAGCCACTTGAGTGATAACATCGGCGTAAGCCTTTGCGCTAAAGTTGTTTAATTTGTCGTTTGAAACGGTTATCACTTTGTCAACGCCATAAGTTGCTAAAGCGTTATTGTCTGCATTGTTTATAGTTACTGCGGTAACTGTTGTGCCCATGGAAGAAGCCACTTTTTTTGCGTAAGAAGCCAATTCAAAAGCTACTTTTTTTATTTTTCCTTCTGCTGATTCAGCATATATGAGTATAGACATAATTTTTACGTTTAAGAGTTTAAAATGTTGTAAATTTTAAGTGTTAATGGAACACTGAAAACGGAACACTGAGTACTAAATAACTTTCGCTTCGTTATGTAATAGACTAATTAATTCATCCAAATTATCAGCATTTACTAATTTTACAGCTGATTTAGCAGCTGGTTTTTCAAATTTGATAGATTTGGTAGCTGCTGCATCACCGGTTGGCTCTACAATTGTAAGTACTTTTGTACGGGCCATCATGATGCCTCTCATGTTTGGAATTCGTAAATCTTTTTCTTCTACAATTCCTTTTTGACCACCAACAATTAACGGTAATCCGGCTGAAATAATTTCTTTTCCACCGTCAATTTCTCGGATTAACTTGGCTTCATTACCATTTAGATCGATTCCTACGCAAGCGTTTACAAAGTTGAAACCAAGAATACCCGCAAGCATTCCGGGTACCATACCGCCATTATAATCTAAAGATTCTTTTCCAGCGATTACTAAGTCATACCCGCCGTCTTTTACTACAGCTGCCAGTTGTTTGGCTACAAATAAACCATCGGTTGGTGTAGCATTGATGCGAATGGCTTCGTCAGCCCCAATTGCTAATGCTTTTCGTAATGTAGCTTCGGCGTCGGCGCCACCTACATTCACAACTGTTACTGTTGCGCCTTGTTGTTCTTTAAACCAAATGGCACGGGTTAAACCGAATTCATCATTTGGATTGATAACAAATTGTACTCCATTGGTGTCAAACTCACTGTCACCATTGGTAAAATTAATTTTTGAAGTAGTATCAGGAACGTGACTGATGCAAACTAATATTTTCATTTGATACGAATTTAATGTTCAATTAAACAGCTACGAAAATACAAAATAAAATGGAATAAAAAACTATGCACGCATAATAAATGCGAATTTCTTACCAAAAAATGATTTTTTCGACTTAATATGTAATTTAAAATCCTAATTTGACTTGTTTTTAAACATATTGTCAACTAAAACGATTTAGTAGAAAAAAAATGATTTTTTTAGATAACGCGAAAGGATAATGTAATTTTTCCTATTTTTGCGAATCATAATTCAATTAGAAATTAATTTCATGAGAACGATACAATTTAGAGAAGCAATTTGTGAAGCGATGAGCGAAGAAATGCGTCGCGATGAATCGATATATTTAATGGGTGAAGAAGTAGCAGAGTACAATGGGGCTTACAAGGCTTCCAAAGGTATGCTCGATGAATTCGGTCCCAAACGTGTCATTGATACGCCTATTGCAGAATTAGGTTTTGCAGGAATTGCAGTTGGGTCGGCCATGAATGGCAATCGTCCTATTGTAGAGTTTATGACGTTCAACTTTTCGTTGGTTGGGATTGATCAAATTATCAATAACGCAGCAAAAATGCGTCAAATGTCTGCTGGCCAATTTCCAATGCCTATGGTATTTAGAGGGCCAACAGCTTCTGCAGGGCAATTGGGGGCTACCCACTCGCAAGCTTTTGAGAATTGGTTTGCCAATACACCCGGATTAAAAGTTGTAGTTCCTTCTACAGTTTATGATGCAAAAGGGCTATTGAAAGCCGCTATACGAGATAATGATCCTGTGATTTTCATGGAATCAGAACAAATGTATGGTGATAAAGGAGAAGTGCCAGAAGGCGAGTATACCATTCCACTTGGAGTGGCAGATATAAAAAGAGAAGGTACGGATGTAACCATTGTATCTTTTGGAAAAATTATCAAAGAGGCCCATTTAGCAGCTGATGAATTGGCTAAAGAAGGGATTTCTTGTGAGATCATTGATTTAAGAACCGTGCGCCCTATGGATTACGATACGATATTAACATCTGTAAAGAAAACCAATCGATTGGTAGTGTTAGAAGAAGCGTGGCCATTTGCCTCTGTAGCCTCAGAAATCACATACATGGTGCAAGAAAAAGCATTTGATTTTTTAGATGCACCGGTACAAAGAATCACCACGGCAGATACCCCTGCGCCTTATTCACCAACTTTATTAAAAGAATGGTTGCCTAATGCACAAGATGTGATCAAAGCGGTAAGAAAAGTTACTTATAAATAACAAAAAACGTATTATATTTGAAACTTCATCAGTGCACAAACTGATGAAGTTTTTTGTTTGTAATTATGAAAAAGGAAATCTTATTTTTTGCGTTGTTTTTTACCAGTCTATTTTTTGGACAAACAAAAGTAGGCGGAAGAGTTGTGGACGAAAAAAATGAACCTATAGCTTTTGCAAATGTAATCCTAAAAGGATCTAAAGAAGGGGTTATTACAGATGACAATGGTAATTTTTATTTTGAATCGGAAGGAAATTATGAGTTGTTAATCGTCTCTTTTGTGGGCTATGATAGCGTCCAAATTAAGTTGGCTCCAGGATTAAATAAAGATCTTAAAATCGTATTGAAGTCGGGGGTGTCCTTAGATGAAGTAACGGTTTATACAGGTAAAACATCGAAAAAGAACAATCCTGCAATCGACATTCTGAGAAAAATTTGGGAGCGAAGAAGAAAGAACGGCCTTAAAATGTTCAAGCAATACCAATACGACAAATATGAAAAGGTTGAGTTTGATTTGAATACGATCGATTCTGCTTTCATGAAAAATAAGGTTTTCAAAGGAATGGAATTTGTGTTCAAACAGATCGATACCTCTAAAATTTCCGGAAAATCTTTCTTACCAATATTCATCAATGAGACGTTAAGTCAGGTTTATGGTGACAATCCATCAAAAAAAGTAAAAGAAATTACAACAGCCAATAAAAACTCAGGATTGGGTAGTGGTGAGGGCGTAAATACCTTTATCAAGGATTTGTATGCCGATTATGATATTTACAATAATTACTTGAAGTTTTTTGACAAAGATTTTGTGAGTCCGTTATCGCGAACCGGAATCAATGTGTATAACTATGTACTTGCCGACAGTATGTACATCGACAACAAATGGTGTTATAATATTATTTATTATCCCCGACGCAAAAACGAGTTAACATTTAAAGGTGATTTTTGGGTAAACGACAGCACTTTTGCCGTTAAAAAAATTAATTTGGAAGCCAGTAAAAGTGCTAACATCAACTGGGTAAAAGAAATCTATATCGAGCAAGAATTTGAAGTGATGAACGATTCTGTTTTTTTGCTTACACGCGATTATATGATGTCAGATTTTAGTTTTTCAAAAAAAGAAGAAGCAAAAGGCGTCTATGGCAAACGAACCACACTTTATAAAAATCATCAATTTGATCAACCAAAAGACGATAAATTTTACAAACAAGAAGTCAATTTTTACGATAACTCCGTGTACAATAAATCGGATGAATTTTGGGAAGAAAACCGATTCGAAAATTTAAATAAAAATGAAGCGGGAATCTATAAAATGTTAGATACGTTAAAAGAGGTCCCTCGATTTAAAAGAATTTATAGTTTGGCTTCTATTTTAGGAAGTGGATACATAGAAATCCCAAAATGGAAAATGGATTTTGGTCCCATCTTTTCCACCTTCGGATATAATGATGTTGAAGGTCAGCGCATTCGTATAGGTGGTAGAACTTATTTCGGATCCAACGATACTTGGCGTATTCAAGGGTATACAGCCTATGGGTTTGAAGACGAGCAGTTCAAATATGGAATTTCTGGACGCTGGATGGTGAATCCAAATAAAAGAGTAATCCTATCTGCCGGAAACCGTCGAGATGTTGAACAAATGGGGGTAAGTTTGACGACTTCAAATGATGTATTGGGTAGAAGTTTTGCATCATCTGCATTATTTGCAAGTGGTGTAAACAATCAATTAACTTCAGTAAATCTAACAACTTTAGGTTTTGAAATGGAACCGTTTAAGAATTTTACTTTTCAAACTAATTTTACTTATAGAACATTAAAATCGGCATCGAGTGACTTTAGTTTGGATTATTACACAGACGCAACACAAACCAAAATTAACAACCAAGTAAGGCAATCTGAAATAAATATTATTGCAGAATTTACTCCAAATCGAAAAACCGTTGGATATGGTGTAGATCGTTTGGATGTTGATTTTAATTATGCGCGCTTTTTTGTGAGTTACAGCAACGGTATCAAAGGGGTGTTGCAAAGCGATTTCAACTATCAAAAATTACAGTTGTATTATCGCCAACCAACATTAATTGGTGGTTTTGGACGATTGTTTACTACGTTGGAAACAGGGAAAATTTTTGGAGCGGTACCCCTTGGATTAATGGGTGTAATTCCAGGAAATCAATCGTGGTTTGTAATAGAAAACACCTATAATTTATTAGATTATTACGATTTTGTAGCCGATGAATATGCTTCCATGCATTTAGAACACCATTTTAATGGCCGATTGTTTTCGAGAATTCCATATTTGAGAAAATTAAATTTACGAGAAATTGTAGGGATTAAAGCAGTCTATGGTCGGGTTTCAGAAGACAATAAAATGCTAAATGCTTCCGGATTGCAATATGTTGCTCCAGACAATGTATATTGGGAATACAATGCGGGTATAGGCAATATTTTCAAAGTTTTACGACTTGATTGTGCTTGGCGTGGGAACTATTTAGAAATGCCAAATGCCAGAAAATTTGCGGTAAGGGCTTCCTTTGGATTTTATTTTTAGTAGGATTTCGGGAAGTAAGCGCTGGATCATATAAATGACCTACATATATAGGTTTAAAAACCCGATAGACGAAGCAATATTATTAATATGCTACTATAAGAATGCTTTTTTATTCTAAATCAACACCAATTTTTTCTAGCCTATCGAAAAGAGATTTTCTCAAAACCCAAATAATGTTCAAAATTAGAGCGATTGTAAGGGTTTCTTTTTGCAATTTTTAAGAAAACTATACAAATTTTGCACATTTGTTTTTATAAAACCGG
The DNA here is from genome assembly GCA_017984495.1 of Flavobacterium sp. Lineage (GTDB taxonomy): Bacteria > Bacteroidota > Bacteroidia > Flavobacteriales > Flavobacteriaceae > Flavobacterium. The sequence goes on from JAGNZI010000033.1 coordinate 6,516, forward strand.
ACAATTTGTATAAGTTCTTAAAAAATTGTTATTTTTGCATCCGATAAAATTAAGAACAAAAATTATTTTTTATGGAATCAATGATGATTTATGTGCCAATAGTAATGGCGTTGATTGGTTTAGCTTTTATGGCTGCCAAAAGAGCATGGGTATTAAAACAAGATGCGGGTGATGGTAAAATGAAAGAAATTTCAGATTACATCTACGAAGGAGCATTAGCTTTCTTAAAAGCAGAATACAGATTATTAGCCATATTTGTGCTTTTAGCAAGTGTTGTGTTAGCAGGAATTACTTTTATTCCAGGTGTGAAAACACATTTATTAATAGTAGTTGCTTTTATTTTTGGTGCTATTTTTTCTGCTTTAGCAGGAAACATGGGAATGAAAATTGCTACAAAAACAAACGTTAGAACAACACAAGCCGCTCGTACGAGTTTACCACAAGCTTTAAAAGTTTCTTTTGGTGGTGGAACAGTAATGGGACTTGGAGTTGCTGGTTTAGCAGTTTTAGGTCTAACGGCATTTTTCATCATTTTCTTTCACTTATTCATGGGTGGGGTTTGGACTGATACTGAAGGAATGACAGTAGTGTTAGAAACATTAGCTGGATTTTCATTAGGTGCAGAATCAATCGCCTTGTTTGCTCGTGTAGGAGGTGGTATTTATACGAAGGCTGCCGATGTAGGTGCTGACTTAGTTGGAAAAGTAGAAGCAGGTATTCCAGAAGATGATCCACGTAATCCAGCAACTATTGCGGATAACGTTGGAGATAACGTTGGAGACGTTGCAGGTATGGGTGCCGATTTATTCGGTTCTTATGTAGCAACAGTTCTTGCAGCTATGGTATTAGGAAATTATGTAATTAAAGATATGGGTGGTAAAATTGAGGATGCTTTTGGTGGTATCGGACCAATTTTATTACCAATGGCCATCGCTGGTTTCGGAATTTTATTTTCGATCATTGGAACAATGTTAGTGAAAATTTCAAGTGACGATGCTAAAGAAGCACAAGTGCAAGGCGCTTTAAATAAAGGAAACTGGGTTTCAATTATTTTGACAGCTATTTCATGTTATTTCTTGGTAGATTTTATGTTGCCTGAAGTAATGACCATGGAATTTTATGGTGAAGGATTAAAGGAAATTTCTTCATTGAGAGTTTTCGGAGCTACAATCGTTGGATTAATAGTGGGTGGTGTTATCTCTTCTGTAACTGAATATTACACAGGTTTAGGTACAAAACCAGTTTTAGCCATTGTACAAAAATCATCAACTGGAGCCGGAACTAACGTAATCGCTGGTTTAGCAACAGGTATGATTTCTACCTTCCCAACCGTATTATTATTCGCTGCTGCTATTTGGGGATCTTATGCTTTTGCTGGTTTCTACGGGGTAGCTTTAGCCGCTTCTGCAATGATGGCAACAACAGCTATGCAATTAGCGATCGATGCTTTCGGACCAATTTCGGATAACGCAGGAGGAATCGCTGAAATGAGTGAATTACCAAAAGAGGTGCGTACTAGAACGGATATTTTAGATTCAGTGGGTAATACTACTGCTGCTACAGGTAAAGGTTTTGCAATTGCTTCTGCAGCGTTAACCTCTTTAGCTTTATTTGCAGCTTATGTAACATTTACCGGAATTGATGGTATTAATATTTTCAAAGCACCTGTATTAGCAATGTTATTCGTTGGAGGTATGATTCCAGTAGTGTTCTCTGCTTTAGCAATGAATTCTGTTGGAAAAGCAGCCATGGATATGGTATACGAAGTGCGTCGTCAGTTCAAAGAAATTCCAGGAATTATGGAAGGAACTGGTAAGCCGGAATACGGAAAATGTGTTGAAATTTCTACTAAAGCGGCATTACGCGAAATGATGTTGCCGGGTATCTTAACGATCGGTTTCCCTATTGCGATTGTATTATTAGGTAAATTAGTTTATGCAGATAATAATCAGTTGATTGCAGAAATGTTAGGTGGATATATGGCAGGAGTTACCGTTTCGGGTGTGCTTTGGGCAGTGTTCCAAAATAACGCTGGTGGTGCTTGGGACAATGCTAAAAAATCATTCGAAGCAGGTGTTGAAATCAACGGAGAAATGACGTACAAAGGTTCAGATGCACACAAAGCAGCAGTAACTGGAGATACAGTTGGAGATCCATTCAAAGATACATCAGGACCATCAATGAACATCTTAATTAAATTAACGTGTTTAATTGGATTGGTAATTGCTCCAATATTAGGTGGACATTCTGAAGGTGTTAAAAAAGAAATGAAATACACCGTCATCGAAATGAATACTACTTCTTCTACAAAAGTAGGAAAATGTGATATGTCAAAATGTGCTACAATGACCAAAGATGAATGTGCTAAAATGTGTGATTCATTAGGTTGTTCAGCAGAGGAAAAAGAAATTTGCATGTCACACTACGATGCTAACGGTAAATTTATCGCCAAAGATGGTGCTAAAGCTTGTTGTGCAATGGATGCAGATAAAAACGTTAAAGTTGAAATCAAAAATGTGAATGGAAAAGCGAAAGCAACGGTTACTACTTCTGAGAAAGGGAATGTAAACGTTCAAGTTTTTGAAGGTTCACTAGAAGACGTTAAAGCAAAAGTTGAGGCTTTAAAATAATCGAAACTTTTATAAAATAATAGAAACCGCACAGCAATGTGCGGTTTTTTTATTTATTTTTATGGAATAAATTTTGCCAACATGAAACATAAATACATACTGCTCACTTTATTTTTAACAGCCATATGCTTTGGGCAATCCACCGTGTCGTTGATTCCTATGCCACAAAAAATAAGCTACCAATCGGGCTCTTTTGTGCTTCATTCCAAAACCGTTATTCAAACCAACGATGTAACTTCTTTTGAAGCGTTATTTCTAAAAGAAAGCATAAAAAGCCAAACAGGATTAGAGTTAAAAATTGTAAAGGAAGCCCCAAATAATGTGGCAACAATTACTTTAGTTTTTGATGTTAAGAACCCCGATGCAACAAATTTCAAAGAAGATTATACAGTAGAGGTTGCTGCAAAATCAATCACAATAAAAGCTGCAAAAAATCAAGGGGTATTTTACGGCATTCAAACCCTTTTACAACTCATTCCATTTGAACACCAATCGGACATCAAAATACCGTGTTTGAAATTAGTTGATCATCCCAAATTCAAATGGCGCGGCATGCATTTAGACGTAGGTCGCCATTTCTTTCCTGCCGAATTCATCAAAAAATACATTGATTATATCGCAATGTATAAAATGAACACCTTTCATTGGCATTTAACTGAAGACCAAGGTTGGCGCATCGAGATCAAAAAATATCCTAAATTAACCCAAGTTGGCGCTTGGCGTGATGGTTCAATGGTGGGGCATTATAACGAACAAAAGTTTGATTCGTTGCATTATGGTGGATTTTATACCCAAGACGAAATCAAAGAAATTGTAGCCTATGCTACTGCACGTCACATCACTATTGTTCCCGAAATTGAAATGCCAGGGCATTCGCTCGCTGCATTGGCCGCTTATCCCGAATTATCCTGTACGGGTGGTCCTTTTGAAGTAGGAAAAAAATGGGGGGTTTTTGACGATGTGTATTGCCCAAAAGAAGAAACATTTGCCTTTTTAGAAAATGTACTTACCGAGGTTATGGCATTGTTTCCATCCGAATATATCCACATTGGAGGCGATGAATGTCCGAAAACCAGATGGAAAAATTGCACTCATTGCCAAAAAATAATAGTAGAAAAAGGATTAAAAGACGAACACGAATTGCAAAGTTATTTTATTCAACGTATTGAAAAATTTGTAAACAGTAAGGGTCGAAAAATCATCGGGTGGGATGAAATTTTAGAAGGCGGATTAGCACCAAATGCTGCGGTTATGAGTTGGCGAGGTACCGAAGGCGGAATTTTGGCAGCCAAAGAAAAACATTTTGTTGTGATGACTCCCGGTTCGCATTGTTATTTTGATCATTATCAGGGCGAACCCAAAAATGAACCCATCGCAATTGGGGGTTATACCAATCTTGAAAAAGTATATGCGTTTAATCCCATTCCAAAGGAACTTACTCCCGAAGAAGCTACTTATATTTTAGGAGCCCAAGCTAATGTTTGGACCGAATACATGAATACACCGGAACACGTTGAATACATGATCATGCCGCGAATGGCTGCCCTTTCTGAAGTGCTTTGGGGAACTTCGGATACTTCAAAATATAAAAATTTTGAACAACGATTGATCCAACATTTTTCGGTATACGACCATAAAGGCATTAACTACAGCAAAGCCCTCTTTGAAGTGACTTCAAAAGTACATCCCGCAGAAAATGGGGTTGCTTTCGAATTGCAATCGGTGCATCCCAAGGGGATCAAATATACAACGGATGGCTCGGAGCCAAGTGCTTCATCGTTGGTCTATGAAAAACCAATTCTAGTAACAGCTAATCAGACCATAAAAGCCGCCTATTTTGAAAATGATAAAGCCAAAAGTGCGACCCTTGAGCAGTTGTTTGCGATTTCAAAATCAACCGGTAAAACGATTGAGTTGCTCCACCAACCCCACGAAAATTATGGAATAGGAGGCGGATTTACCCTAGTAGACGGCATGAAAGGGAATACCTCAAAGTTTGGAAGAGATTGGTTGGGATTTTGGGGCAAAGACTTGCATGCAACGATTGATTTAGGGACAGTATTAACCGTTTCAAAAGTCGAAATTTCGACATTAACAGCGCCAGCGAGTTGGATTTATTACCCTAAAAATATTACCATTTGGGTAGCAGAAGAAGGAGAAAATTTCGAACAGGTTGCAACGATTACTGCTGAAGAAATGGAACAAAATAATGGAAAATTGGTGGTTAATTTTGATAAGCAAAGGGTACAAAAGATAAGAGTTATTGCTCAAAATAATGGCATCATCCCCGATGGAAAACCTGGAGCGGGTTCCAATAGTTGGTTGTTTATTGACGAAATAAGTGTAGAATAATGACAAACAGAAGAAATTTTTTAAAGACAACAGCATTAGCATCTGCCGGTCTTGCCTTTCAGGCATTTAAAAGTGAATCCCGTGGCGAAAATATCACGACTCCCATAAAAAGTACTAAACCAATTGTGCTTTCAACTTGGAATTTTGGACTACAAGCCAATGCCGCCGCATGGGAAATTTTAAGTAAAAATGGTCGTGCTTTGGATGCTGTAGAGGCAGGGGTAAAAATTCCTGAAGGCGATCCCAATGAGCGCAGTGTTGGGTATGGTGGACGTCCCGATAGAGATGGTCGCGTAACATTAGATGCTTGTATCATGGACGAACTTTCGAATATTGGTTCGGTTGCTTGTTTGGAACACATCAAACATCCTATTTCCGTAGCGCGTGCCGTTATGGAGAAAACGCCACATGTAATGTTGGTTGGCGAAGGTGCTTTGCAGTTTGCTATTGCTCAAGGATTCAAAAAAGAGAATTTGTTAGTGGAAGCTTCAGAAAAGGAATGGAAAGAGTGGTTAAAAACCAGTCAATACAAACCCATTGCGAATATTGAAAACCATGATACCATTGGAATGATTGCTTTAGACGCTAATGGTAATTTATCAGGGGCTTGTACTACTAGTGGAATGGCATTTAAAATGCATGGCCGTGTGGGCGATTCTCCATTAATTGGCGCCGGTTTGTATGTTGATAATGAAATTGGGGCGGCTACAGCTACCGGTCATGGAGAGGAAGTTATTCGAATTTCGGGGTGTCATCTCGTTGTGGAATTAATGCGTCAAGGATTAACGCCACAAAAAGCCTGTGAAGAAGCCGTTATGCGCATTGTAAAACTCACTCAAAATAGAGGTAAGGAATTAAAAGACATCCAAGTTGGATTTATTGCGCTGAATAAAAAAGGGGAATACGGATCCTATTGTGTGCAAGGAGGTTTCAATTATGCCGTTCAAGATGCCACAGGAAATCGATTACTGGATGCCAATTACTTTTTGAAATAATTTATGATCCAAGAAAAAAAAATAGAAATCGCTTGTTTTAACCTTGAATCTGCTCTAATAGCTCAAAAAGCTGGAGCTGATCGCGTGGAATTATGTGCAGACATGTCAGTTGGTGGAACAACACCTTCTATTGAAATCATTCAACAAGCTCGAGAAAATTTGACCATCGATTTATATGTAATGATTCGTCCGAGGGGTGGAAATTTCATTTACTCAGAAGTAGAATTTGAACAAATGAAATCTGAAATCGAGACCATCAAAAAAATTGGAATCAATGGATTTGTTTTTGGAATATTGAAAGAGGACCAAACGATTCAAATCGAACAAAACAGTGAATTAGTAGTACTTGCAAGTCCGCTACCGTGTTCCTTTCACCGTGCGTTTGATGCGGTTACTCATTATGAACACGCTTTGGAAGATGTGATTTCTTGTGGCTTTACGACCCTGCTCACCTCCGGAACTTTTTCTAATGTTATGGAAGGAAAAGACGTCTTGAAACAATTAGTTGTTCAAGCGCAAAATAGAATTCAAATCATGCCCGGAGGAGGCTTGCGATCGACCAATATTTCGGAATTAAATGAAAGGGTAAATGCAAATTGGTATCATTCATCCGCCATCACCGATGGGACAGAAACTGCTAGCCCCGAAGAAATCAGCCAACTGAAGAAAAAGTTGCAATCATAAATTGATCTACATGCCTTATATGTTTAAAAAAATATTCTTGTTTTTGATTATTATTTGCTGTTCGGTTTCGGCACAGACTTCCTATCGCAGTTTGTCCACCGAAAACTGGACATTCAACAAGCAAAATGACACAAGAAAATACAAGGCAACCGTTCCAGGAACCGTTCATACCGATTTATTCCAGCAGCATTTAATTCCGGATCCATTTTATGGGGCCAATGAAAAAAAATTGCAATGGATTGAAAACGAGAGTTGGGAATATGAAACCATTTTTTCAGTCTCAAATTCCGAACTTTCTGCTGAAAATATCGAATTAGAATTCAACGGATTAGATACCTATGCCACCGTTTTTCTTAACGGGAATTCGATTTTAGAAGCCGATAATATGTTCCGAAAATGGACGCTATCGGTCAAAAACCGACTTAAAAGAGGGAAGAATCATCTGAAAATTGTATTTCATTCGGCGGTACAAAAAGGAAAAGAAGCCGCCACAAAATTGCCGTATGTATTACCCGAGAAAGAACGCGTATTTGTACGAAAAGCGCAATATCAATTTGGCTGGGATTGGGGCCCACGTTTTGTTACAGCTGGAATTTGGAAAAATGTCCAATTGAAATTTTGGAATTCGGCAAAAATTGAAAATATTAAATACAGCCAACTCCAATTGAACGAAGAAAAGGCAGAATTAGAGTTTACTATAGATATAAAAGTTGAAAAAAGTGGACAGTATGTTCTAATGGTTTATAATGATGTTACTTTAAAATATGATGAGTTATACATCAATTTAAAAAAGGGAATAAATTCAATTAAAGATACATATTTAATAGAATCTCCAAAATTTTGGTGGTGTAACGGATTGGGGAAACCTCATTTATATTCCTTTTCAGTTGAATTATTGCAACAAAATAAACTCTTAGAAAGTAAGAAATTAAACATTGGACTGCGTACCATCGAGCTGGTCCAAAACAAAGACACTTTTGGAAGGGGATTTTACTTTAAACTGAACGGAAAACCCGTTTTTATGAAAGGGGCTAATTATGTTCCAAATGATAGTTTTTTACCGAGTGCATCCAAAATATCTCCTTTAGAGTTGGTGTTAAATGCAAAAGCGGCGCATATGAACATGTTGCGTGTTTGGGGTGGCGGTGTCTATGCAGATGATGCATTCTATGATGCTTGCGATGCGAATGGGATTTTAGTTTGGCAAGATTTTATGTTTGCTTGTTCCATGTATCCTGGGGATGATAAATTTGTAGCAAATGTCAAAAACGAAGTAATTGATCAGGTCAACCGTTTGCAAAATCATCCAAGTTTGGCTTTATGGTGCGGCAATAATGAAAACGACGAAGGTTGGCACAACTGGGGTTGGCAAAAACAATATAATTATTCTAAATCCGATTCCACACAAATTTGGAACGACTATAAAAAAGTCTTTCACGAATTGATTCCGCATACGTTAGACAGTTTATTGTCTAAAGATAAAAACAGCTATTGGCCCTCATCACCTTCTATTGGTTGGGGAAGAAAAGAAAGTTTGTTGCAAGGTGATTCGCATTATTGGGGCGTTTGGTGGGGCAAAGAACCTTTTGAAATGTATCAGAAGAAAGTGGGTCGGTTTATGAGCGAGTATGGTTTTCAAGGCATGCCCAATAAAGAAACATTAGAAAGAGTAATTGCGCAATCGGACTTAAATTTCACTTCCGAAGCCTTTAAAAATCATCAAAAACATCCCACAGGTTTTGAAACCATAAACGAGTATATGGCACGTGATTTTAGGGTGCCCAAAGCCCTTGATAAATACATTTACGTTTCTCAACTATTGCAAGCCTATGGCATGAAAACAGCCATTGAAGCCCACCGATTGGCAAAGCCCTATTGTATGGGAACATTGTATTGGCAATTTAACGATTGTTGGCCGGTAACTTCATGGAGTACGGTAGATTATTATGGCAATTGGAAAGCTTCACATTATCAAGTTAAAGAAAGTTTTGCACCCATTGTATTGCTTTTTTCGGAGGATGCAAAGGCCCTTTCAATTATTGGAAGTAATGATACTTTCGACATACAAACCGGAACACTAAAGGTACAATTGCTTGACTTTTCAGGTAATGTCATTTGGAAAGCAGATAAAATATGTGAAATCAACCAGGAATCGAATACCGTTTGTATGCAAATTGCATATGACCAACTCCCAAATTTTGACAAGCAAAAATCAGTTTTGCAAGTCGAATTCAAAGGTAAAAACACGGAGTCTGTTGCCTACCATTATTTTGTAAAACCAAAAGAGTTGCTGCTTGAAAAACCAACAATCGAAATTAAAGTTGTGGGTGAAACGCTTATTGAAGTCACAACAAATACGTTGGCAAAAAATGTGTATTTGCATTCGAAAGACGGATTTTTTAACACCAACTATTTCGATTTGATTCCGGGGGTTCCAAAAATTATCAAATTCGATAAGCCTTCGAATGCCATTGAGGTATTGTCGTTATTTGATGCCAATTAAAAACAATAAGGGGTAAAAAAAATGCCTCAAATGAGGCGTTTTTCTAAAATAAACCGTTAAGTTCGGCGTCTATTCTGTTTATGATGTTTCCTAAATCTTCAGGATTGTTTACAAAATCAATATCATCTACATCTATAATCACTAATTTACCTTTGTCATACGTCTGAATCCATGCTTCATAGCGTTCGTTCAATCGACTCAAATAATCAATAGAAATAGAATTTTCATAGTCCCTTCCACGTTTGTGGATTTGACTCACTAAATTAGGAATGGAACTCCGCAAATAGATTAATAGATCGGGAGCTCCTACCAAACCTTCCATCAATTCAAATAAGGAAGTATAGTTGTTGTAATCTCGATTGGCCATTAATCCCATGGCATGAAGGTTGGGAGCAAATATATGCGCATCTTCATAAATAGTTCGGTCTTGAATAATGTTTTTGCCGCTTTCTCTAATTTGTAATACTTGACGAAAACGACTGTTTAAGAAATAGATTTGAAGGTTAAAACTCCAGCGTTCCATTTGATGGTAAAAATCATCTAAATACGGATTGTCAACCACGTCTTCAAAATGAGGCTCCCATTTGTAATGTTTCGCCAACAAACGAGTTAGTGTTGTTTTTCCTGCTCCAATATTTCCTGCTACCGCTATGTGCATTATGGTAAAATTAATTTATAATTAGTAATTTTATTTTGGGTAAAAATAGCTAAAATTCCATCTTTAAAGAAAAAATTGTCAACGAAATTTTCAGTTATTTCAATTTTTCTGCTGCTTCCTTTTGCTATTTCATACAAATAGAGTTGCTTTTCGATACAATATACTGCAGTGGTAGCGTTAATCAATTGAATAGTATCATATTTTGGTAGGTTGCCTAGTGTGGTTACTTTCCCATAAATGGAGGAAGTAGTTAG
>JAGNZI010000070.1 GCA_017984495.1 Flavobacterium sp.
TGGAAACTTCGAAATCGTGGAAAAACGCCGCTAATTTAATGTACGTTGTAGGTGCTACTAAAGCCGAGTATTTCACTGAAATTAGAAAAATTGTACCGAATAGTTTTCTATTGGTTCCCGGAGTTGGTGCGCAAGGCGGTAGCTTAGCAGAAGTATGCAAATTTGGAATGAATGAAAATGTTGGTTTGCTTATCAATTCTTCACGGGGCATCCTATATGCCTCCAACGGAACTGATTTTGCAGAAAAGGCAAGGGAAGAAGCATTGAAATTACAGCAAGAAATGGAAACGCTTTTAGAGAAAGCTAGGTAAGACAATAAACTTCAACTTGAAAACAATTCAATTTACAGATCAAATTGGAACTCAGCATGGTTTTGAAACCACGCCCAAACGGATCGTATCTTTAGTGCCTTCTCAAACTGAACTCTTGTATGATTTAGGTTTGGAAGATCAGATTGTAGGGATTACTAAATTTTGCGTCCATCCTGTCCACTTTAAATCCACTAAAACTATAGTAGGAGGTACAAAGCAAGTGAAGGTAGAAACCATTGCTGCACTGCAACCCGATATTATCATTTGCAACAAAGAAGAAAACACACTAGAAATGGTGACGCAATTGCGTGCGATTTGTCCGGTTTGGGTAACGCACATACAAACTATAGAAGATAATTTGCAAACCATACACGATTTGGGCCAACTCTTCAATAAACGCACGGAAGCTCAAAAATGGATCGATAAAATTAATTTTGCACTGTATGATTTTAGTAAATGTATTCAGGATAAACCCGTTAAAAAAGTAGCCTATTTTATTTGGGCCAATCCCCATATGGTAGCTGGAAATTCGACTTATATCAACAGCTTGTTGCAATTGAATCGTTTGGATAATATCTATGCCAACAAACCGGGTCGTTATCCAGAGGTCGAATTGAAAAAAATAAGATTAGAAGGCGATCCCGATTATGTTTTTTTGTCCTCCGAACCCTTTCCTTTTAAAGATGAGCATGCTTTTGAGATTGGCCGCTATACCCATCACGCAAAAACGGTTTTTGTCGATGGCGAATTCTTTTCTTGGCACGGCACCCGATTGTTCAAAGCCTTGGAATACTTCAAACTACTGCATCTTAATATATAGGTACTTTTTTTTTTCGTTTTAATACGGTACATTTGAATAAAATTAAACCAATTGATTTCTTATACACTTTATAAAAACGAAACAAGTACAGAATGGGTAACTTTTGTTCATGGAGCAGGAGGTAGCTCTTCTATTTGGTTTAAACAAATTCGCGATTTTCAAAAACATTTTAATGTGTTGTTGCTCGATTTGCGTGGACATGGCAATTCCAATGCCCCCATAAAAACGGCATTCAAACAAAAATATACCTTTCAGTCGATTGCTAATGATGTCCTTGAAGTAATCGATCATCTTAAAATAGAATGTTCGCATTTTGTAGGTATTTCTTTGGGTTCAATTGTCATTCGACAGTTGGCCGAAATGTATCCAACACGTGTAAAGAGCATGATTTTAGGGGGCGCTATATTAAAAATGAATTTCCGTTCGCAAATCTTAATGCGATTGGGTAATATGTTTAAATATGTCTTGCCTTATCTTGTGTTGTATAAGTTTTTTGCTTTTGTGATAATGCCCAAAAAGAACCACAAAAATTCAAGGTTGTTGTTTATTAACGAAGCCAAAAAATTGTACCAAAAAGAATTTATCAAGTGGTTTAAACTTACTGCAGAAATAAACCCAATTTTGCGATGGTTTCGACAAGTTGAATTGGACATTCCCACACTGTATGTTATGGGAGAAGAAGATTATATGTTTTTGCCCTCGGTGCGAAAAGTGGTAGCAAGTCATGCCAGAACAGCCGAATTATTTGTTATTCAAAACTGTGGTCACGTTGTAAATGTGGAACAACCTGCTATTTTTAATGAAACGGTAATTGGGTATTTAAAACGGAGTGCAAACGTTTAGACTTTATTCAAAGTAAAGCGTAAACACATCTGCTGCCGTTCCATTACTTCCTTGCCCTTGATCGATGACTAAAGAACCATCTGCATTCAAGATGTAACGACCATAATCGCCATTGTCATAAATTTGATGACCTTCAATTTGCAGGTAAGTTCTACCATTCGATTGCGAGGTGGTAAAATGATAGGTGCCCGATTGTAAAGGCAAATAAGCGCTTTGTGGACCGTTATTGATAATTAAACTGGTAACAACCAATTCGTTTTGATCGGCATCAAAGGCCCAAGTCACCGCCCCGTTTTCATAATCTACATCTGCGCCGGCAAATCCGCCACTTACATTGCGCAATGCATAGACTTCGTTCAGAGAAGACCGAGTGGTTGTTTCTTCACTGCAACTCATCAACAACAAGAAACAGCCAATTGAAATTAAAAAGGATTTGATTCGCATCGTTACTTTAGCTATGGGTTATGCATTCAAAATTAGTAAATATTTTATTTATAGATAAAAAAAAATCCGAATGAATTTCGGATTTTTTATCGACTATCTTAGGATTTGAAATAAGAAAAATCATGATTGTTTTCCAATTGCAATAAAGTTTCATAAATCAATTTTATCACATGTTCTACGTCTTGTTTGTGTACCATTTCTACCGTGGTGTGCATGTATCGTAAAGGCAATGAAATCAATGCCGAGGCTACGCCACCATTGCTGTATGCAAATGCATCGGTATCGGTTCCAGTAACCCGCGAAGTAGCATGGCGTTGAAACGGAATTTGATGTGCTTCGGCAGTAGCAACAATCAATTCTCTTAATACGTTTTGAGTAGCAGGGGCATAGGCAATAACAGGCCCTTTTCCCATTTTTAAATCACCTTCGATTTTTTTATCAATCATGGGTGTAGTTGTATCGTGGCAAACATCGGTAACAATTGCTACGTTTGGTTTGATGCGCTGCGTAATCATTTCGGCGCCACGTAAACCAATTTCTTCTTGAACCGAATTCACGATATACAAGCCAAACGGCAATTTCTTTTTGTTTTCTTTCAATAATCGCGCTACTTCGGCAATCATAAAACCACCCATTCGGTTGTCGATGGCTCTGCAAACAAATTTATCGTTGTTTAATATTTCAAATTCATCCGGATAGGTGATGACACAGCCTACATGAACGCCTAAAGCTTCTACTTCAGCCTTAGTGCTGCAGCCACAATCAATAAATATGGTTTCAATTTTTGCCATTTCCTCTTTACCGCTTCTGCCACGCGTATGAATTGCAGGCCATCCAAATACACCACGTACAATTCCTTTTTTGGTATGAATATTCACACGCTTTGAAGGAGCGATTTGGTGGTCAGAACCGCCGTTTCGAATAACATAAATCAAACCGTCGTCTGTAATGTAGTTCACATACCACGAAATTTCATCGGCATGTCCCTCAATAACTACTTTAAAAGTGGCTTCTGGGTTAATAACGCCCACGGCACTTCCATAGGTATCCGTGATAAATGTATCTACATAGGGTTTTAGGTATTCCATCCAAATTTTTTGCCCTTCCGCTTCATATCCTGTTGGTGAGGCATTGTTTAAATAACGTTCTAAAAAAGTCATGGACGACTTATTTACTATCGATTTTGTGCTCATTTTGCAATATTTTTTTGCTAAAATAGGAATAAGTCTTTAGAGTTACATATAATTTCAATAATTTTGGTTTACTTTTTGATATTTACTAAAAGTATCAAAATTCTAATCAAGATGAATAAATTATTTTTTACACTTTTTCTTTTCTCTTGTTCTGTTTTTTCGCAAAAGGAACAAGATACTTTAAAGATGACTTCACAAGATTCGGCTATTGTTTTTTCGACCGAATTAAATGAGATTACAATCAATAAAGACAAAACGTATACCCTTGGTGAAGATAAAAAAGCTTTACTCATTCTAAAACGCAGGGTTTTTCGTGTGTATCCCTATGCAAAACTGACCGCCGATAAGTTAACGCAGCTCAACGAAACCATGGAGAAACTGAAAACCGCCAAAGAGAAGAAAAAGTATTTTAAAATAGTTGAGAAATATTTGGAAGAAGAATTTTCGCCCCGACTCAAAAAACTATCCCGAAAAGACGGTCAAATTTTAGTAAAATTAATTCACAGACAAACGGGTGAATCCACTTTTGATTTAATTAAATACCATAAAAGTGGTTGGAAAGCATTCTGGGCCAATTCCACGGCAAGAATGTTTAGTATTAATTTGCACACTATTTACCAACCCTTTACAGCTATTGAAGACTATAATATAGAAGCTATTTTGTTTACGGCTTTTCGCCAAGGGCAATTATCCAGACAAGAGGCTGCTAAGCCTATTAATATAGACCAACTCCATAAGCATTGGAAGGCAAAGCTGTATTAGAAGCCCTCGTTTTCTTTCTATAAGTCAAACCGTCCCGCTGTTCCCTATATCTTTTATAAACCTTTTCAGGATTTATAAAAGGATGCCGTTTCCATCGGGGCTAGGCAAGGCGTTTTGTTTTCCATAAACCTAAAACCTGACCCGAGGCGAAGCCGAACGGAGCGACGCTAAACCTAAAACTTGAGACCTCTCAATCCTTTTTTTGAGCTTTGCGCATGCTTTACCTTCTTTGCGTTTAACTATTTTTTCATATTAATTCCTTGTTATCAGGGAGTTAATACTATTGTATGAAAAAACAGAAAAAAAGGCAAAAAAAGATTTGGAAAAGAGAAAGTAAAGTTGGTATCTTTGCCGACCCGAAACGTAAGAATTGGGGGAGTATTTAAAGTTCTTTATTTAGTGTTTGGGTTTATTTGAA
>JAGNZI010000008.1:0-31426 GCA_017984495.1 Flavobacterium sp.
CATCTTTGGTTGCTGGCCAAGGGGCATCACTCAAGTAGGATGCTAATTCTAATGTCCAATACATCTTTTTATCGATTTAAGTTTATGCAAAAATAAATTTATTACTTAAAAAGTCAAGTTTTTTTTTACTTTTTTTATTAAAATTTAAGAACGTACTTTTTTAAGGCTGAATTTTGGATTTTTGAAACGAAAAATCTTCAATCTTGAATCAAAAATTACTTTCTCGGAATCCACTGCACCTCCTCAGCGCTCAAGTCATAAGACAACTTTCGTGCCAAGACAAAAAGATAGTCAGAAAGTCGGTTCAAATACCGAATCACCCATTCATCTGTAGGCTCCATATCATTCAAATGCACGGCTAAACGCTCAGCCCTTCTACAAACACATCGTGCAATATGACAATATGACACAGTGGTATGTCCGCCTGGCAATACAAAATGCGTCATGGGTGGCAATGCTTCTTCCATTTGATCAATTTGATTTTCAAGATATTCAATATCCGACGCAATAATGCCTAAATTTTGGAGACGAGGTTGTCCGTTTTTAAGTTTTTCTTTTTCAGGAGGAGTTGCTAAAATAGCCCCAACTGTAAACAATCGATCTTGCACTTCAATCAATACGGCTTTGTACAAGCTATTGATTTCTTGGTCTCGAATCAATCCGATGTGTGAATTCAATTCATCTACTGTGCCGTAGCTTTCAATTCGAATATGGTGCTTGGAAACACGCGTTCCACCAAATAAAGCCGTTGTACCCGAATCCCCTGTTTTTGTATATATTTTCATGAATTTTTTATTATGGCAGTACCTAATTAATACTGCAAATGTTGTAAACTTAAGTCAATTTTTTATGAAAAAACACTATTTTTATAAACTTTATTTAGCTCTAGTATTTCTTGTGTAAAAATATGAAAAAAATCAATCTCAAAAACCAATTTACAATTAAAGGTATTGCCGCGCCATCCGGATTGTTATACACGCAAAAAGTCTTATTCATCATATCCGATTGCAGCGGTTTTTTATACCAATACGATCTTGAAAAAGAAGTATTGCTTAAATTTCCCTTGGTAAAAGACGCTAAAGAGAATACCGCTAAATCAGAAAAACTCGATTTAGAAAGCATAACACAGCATGGCAATCAACTGCTGATGTTGGGATCAGGATCTACCCCTCAACGCAATACTATGTTTACGCTGCATTTAGAAAACGATACCTTACAATCGCAAGATTTAAGCGCATTATACCAAAAATTAAGACAAGTAGGATCTTTGTCCGAGCAGGAACTGAATATTGAAGGGGCTATTTATGCACACAATACCATGTTACTTTTTCAAAGAGGCAATTCAAAAAATGGAAAAAATGGTATTTTTATAATTCCCAACCAACAAGAAGAGGCCCTACAGTTTATTCCTGTGGCATTGCCTACGCTAGATGATGTGGAAACCACATTTACCGATGCGATATTAGTTGGTGAAACCATTTATTTTCTAGCGAGTGCCGAAAAAACAGATTCCACTTATGAAGACGGTTTAGTTCTGGGCAGCATTTTAGGCATAATGCACGCTCCAACATTTGAAATCATCGAAGTACATCTTATAGCTGAAGATCAAAAATTTGAAGGCATCACCTGCTACAATGAAACGGCAAGCGAAATTGAATTTTTGCTTTGTGAAGATAACGACACCGAAAGTATAGAAGCTAATATTTACAAATTAACTGTACTAAAATAACTGTACTATTTTTCGATTTCCTTTAAAGATTCCATTTTTTTATGCGCTAAGAATCCTTTGATGTCTTCAAAATGTTCTTTGACGCGTTTGTGCCCAAATTCAAATACTTTTTGCGCCAATCCGTCTAAGAAATCCCGATCGTGAGAGACCAACAATAAGGTGCCATCAAAATCGCGTAAGGCATCTTTGATGATGTCTTTTGTTTTCATATCTAAATGATTGGTAGGCTCATCCAAAATCAACACATTTACAGGTTCCAATAATAATTTGATCATGGCCAAACGTGTTTTTTCGCCTCCTGATAGAACTTTGACCTTCTTTTGAATATCATCACCCTTAAACATAAATGCGCCCAATAAATCTTTAATCTTGGTACGCACATCACCCACTGCAATTTGGTCGATGGTCTCAAAAATAGTCAACTCACCGTCTAATAACGACGCTTGATTTTGAGCAAAATAGCCAATTTGAGCGTTGTGTCCTACTTCTAATTTTCCTTCAAAATCAATTTCGCCCATAATGGCCTTAATCATGGTGGACTTTCCTTCTCCATTTTTCCCTACTAAAGCCACTTTTTGACCGCGTTCGATGACCATATTGGCATCTTTAAAAACCACATGATCACCATACGATTTTGACAAACCTTCAACCACTACTGGATATTGCCCCGAACGAGGCGAAGGCGGGAATTTTAATTTTAAAGCTGAAGTATCCACTTCATCCACTTCAATGGGGACAATTTTTTCCAACATTTTTACACGCGATTGCACCGATTCTGTTTTGGAAAATGTTCCTCTAAAACGATCAATAAACGCTTGATTTTCGGCTATAAATTTCTGTTGCTCGTCGTAGGCTTTTTGTTGGTGAATTCTTCGGTCTTTTCGCAACTCTAAATATTCAGAATATACAGCTTTGTAATCATAAATGCGTCCCATGGTAACTTCAATGGTACGATTGGTGATATTGTCCACAAAGGTTTTATCGTGGGAAATTACCATTACTGCTTTTGCCTGGTTGATTAAGAAATCTTCTAACCACTGAATACTTTCAATGTCCATATGATTGGTAGGCTCATCCAGTAAAATTAAATCAGGTTTTTTCAACAAAATTTTTGCCAATTCGATGCGCATTCTCCAACCTCCTGAAAATTCCGATGTTTGTCGCGTAAAATCTTCGCGTTCAAAACCGAGTCCTTTCAAAACTTTTTCAACCTCGGCTTCATAATTTACTTCTTCAATGGAATAAAATTTCTCCGACAATTCAGAAACACGTTCGAT
Source organism: Flavobacterium sp. (assembly GCA_017984495.1). Lineage (GTDB taxonomy): Bacteria > Bacteroidota > Bacteroidia > Flavobacteriales > Flavobacteriaceae > Flavobacterium. The sequence continues at coordinate 3,007 of JAGNZI010000008.1, forward strand.
TAATTTCATGTATTCATCACTTTCATAATCGGTACGAATTGTCAATTGTTCGTTGATGACATCAATTTCTTTCTTCATATCCAATACCTCAGCAAAAGCTTTAGAAGTTTCTTCCATCACCGTACAATCGTCTGAAGTAAGCAAATGCTGCGGCAAATAGGCAATAACGGCATCACTTGGCGCCGAAATTACCCCGCGAGTTGGTTTGCTTTGACCTGCAACAATTTTCAATAATGTTGATTTTCCAGCCCCATTTTTACCCATTAAGGCAATTTTATCATTTTCATTGATGGCAAAAGTTACTTCGCTAAAAAGTGTTGTTCCGCCAAATTCTACGGCTATGTCGTTAACTGTAATCATTTTTTAAAGTAAAAGGTTAGAAGTAAAAAGCAAAAGGTCTTTCTACTAAAAATTTGAAAGGTGCAAAGATAGATTATAAATCCAGATATGAGAAGTCAACTCAAAGATTTCACAAAACATACTTTAGTTTTGGTTGCAAAGTTTAAAACGTATATTTTTACAATTAAATTTCAAACGCATGAATCTTAAATCCATTCTTTTATTATCAGCAATTACTATTGCTACTTCTGTTCACGCACAGGATAAAAATAACACTACTATGAATCCATTTTTTGAAGCCTATTCAACTCCTTATCAAGTACCTCCCTTTCACTTGATCAAGAATGAACATTTTAAGCCAGCACTTTTAGAAGGAATCAAACAACAGGAATCTGAAATAAACGCTATACTTTCAAATACGGAAAAACCAACTTTTGAAAATACGGTTTTAGCCATGGAAAATTCAGGAAAATTACTGGCTAAAGTGAGTACTGTCTTCTACAATTTAAATAGCGCAAATACCAATGAAGAAATTCAAGCTATTGCTAAAGAAATAGCGCCAAAAATGTCGGCTCATAATGACAATATAAATCTAAATGAAGTCTTATTTCAACGAGTAAAAACGGTTTGGGATGAGCAGAAAAATTTAAAATTAACGCAAGAGCAAACAAAAATTTTAGAAAACTTATATAAAAATTTTGTGCGAAGTGGCGCCAACTTGTCTGAAAAACTCAAGATCAGATTGAGAGAAATTAATTCAGAGATGGCCGTTGCAACTTTAAAATATGGTCAAAATATATTAGCAGAAACGAATGCTTATGAATTAGTAATTTCAAACAAGAATGATTTAGCCGGATTACCAACAGCACTTATTGAATCCGCAGCAGCTGATGCAAAAGCAAGAGGAAAAGAAGGTAAATGGGTTTTTACATTGTCCAACTCGAGCGTTATGCCCTTTTTACAATACAGTTCGAACAGAAAATTGCGTCAAGAAATATGGAATGCTTATCAAATGCGTGCCAATAATGGAAATCAAAATGACAACAATGGATTAGCCATAAAAATAGCCAATTTGAGAGGAGAGAAAGCGCGATTACTAGGCTATGCGTCTCATGCAGACTATGTATTAGAAAAATCAATGGCTAAAAATCCGGAAACGGCCACTAAATTATTAAATGATTTATGGACGCCAGCATTGAAAATGGCCACTAAAGAAGCCGCTGATATCGAAGAATTAATGAAAAAAGAGGGAGTTAATGGTCCCGTTATGCCTTATGATTGGAGATATTACACTGAAAAGATTAGAAAAGAGCGCTTCAATTTAGACGAGCAAGAAATGAAACCTTATTTTAGTATTGAGAAAACTAGAGAAGGCATATTTACCGTTTGTAAAAAATTATACGGTTTGCAGTTCAAAGCCTTGAATGATGTTCCTAAATATCATAATGATGCCACCGTATGGGAGGTAACCGAAGCCAATGGGACACATGTTGGGATTTTGTATATGGATTTTCACCCAAGAGCATCAAAACGAGGAGGAGCTTGGATGACCTCTTACCGCAACCAAAAAATGGAAAACGGAAAAAGAATAACACCAGTAGTTTCTATTGTATGTAATTTCACAAAACCCACAGCGAATGCTCCCGCATTACTTACTTTCGATGAAGTGAGTACCTTCTTTCACGAATTTGGACACGCGTTACATGGTTTGTTATCCAATGTTACCTATGAAAGTTTAGCCGGTACGAGTGTGCCAAGAGACTTTGTCGAGTTGCCTTCACAGATTATGGAAAACTGGGCTGCAGAACCCGAAGTTTTAAAAATGTATGCCAAACATTACACTACAGGGACCATTATTCCAGACGATTTAATTGAAAAAATGCAAAAAGCAGGTACTTTTGACCAAGGTTTTGTTACCACAGAATATTTAGCTGCTTCCCTTTTAGATATGGCCTACCATACTCAAAAATCAGCTATTCTAACAAATGCTGAAACTTTTGAAAAAGAAGTTATGGCTAAAATTAATTTACCTTCTACCATCATTCCAAGATACCGTAGCACCTATTTTAACCATATATTTGCTGGCGGTTATTCTGCTGGATATTACAGTTACATTTGGTCTGGTGTATTAGACACTGATGCCTTTGAAGTGTTTAAAACATCGGGGTTATTCAATTCAGAAAAAGCACTTTCGTTTCGAAAAAACATATTAGAAAAAGGCGGTACCGAAGACCCAATGGTACTTTATAAATTATTTAGAGGTGCAGCACCTAATGTAACACCCCTAATCAAGAAAAGAGGTTTAGACCAATTGGATTAAAAAAAAAGCTCCCAAAATGGGAGCTTTTTTTTTGAACGCTACGTTTATAAACTCATTCTAAACTCTTCTAATACGGGGCTTATTTTTCCGTAATACCGTTCATCAACGAAAAGCTCAACCGCCAAATCGGTACTTCCAAAACCGGCCAAACGAGCCGATTGCAAGTTGTCTTTTTTAACAACCTCAACACCTACTTCTTCAATTTTTAATTTCAATGTATCGGCTAATATTTCACTCCCCGAAAAAACCTTCATTATTCCCATACTTAATTTATTTAATCTTCCATTTCAAAAAAAAGCGGTTCGATCATAATTCGATCGGCTAATATTTCTACACGCTCTGTAATTTGCGAACAAAAAAACAAGCGTTGAGTTTTTTCGGCACTCATAGAAAGGCGCTGTATAATCGAATCTTCCCTTTTGCGCAACATTTCCTCAACATCATCTACCACAAACATTTTAATGGTATTCATATTGAAACCCGCCGATGAAAACATTTCATTGATGCGTATGGGAGTTCCAATCAAAACGTCCATTCCCAAAGAAATTTGGTTTTTGTCGTAATCCATATCGCCTTTTTCATGCACTCCGAAAACACGCAAATTCGTGTAGTGATTCATTTTTTTGAATATTTCCAACGCTTCCAATACTTTTTCCTTGTCTTGAACCAAAACCAAGGCACGCGTACTTTCGCCAACAGGCTTTTCCATACGCTGAATTACATTCATCAAAATGGTTGTCGTTTTTCCGCTCTTTTTAGGCGATTGAATGACCGCATCTACACCACTTTTTATGGTGGAAAAGGTTTCTTGTTGCATGTCATTGGCCTCAATGAGTTCATTTTCAATCAAGGCATTTTGAAGGCTTGGATGTATTTTTTTTAATTGCATTTTTTTACAGCTGTAAGCCATAAGCTTTAAGCCACAAGCAACTTAATGCCTATTGCCTAATGCTTAAAGCATTATTTTATTTACTCGCGAATAATTTCACGTCTTGTTCAGAAATTTCAGTTCCGCCTAATATTATTAAACGTTCAACAACGTTGCGCAACTCCCGAATATTTCCGGTCCAATCGTATTCTTGTAATAATTGAAGGGCTGCTTCGGAAAAGTTCTTTACAACGGTTCCTTGCTCTAATGCAATTTTAGTTGCAAAATGAACAATCAAAGCAGGTATATCTTCTCTTCTATCATTTAATGCCGGAACTTTAATGAGAATCACCGCTAATCGATGGTATAAATCTTCTCTAAACCGTCCGGCTTCAATTTCTTTTTTCAAATCTTTATTTGTGGCTGCAACAACACGTACATTCACTTTAATATCTTTATCGGCACCTACTCGTTGAATGACATTTTCTTGAAGGGCTCGCAATACTTTTGCTTGCGCCGACAGACTCATATCACCAATTTCATCTAAAAAAATGGTGCCCCCATCGGCCGCTTCAAATTTTCCGGCTCGGTCTTTAATTGCAGAGGTAAAAGCACCTTTGACATGTCCAAACAATTCACTTTCTATTAATTCTGAAGGAATGGCTGCGCAATTTACTTCAATCATTGGCGCTGTAGCACGCACACTTTTCTCATGCAATTGGTGGGCTACGAGTTCTTTTCCGGTACCATTAGGACCTGTAATCAATACTCTTGCATCGGTTAAAGCCACTTTATCAATCATGGATTTAATATGATTGATCGCTTCACTTTCGCCAATCATTTCGTAGTTTTTCGAAACTTTCTTTTTTAAAATCTTGTTTTCGATAACGAGTTGCTTACGATCTAAAGCGTTGCGAACCGTATTTAATAAGCGGTTTAAATCGGGCGGTTTTGAAATGTAATCAAAGGCGCCCAATCGCATGGTATTAATAGCGGTTTCCAAATCACCATGACCTGAAATCATCACTATTGGAATTTCTGGCTTGATTTTTTTGACCATTTCTAATACTTCAACACCATCCATTTTTGGCATTTTGATATCACACAAAATCAAATCATAGTCTTCACTTTTAACTTTTTCAACGCCTTGAAATCCGTCTTCAGCCTCATCTACTTGATACGTAACATTTTCTTCGGAAAGTATTTTGGCCAATACTCTTCGAATAGCTGCTTCGTCTTCTATGATTAGGATTTTACTCATTTTTTTAAAGTAATTGATTAAAGGCAAAAACTAAATGGTTTTACGGATAAACTATAAAACACTATGGGATTGATTAATATTTCAACCATTTATAAAGTTCTTTCCATGTGGGCTTTTTGCCGTACATTAAAATACCTACGCGATAGATTTTTGCCGCAAACCAGACTACAAAGATAAACGTTCCAAACAATAAAACGATAGAAAGCGCTAATTGCCACCATGGCACCCCAAAAGGAATACGCATCAACATAACAATTGGAGATGTAAACGGAATGATGGAGAAAACAGTCGCAATAGTACCATGAGGATCATTAATTACCGTAAAAAATCCGATATATACCCCTAAAATTAAGGGCATTATAATTGGTAATAAAAATTGTTGTGAATCCGTTTCAGAATCTACTGCAGCTCCAATTGCTGCATACAATGAACTGTATAAAAAATAACCTCCAATAAAATAGACAATAAATGAAACCAATAATGTAGCTAATGGAAGGTTTGAAATTTCATTGATATACATTTGAAATTTCCCCATCTTATCAACGTTAGCTGTTGCAGCCTCCATCATTTCTGGAGAAACACTGGTATTGGTCCCCATTTGCATTCCGAAAAATGTAGAAGCGATAAAAAACAACAACGAACCTACAATAGCCCAAATGAGAAATTGCAAGATTCCCGCAAGCGAGTTTCCAATAATTTTACCCATCATTAATTGATAGGGTTTCACTGATGAAATGATGATTTCGATAATTCTTGATGTTTTTTCTTCAATAACACTGCGCATTACAAAGTTGCCATAAATCACAATAAACATCATGATTAAATAGCCAAAAAGTCCTCCAATAGCGACTTTTATTTCATTCAAACCTTTTAAACTTTCTTCACCAGAAAATTTTGCTAATTGTAACGCTGCATTGGCTTTAGCTGCTTCAATTTTTTGAGCATCAAAACCCAATTCTTTTAAATTATCTTGTGTGATGACCGAATCAATTACTTCTTCAACATCACTAATGAATTCTAAACTCGGACTGTCTTCAGAGATATACACTACTTTTTCTTTTAACTCTTGGACTTTAGCTACTTTAGGAATATAAATTAATCCTTCGTAGCTAGCTAAAGCCGTATCTTTTGCAGTTTGCAAAGGCATAAAAGACAAATCGGTATAGTGTGTGAACTTGTCGCTTTTAAATTCTTTTTTCAATAACCCCGCTTCATCATGAAGCGCGATTTGCGTAACCGAATCTTTATTCATCGTTGATAAAAACGCAACGAGCAGTGCCATTCCAACAAATAAGAGCGGACTTAAAAAAGTCATTACAATGAAAGATTTATTGCGTACTTTGGCAATAAACTCTCTTTTTATGATTAAGGATAGTATGCTCATAATTAATTACTTACGGTTTGAATAAATATATCGTTTACACTCGGTATTTTCTCAACAAAATGAGTTACTTGCCCAAAAGCAGTTAAGATGGAGAGCAATTCATTTGAAGCATATTCCCCCAATTGTACTTCTAGTTTTAAATCGTCGTTTAACGATTTAAAATGGGTTGTTCCAATTGTAAACTTTTGCGTCAATTGCACCATTAATCCTTCTACATCTTTTGTCAATATACCCACTTGAAAGGTATTGGAACGGAATTGACGCTTTACATCTTCCAATTTACCCTCAATTAATTTGTTGGATTTATGTATCAACGCAATGTAATCACACATCTCTTCCACCGACTCCATGCGATGGGTAGAAAAAATAATTGACGTTCCTTTTTTGTTTAACTCTATGATTTCGTCTTTAATCAAGTTTGCATTAACAGGATCAAAACCCGAAAAAGGCTCGTCGAGAATTAATAATTTAGGTTCGTGTAATATGGTAACAATAAACTGAATTTTTTGCGCCATTCCTTTTGACAATTCTTGGATTTTTTTATCCCACCAACCTTCAATTTGAAATTTTTCAAACCAATATTTCAGCTGTTTTTTTGCTTCCGAAAGAGGCATGCCTTTGAGTTGGGCCAAATACAAACACTGTTCCCCTACTTTCATCGTTTTATACAAACCGCGTTCTTCGGGCATGTAGCCAATATATTTAACATGTTCGGGTTTTAATGGCTCACCATCTAACAATACCGAACCGCTATCGGGCATGGTAATTTGGTTGATGATACGAATTAGGGAGGTTTTTCCTGCGCCATTAGGTCCTAAAAGTCCGTAAATACTTCCGGAGGGAACCTGTAAGGAAACATTATTCAAAGCGGTATAATCGCCATATTGCTTCACTACATTTTGTACTTCTAAAATAGTGCCCATAAAATTGTGATTTTTATTCAATCATTAGTAGTTATAACCCCATTATTGTTACAAAAAAACCCACCCATTATTATGACAAATGGATGGGGATTTATTTTAAAATTTAGAAAATGCTCTAGGGTTAAGAAAAAGAGCCTTGTTACTAAAATGAGTATCCAATTATGAAAACATATCTTTTACTTTTTCAAAGAAAGACTTATCCGATTTTTCCGGCTTTGGAATAAAATTTTCATCGGTCAACATTCTTTCAAAAAATTGCTTTTGTTCGCTATTTAAATTTTTAGGTGTCCAAACATTTACGTGTACGAGCAAATCGCCGTTTCCATAGGAATTCAAACTTGGAATTCCTTTGCCTTTTAATCTCAAAATCTTACCCGACTGAATGCCTTCTTCTAATTTGATGCGTACTTTACCCGAAACGGTTTCAATATCTTTAGAAACCCCAAGAGCTGCTTCGGCAACACTTATGTAAAGATCATAATGAAGATTTTCACCTTCGCGCTTTAATAATTCGTGCTCTATTTCTTCTATCGCTACAATCAAATCTCCAGGAATACTATTGCTTCCAGGTGCTTCGTTACCTTTATTGGCCACCTTCAATTGCATACCATCTACCACTCCTGCAGGAATTTTGATAGCCACTGTGTCGTCCTCTAACAACATTCCTTGTGCATCGGCTCCGGCTGGTTTTTGATCTAATATTTGACCCGAACCACTACAAATATGACAAGTAGTTGCCGTTTGCATTCTTCCTAAAATAGTGTTGGCAATTTTCATTATCTGACCCGAACCGTTACAAGTAGGACAGGTTCGATAGGTTACGCCTTTGGCTTGAACTTTTCGTTTTACCTTTACTTTCTTCTCTACACCATTGGCAATCTCCTCTAAAGTCAATTTAACTTTGATGCGAAGATTACTCCCTTTAACGCGTCTTTGACCGCCGCCGCCGCCAAAACCAGAAAAACCGCCGCCGCCAAAAGCACCGCCAAAAATATCTCCAAATTGACTAAAAATATCATCCATGTTCATGTGATGACCACCGCCAAAACCTCCGCCTTCAAAAGCTTGATGACCGTATTGATCATACTTGGCTTTCTTATTTGGATCGCTCAATACTTCATAAGCTTCCGCAGCTTCTTTAAACTTTTCTTCCGCTTCTTTATTTCCAGGGTTTTTATCGGGATGAAATTCTATGGCTTTCTTTCGGTAGGCTTTCTTAATTTCATCGGCTGATGCGTTTTTAGAGATGCCTAGTATTTCGTAAAAATCTTTTTTCATTTTAAACTATATAATAATGATTGAAACGCGATGAATGGCGTTTATAAAATAAAATTAGTGTCCGATTACCACTTTTGGAAAACGTATAATTTTATCTCCTAATTTGTATCCTTTTTCAATTACATCAACGATTTTACCTTTTAATTTATCATTTGGAGCAGGAATTTGAGTAATTGCTTCGGCAAAATCAGCATTAAAAACATCACCTGCTTTTACTGCTACTTCTTCTAATCCTTTTGACACTAAAGTGGTTCTAAGTTTATCATGAATCAATTGAACACCGGTAACCAAAGCTTCGTCTTCGGATTTAGATATTTGCGCCCAAGCTCTATCAAAATCATCTAAAACAGGAAGCATGGCTTGCAAAACTTCTTGATTAGCGGTTTTAAATAAATCAATACGCTCTTTAGCGGTTCTTCTTTTGTAATTTTCAAATTCAGCAAAAAGACGCAAAAATTTATCTTTTTCGTTGCTCAATTCATCTTGTAATTGTTCTTCTGGGGTTAATTCAGGGGTTGGAATTCCTTGATTTTCTGAAACATTTTCTTCATTAATGTTCTCCTTTTCGATGTTTTCAGTACTTTCCTGACTCATATTTTTGAATATTTTTTTAAACATTTTTACTTTAGTAAATGGAATTGCAAATGTATTGCCAAATGTTTAAAAATGTCAAATTGTCAGTAAAAATAAATCCATTCGTTTATTTCAATAACGCGAATAACGCTTTATCTAGTGAGGCATACTTAAATTGGAAATTCTCATCCAATAATTTTCTACTGCTTACATTTTGGCTAGAAAACAGTATCTCCTGCATTTCTCCCAAAACCAATTTCATAACAAACTGAGGAACATTTGGAAGAATCAAGGGTTTTTCAAGTGTTTTAGCAATTGCTTTGGTCAGGTCTTCATTGGTCACCGGATAAGGTGAAACGCCGTTATACACTCCCGCCAACTTATGCTGCATCACAAAATAAAAAATAGCAGCAAGATCGTGAATGTGTATCCAAGATTGGTATTGTTTTCCCGAACCAAAAGCGGCACCTAGACCCAAACGAATTGGTTTCACCATTTCTTGTAATGCACCTCCATTTTTAGCCAATACAATACCAATTCTAATTTTTGTTACCACCAACTCTAATTTTTCAAACTGACTGACTTCATTCTCCCATTGTTTGACTACATTTCCTAAAAAAGATTCCGCTATATCCAAATCCGTTTCATGATAAATAGTGTCTAAGCTATTGGGATAAATACCTACGGCAGATGCCGCAACAATTTGGGTTACATTATGTGAAATTTGTTGGAGGGTTTTGTACAGTAACTGCGTTGAAAGCACGCGACTTTGAATAATTTCATCTTTGTATACCTGCGTCCATCTTTGGGCAACATTCGCACCCGCTAAATGAACTATCGTTTCTACATCGTTAAATGCCGCCACATCAATTTCGGCTGCTTTTGGATTCCAATAAAAACCTTTATAATTCGCATTACAAACTAATTTATTTTTTGAAGTGGATAAATAATGAACGGTGTGGCCATTTTGCAACAACAACCCCACTAATTCTTGTCCCACTAAACCCGTCGCACCTGTAACTAAAATAGTCATGTTATTTGCTTTTTCTCAAAGTTACAATCAATTGATAAGGTATGAAAGAAATTAACGAATGTTTAGGAATAGTTTCATGTATATTTTTAGGATCTTACCTTCAATGTCCATTCAAATTGCATTTCAGAAACTTGTTCGCCATTTGCATTTTTACCAATAGATGTTAACCAAATGGTTTTTCCTTCCTTGGAAGCTATGGCTTCATTTATAGCCTCTTTAATGGCATCACCTTGTGAGCATACAAACGTAATTCTCCCAGTAGCTTTCTTGGTAAATATACTTTTATTTTGCGCTACCAACATGGAAACATTCTTTCCACTCGCTTTGATGTGGAGCATGACTAATACACCCGTTGTCATTTCGGCCGCCATAGCTTGCACCGCAAAATACATGGATTGAAACGGATTTTGATTGAACCAACGGTGTTTGACCGTTACCTCACAAGACGTATTCGAAATTGATCGAACACGAACGCCCGACCAAAAAGCTGCCGGTAATTTAAAAAAAGAAAAAAGATTCAGTTTTGCAGGTGTAAACTCCATGAATAGTATAATTTATGGGTAAAGATACAAAATAGTACGACTGGACTCAAATAGCATTAAATGTTAATTTTATGTTAAATATTATTACTATGCGTAACACAATACCTTTCATTAGAATTATCTTTGTATAAGAAATTAATAGGTTATGTATTTTTGTTAAAAAAACTTCATCAACATTGAATCCTTACTAATAAACAAATAAAGTATGAATATTGAAAACACAAAAGCGCAAATGCGTAAAGGCGTTTTAGAATTTTGCATCTTATCGGTACTAAAAGAAAAAGATGCCTACACTTCTGAAATTCTGGATACGCTAAAAAACGCAAAATTACTGGTCGTTGAAGGAACGGTGTATCCTTTATTAACACGACTTAAAAACGATGGTTTGTTAACGTATCGATGGGAGGAATCTTCATCGGGTCCGCCCAGAAAGTATTACGGATTAACCGATGAAGGAAAAGAATTTTTACAAGAATTAAACGGCACATGGAAAGAATTAGCCGATGCCGTAAACATAATAACCAATCAAAACTAAGCGACATGAACAAAACAATAAGTATAAATTTAGGTGGAATGTTCTTCCATATTGATGAAGATGCCTATCAAAAATTATCGCGTTATTTTGATGCGGTAAAACGTTCTCTCTCAATGGAAGGTAGAGAAGAAATCATGAAAGACATTGAAAGTCGGATTGCCGAATTATTTCAAGAACGCATCCAGAACGACAAACAAGTCATTGGCTTAGTAGAAATTGATGCGGTAATTAGCATCATGGGACAACCTGAAGACTATAAAATTGACCAAGAAACGGAACAACCGATTGATTATAGCTTCCTTTCGAAAGCAAAAAAATTATACCGAGATAAGGAAAACAGCATCATTGGTGGAGTGGCCTCAGGTTTTGGACATTATTTTACCATAGACCCTGTTTGGATTCGCTTACTTTTTGTCATTATTGTTGTTGCAGGTTTTGGAAGTCCCATCTTGATTTATTTCATTTTGATGATTATCATTCCGGAAGCCATAACCACATCTCAAAAACTAGAAATGAAGGGCGAACCCATTACAATTTCCAATATTGAACGAAAAGTAAAAGAAGGAATTGATGAAATTGCAGATAAATTTGGTAAAATAGACTCACAAAAATTTGCTGAAAATACCCGTCAGGGAATTCACAAAACGAGTTCTTCACTGAGCAAACTGTTTACAACCTTGTTTCATTTGTTTACAAAATTTATTGGAGGACTAATCGTATTATTCAGTTCCATTGCATTGATTGCTTTTTGTGTTACCAGTGTATTCATGATCTTCTCTGCGAACATGCCTGATAATTATATACTAAACCATGTAAGAACACCAATTGGTCTTGAAACACCTATTTGGATACAAGGCGTATTATTTCTGCTTGTGTTCGGAATTCCGTTCTTTTTTATTCTACTCTTGGGTTTAAAATTATTGGTAAATCACATGAAATCGATTGGTGCCATTGCCAAATACACCTTACTTGCTACATGGATTATTGCATTTGGAATTGCCATCTCTTTAGGCATCAACGAAGCCGCTCAGTTGGCCTTTGAAGGAAAATCTGTACAAAAACAAGACATACTTTTAAATCCAAGCGATACGTTATTGATTAAGTTCAAAAACAATGATTTCTATTCGAAAAACGTTTTCCATGAAACCGATTTTAGAATCACCCAAAATGAAAAAAATGAAGAAATCATCTATTCCAACGACATTTCTATTGAAATTATAGAAACCGAATCGAGCATTGCGTATTTACAAGTAGAAAAATTAGCCAAAGGCAAATCTGCAGATGACGCAAGAAAAAGAGCTGAAAAAATTAAATACAATTTTAAATTTGATGGCAATGTATTGCAACTAGACAACTATCTTATTGCGGATGTTAAAGATCATTATAGAGGACAAGAAATAGCGATATATTTATATCTACCAAAAGGAACCCACTTTAAAACCGATAAAAACTTTTACACTTATGATACTTCAAATGATGATTTTTTTAATCTTCATTACAGTTCTTCAGATTATATTTATAGAGTAGATTCCGAAAAGGTTAAATGTTTGAACTGCCCAATTTCTGAAAACGAACACCTCGATGTGGAGTCTAATGAAATAGAAAATGATTCCACTGCAACCATTATCTATAATGAAAATGGTGTTTTAGTAAAGAAAAAAATCAATGAAACAATAGCCATTGAAGAAACACAAAAGAAAACAGAAACCAAATCAAAAAAATAATATGAAAACCACAATTAAACTACTCGTACTGCTGGTAAGCATTTCATTATTGTCGTGCAATGAAGGATTTACAGGAATTAAAGGCAGTGGAAACATTACAACAGAAAAAAGAAACAGTGCAGCACCATTTACAGCAATTGATGCCAGCTCAGGTGTAACTGTTATTATAACACAAGAACCTACAGCATCCATTGCAGTTGAAACCGATGACAACATCCAACAATACATTACAACAAAAATTGAAAACGGCACTTTATATGTTAAAGTTGATGGAAACATCAATACGCAATCCCCTATTAATGTCTATGTAGAAATGTCTTCAATTAGTGGACTGGATGCCTCTAGTGGATCAACCATACATTCTAAGAATACGTTAAAAGGTACAGCACTTTCATTAAACACCAGTAGTGGTGCTACAATTGAAGCGGTATTAGAATATGAAAAAGTAAGCTGTGATGCTTCTAGTGGAAGCCGTTTAACCGTTTCAGGAAAAGGACTTATGGTAACAACAACTTCTTCCAGCGGAAGCGATATTGATGCTAAAGATTTAGCAGCCAATGAAATTATTGCTGATGCGTCAAGTGGCAGTTTTATAAAAGTGAATCCAATTATTAAATTGAAAGGTACGGCCTCAAGCGGGAGTTCTATTTCGTACTATCAAATCCCTAAAACGCTTATAAAAACAGAAAGCTCAGGCGGTAGTATTTCAGAAAACTAAATCGATAACTGCTTCATTATCATGCTAATTTAACAAATAATTAGCATATAATTAACAAGCATGAGAACAAAAAAAATTAATTTTACAACATCAATTCAGATAAAAAACTAAATTCAACCCTATGATAAAACTAGTTATTCAAATTATCGAATTTGTATTTACCTTTATTACCCAATTGATAGCATCTATCTTTTAAATACAAAATAAAAACATCGGTATATTTACCGATGTTTTTATTTATATTTGCTTATTAATATACCCAAAAATGTCAAAAAAAATTGCTTTATTACTAGTTGCTCTTATAGTAACTTCGCTTTCTTTTGGACAAAAGAAAGAAAAAATTAAAGGTTCTAAAATCGTAACCGTAGCCATCAAAGAAGTTTCTAATTTTGAAACCATCGAAGTTGGTGATAATTTTGAAGTCTTTTTAGTCAAAGGAGACAAACCTTCTATAGAAATTGAAGCCGACGATAATTTACACGAGATAATCAATTATGAAGTTTCTGGAAATGTCTTAAAAATTAATGCTTTAAAAGAACCGACAGCTTACAAAAAATTTTCCATTCGCATCAATTATTCAAATGCTTTACAACTTATTACAGCACGTAACGATGCAGAAATAAAAGCACTTGCAACTATTGAACTTGATAAGATTATCGTTAAAAATTACCACAACTCGAAGTCATTTTTAAATGTAAATTCAAATTATTTCGCATTGATACTAGACGATAAAGCGGAAGCAGAAATTAATGTAAAAGGAGAAAGTACGAGTTTAGAATTAAGCAAAAACAGTCGTTTAAAAGCGCTTGTAGCAGCTACAGAATGCAAAGTTGACATGTATCAAAAAAGTACCGCATTACTGGAAGGTACGGCTACAAATGCCAAAATGAGATTAGACAACTCGAGCCATTTAACCGCTTCAAAATTAGCAATAGGAACAGTGGAATTAGAAACGGATGGATCTGCAAAATGTGAAATCAACAGTACTATTGCCATTTCAATAGCGGCAGCAGGAAAATCACAAATTGAGCTTTGGGGTGAGCAAAAGATTACGATAAAAAAACTTGCTAACAACGCTTTACTCCAGAAGAAAGAAAAATAATCAAAAAAAAAATCCGACAGCTGTCGGATTTTTTTTTGATATTATCTATTGTTATTCTTTAGAAGCTATATAACGTTCTGCATCTAATGCTGCCATACATCCTGTTCCTGCCGCAGTAATTGCCTGACGGTACACATGGTCTGCCGCATCACCAGCCACAAATACACCTGGAACATTAGTTTTTGAACTACCTGGAACATTAACAATGTATCCCGTTTCATCCAATGTAATAAAATCAGCAAAAATATCCGTATTGGGTTTATGACCAATGGCTACAAAGAAACCTGTAGCTGCAATTTCAGTCAAAGCACCAGTTGTTCTGTTTTTAGCACGAACTCCTGTTACCACCTGTCCATCTCCTAATACTTCATCGGTTTCAGTATTCATTAATATTTCAATATTTTCCGTTTTTTGAACACGTTCTGCCATAATTTTAGAAGCTCTAAATTTATCACTACGCACTAACATGGTAACTTTCTTACATAATTTAGAAAGATAATGCGCCTCTTCACAAGCGCTATCCCCTGCTCCTACAATAACAACTTCTTGATTTCTGTAGAAAAATCCGTCGCAAACTGCACAAGCTGAAACACCACCGCCTAATTTTAAGTAATGTTGTTCCGATTCTAATCCCAAGTATTTAGCCGACGCTCCAGTAGAAATAATGATCGTTTCAGCATGAATCTCTTTGGTGTCATTTATCCAAACCTTATGAGTAGGCCCCGAAAAATCTACTTTAGTTACCCATCCGTCACGCACATCCGAACCAAAACGTTGGGCCTGTGCCTGTAATTGTACCATCATTTCAGGTCCCGTAACACCCTCAGGATAGCCAGGGAAATTTTCTACTTCATTTGTGGTGGTCAATTGCCCTCCAGGTTGAGTTCCTTGATATAAAACAGGGTTCATATTTGCTCTAGCCGCATAAATAGCTGCTGTATATCCAGCAGGACCTGAGCCAATAATTAAACATTTTACTTTTTCAATTGTATCTGACATAATAGTATTCTTTAAAGAGTAGCAAATGTAAGTTTTTAATTAAAATTATTTCCTAAAATTGGATTAGATTTTTTAATAACCTATTAATTTCTCAGCATAAAAAAAACCTTCTTGAACACAAGAAGGTTTTTGTCGGGGTGGCAGGATTCGAACCTGCGGCCTCCTGCTCCCAAAGCAGGCGCGATAACCGGGCTACGCTACACCCCGTAAATGAGGATGCAAATATAGTATTAAAATCTATTTTCCCAAATAAATAAATAGGTTTTTATTTTTAATTTGGTTTTGAACGATAATGCACTAACTTTTTTGCTGTTATTATTCATTTCAACCGCTAACAAACCCTACTTATTTAGCACAAATTGCCAAAACTTTCTTATCAAAACAAAAAACACATAGAATATTATTTCTATTTTTGCTAAAACAATCAATACGATATCATTTATGCTTATTATTGGAATTGCCGGAGGAACAGGTAGCGGAAAAACCACAGTGGTGCACCAAATAATGAATGAATTACCCGCAACAGAAGTCGGAATTATTTCACAAGATTCGTACTACAAAGAAACACACCATTTAACATACGAAGAACGTACAAAAATTAATTTTGATCATCCCAGAGCGATTGATTTTGATTTACTAGTTGCTCATTTAAAAGATTTAAAAGCGGGAAAAACCATTGATCAACCTGTTTATTCCTTTGTAACCCACGACAGAACGGATGACAAAGTAGTTACACACCCTAGAAAAGTAATGATTGTTGAAGGCATACTAATCCTAACTCATCCAGAGTTACGAGATTTGTTTGATATAAAAATATACGTTCACGCCGATTCCGACGAGCGACTAATTCGTCGTTTAAAACGGGATATTGCCGAACGAGGTCGCGATATGGAAGAAGTTTTAAATCGCTACCAAACGACACTAAAACCCATGCACGAACAATTTATTGAGCCTACAAAAGCTTTTGCTGATATTATTATCCCTAACGACAAATACAACACCGTTGCCATCGACGTAGTGCGAGCCGTTATTAATCAAAGACTGGTATAATGAATAAATTGAAGAATCTTATCGCAAAATATCCGTTTCTCAAAATGATCGCCAACCGCTACATAGTAGTGCTTCTTTTCTTTGTGATTTGGATGCTTTTTTTGGATAATTATTCCTATTTAGAACATCGTGTTTTGAATCATGAAATTGAAGAAATTGAAGATAACATTGACTATTATAAAGCCGAAATAAAAAAAGATAGTGCTAGTATTAAGCAACTCAAAAACAATGATCGAGTAGAAAAATTTGCACGCGAAAAATATTATATGAAACGCGAAAACGAAGACATTTACATCATTGAATACGAAGACGACAAAAAAGAAGAAAAAGGCAACAGTACTAATTAAAGAAATCAATCGTGTCTACTACTAATTTATTTACCGAATTTGATCCAATTTCCACAAAACAGTGGAAACAGCAAATTCAATTTGAACTCAAAGGCGCCGATTACAATGAAACGCTTGTTTGGGAAAGTCCCGAGGGAATTAAAGTAAAACCGTTTTATCATTTCGATGAAACCACCGCTAAGGTTGCCACTGATGCGCCTGATGCACCTTTTTCCATCCTTCAAAATATCTTTGTGCACGACGTACAAAAGTCAAATGCACGAGCTTTAAATACGCTGCAAAGAGGTGCCGAAAGCATCCGATTTACCTTGGAAAATGATTTAATTTCGATTGAAGAATTAATGCAGGGGCTTCCTTTAGAAAACACAATATATTATTTTCATTTGCCTTTTCTCTCTATCGATTTCGCAACTAAAATAAACACTTTTATTACCAAAACAAACGCAAATATTTTCCTACTAATTGACCCTATAGGACAATTAGAAAAGGAAGGAAACTGGTTTGAAAATCTTGAAAAAGATGTGGAAAAATTACGAGTTATAGCTTCTAATACTACCGTTCCTTTTTTAACCATCTCAAGTGGAATTTATCAAAATGCAGGCGCTAACGTCGTACAACAATTGGCGTATACTTTAGCCCATACCAACGAATATTTTAATCGAATTCCATCCCTAAACCAAGCCTTTACGATTGAAGTTGCTGTGGGGACGAATTACTTTTTTGAAATTGCAAAACTAAGAGCCTTACGCCTGTTATTTAATACCTTAGCATCTGAATACCATCACAATTTAGAGTGCCATATCATTGCAACACCATCCAAACGCAACAAAACTATATACGATTACAACGTCAATATGTTGCGAACAACTACCGAATGCATGTCGGCCATACTGGGAGGCGCAAATGCTATTGCCAATTTACCATACGATGCTTTATACCATAAAGACAATGAATTTGGCGATCGTATTGCCCGTAACCAATTATTGATATTGAAGCACGAAAGTTATTTTGATAAAGTTAACAATCCTGCCGATGGTGCCTACTATATTGAAACTATAACCGAACAATTGGCCGAAAAAGCGTTGGAATTATTCAAAGACATTGAAAAAAATGGAGGATTGATTTCGCAATTAATTGAGGGAACCCTTCAGCGAAAAATCAACGAAAGCGCTCAAAAAGAGCAAGAACTATTCGATTCAGGACAGGAAGTTTTATTAGGAACGAACAAGTATCCTAACAAAAATGATCACATGAAAAACGATTTGGAACTGTATCCTTTCGTAAAACAAAATGCTAGAAAAACACTAATCACCCCGATTATTGAAAAACGTTTGGCAGAAAAAGTAGAACAAGAACGATTATCTCAAGAGCAATAATCATGAGAAAAGATATACAACATATAACTTTGGAAAATTCCAAAAATGAAATTCCAAATTCCAACAACTTGGAACTTGAAACCTTAAACTTGGAACCAACTTTCCACACCGCCGAAAACATCGAGCTAAAACCGATCTACACGAAAGACGATATTTCAAATTTAGAACACCTTGGTTTTGGAGCTGGTTTTGCGCCTAATTTACGCGGACCTTACGCTACAATGTACGTGCGTCGTCCTTGGACCATCCGTCAATATGCCGGTTTTTCAACGGCTGAAGAAAGCAATGCCTTTTACAGAAGAAACTTAGCCGCTGGACAAAAAGGTTTATCCGTTGCTTTTGATTTAGCCACACACAGAGGTTACGATTCTGACCACGAACGAGTGGTGGGTGACGTTGGAAAAGCGGGTGTTGCCATTGACTCGGTGGAAGACATGAAAGTACTTTTCGACCAAATTCCATTAGACGAAATGTCGGTTTCTATGACCATGAACGGTGCGGTTTTGCCTATTATGGCATTTTACATTGTGGCAGCAGAAGAACAAGGAGTGGCTCCTAACCTATTGTCTGGAACAATTCAGAATGATATTTTGAAGGAATTTATGGTGCGAAATACCTACATTTATCCACCTACGCCTTCAATGAAAATTATTGCCGATATTTTTGAATATACGAGTAAAAATATGCCAAAATTCAACTCGATTTCGATTTCGGGTTACCACATGCAAGAAGCCGGTGCTACAGCAGATATTGAATTGGCATATACGTTGGCAGACGGTTTGGAATACATTCGCACAGGTTTAGCTGCTGGAATGGATATTGATTCGTTCGCACCTCGCCTGTCCTTTTTCTGGGCAATAGGCATGAATCATTTTATGGAAATAGCCAAAATGCGAGCCGGACGAATGCTTTGGGCAAAATTATTGAAACAGTTTAATCCAAAGGACGAAAAATCATTAGCCTTACGAACGCATTGCCAAACTTCTGGTTGGAGTTTAACCGAACAAGATCCGTTTAATAACGTGGCGCGAACAACAATTGAAGCCGCTGCCGCCGCCTTTGGAGGAACCCAATCGTTACATACCAATGCTTTGGATGAGGCGATCGCGTTACCCACCGATTTTTCGGCGCGAATTGCTCGAAATACCCAAATTTTTTTACAAGAGGAAACCAAAATATGCAAAACGGTAGATCCATGGGCAGGAAGTTATTATGTAGAACGTTTAACGGCTGAAATTGCCGAAAAAGCTTGGGCTTTAATCGAAGAAGTAGAACAACTGGGCGGTATGACTAAAGCCATCGAAGCAGGCATTCCAAAACTACGCATTGAAGAAGCTGCAGCGCGCAAACAAGCCCGTATCGATAGCAGTCAGGACATCATTGTTGGCGTAAACAAATACCGTTTAGAAAAAGAAGATCCACTACAAATTTTGGATGTGGATAACGAAATGGTGCGCAAACAACAAATCGAACGATTAGAACAAATTAAAGCGACTCGTAATAACGAAAAAGTTAGGGCTTGTTTAGCAAAATTAACCGAATGTGCTGATTCCCATACACAAGGAAAAAACACTACCGATAATTTACTATCTTTAGCCGTAGAAGCAGCAAAAAATAGAGCAACATTAGGGGAAATTAGTGATGCCTTAGAAGTTGTTTTCGGAAGATATAAAGCACAAATTAAATCAGTAAGTGGCGTGTACAGTGCAGCAATAAAAAACGATGAAAGTTTTGAAAAAGCAAAACAATTAGCCGATGCCTTCGCAAAGAAAGAAGGACGTCGTCCTCGCATAATGATCGCAAAAATGGGACAAGATGGTCACGATCGCGGGGCTAAAGTAGTAGCAACAGGGTATGCCGATGTTGGTTTTGACGTCGACATTGGGCCGTTATTCCAAACGCCACAAGAAGCTGCAAAACAAGCCGTAGAAAACGACGTACATATACTGGGGGTATCCTCATTAGCTGCTGGACATAAAACGTTAGTCCCTCAAGTAATTGATGAACTTAAAAAGTATGGACGCGAAGATATTATGGTCATTGTAGGTGGCGTAATCCCGGCTCAGGACTACCAATTTTTATTTGATGCAGGAGCTGTAGCTGTTTTTGGACCCGGAACAAAAATTAGTGAAGCTGCCATAAGCATTTTAGAGGTTTTATTGGAAGCGTAAAGCCTTCTTCTCGTTTTTATTGAAATAAATGGGATGAAACCCATTCGGCTTAGCCTTTTATGTTACATTTACGAAAAACTAATCCTTATGGCAAAAAGTCAAGACGCAAAAAAAACGGCAAAGAAAGAACCTTTGAAAACGGCTAAAGAAAAAAAAGAAGACAAACGCATTAAAAAAAACACTCCTAAAAGAGATTAATACATGAAAAAACACGAAAATTATTCGTGTTTTTTCATGTATTCCACAAACGGTACTTGGTGAAAATAAATCCTAGAATTCCTATTTTATAGGCATTAAAAGATGTCGGCACAACTTTAACCCATTGTTAACAAAATTGCCTTGAAAAAACGATAAATAATTGTATTTTTACGACTTAAATTTTTTAATTATCAAATGGGTAAAATCATTGCAATAGCCAATCAAAAAGGTGGAGTAGGCAAAACAACAACCTCTGTTAACTTAGCAGCGTCACTTGGTGTTTTAGAAAAAAAAGTGCTTTTAATTGATGCCGACCCTCAAGCCAATGCGAGTTCGGGTTTAGGAATTGATGTTGAAGGTGTTGAAATTGGTTCGTATCAAGTTTTAGAGCACAGCGCTACACCTCAAGAAGCAATAGTTGCCAGTTCGGCTCCCAATGTATCGGTTATTCCAGCCCATATTGATTTAGTAGCCATCGAAATCGAATTGGTGGATAAAGAGCATCGTGAATACATGCTGAAGCAAGCCCTTGAAAGTATTAAAGACCAATACGATTACATCATTATTGATTGTGCACCTTCCCTAGGGCTGTTAACTTTAAATGCGTTAACCGCTGCAGATAGTGTTGTCATTCCAATACAATGTGAGTATTTTGCTTTAGAAGGATTGGGCAAATTATTAAATACGATTAAAAGCGTTCAAAAAATCCATAACCCTGGTTTGGATATTGAAGGATTGTTGTTGACCATGTACAATTCGCATTTGCGTTTATCCAACCAAGTTGTAGATGAAGTACAGAAGCATTTCAACAATATGGTATTTGAAACGATAATTCATAGAAATGTTAAATTGAGCGAAGCGCCTAGTTTTGGCGAAAGCATTATTAATTATGACGCCACGAGTAAAGGGGCTTCAAATTATTTGAATTTAGCAGAAGAAATCATTAAAAAAAATCAATAATAGAAAGATGACAAAAGCGGTAAAAAAACAAGCCTTAGGAAGAGGATTATCAGCTTTATTGAGAGATCCAGAAAACGACATCAAATCGGCTTCGGATAAAAATGCTGATAAAGTAGTAGGAAATATTATTGAATTAGATATCGATGCTATTGAAATTAATCCGTTTCAACCTCGAACCAATTTCAACGAGGACACGTTACAAGAATTAGCCAAATCGATTAAAGAATTAGGCGTAATTCAACCCATTACTGTTCGAAAATTAGAATTCAATACCTTTCAATTAATTTCTGGGGAACGCCGTTTGCGTGCCTCTAAACTCATCGGATTAAAAACAATACCAGCCTATATTCGCTTAGCTAATGATAACGAATCTTTGGTGATGGCATTGGTAGAAAACATACAACGACACGATTTAGATCCGATTGAAGTTGCCATTTCGTACCAACGATTGATTGAAGAAATTAACCTTACACAAGAAGAATTAAGTGAGCGCGTAGGTAAAAAAAGATCTACGATTACCAATTATTTACGCTTATTGAAATTGGACCCCATCATTCAAACTGGAATGCGCGACGGATTCATTTCTATGGGACATGGTAGAGCATTAATCAATATTGAAAACCAAGACATTCAAAGTGATATTTATCACAAAGTGGTAACACAAAATCTATCGGTTAGAGAAACCGAAGCATTAGTTAAAAGCCACCAAAACAGCTTAAAACCTAAAAGCACGAATTCAAGCAAAGGGACTTCTTTTGCCGTTAAAGAAGCGGAGAAAAAAGCGATTGCCGCTTACTTTGGAACTAAAGTTGAGGTCAAAGTAGCTGGAAATGGGAAAGGAAAAATTACAATTCCCTTTCACTCAGAAGAAGACTTTAATCGCATTTTAAAATTAATTCACGAGTAGTGAAAAAACTTCCGTACATACTCCTGTTTGCCATAGTATTGTTACCGCTATATGGACTGGCTCAGAAAGAAATTTCGCTGCGCCCAGCCGATACAACGCGCATTGTAATCAACCCGAATGCACCCGCAAAAGCTGCTTTTTTTTCAGCCATATTTCCGGGATTAGGACAAGCCTATAACAAAAAATATTGGAAAGTTCCAATCGTATATATCGGGCTTGGATTAGGTATGTATTCGTATACCTGGAACCAAGACAAATACCATTTGTACCGCGATGAATACAAAAGACGATTGGCGGGAACAGCTGATCCAAACCACCCTATTTACAGTGGAAAAAGCAATGATTGGGTGATTCGTGGGCAAAAATTTCACCAAAGAAATCGAGATTTATCAGCATTAATAACGGGAGTTGTTTATATTCTAAATATTGTTGATGCTAATGTTGATGCGCATTTGATGCAATTCAATGTTAACGATAATTTGTCATTAAAACCCGATTTAAATCAAAATGATTTGGATTTTAAATTCAATTATGGCGTAACTTTATCGTATCAATTTTAACAAATAATTAGGTAACATTTTTGTAGAAACGCAACAAATACCATATGAAAATAGCACTTTTAGGTTACGGAAAAATGGGGAAAGTTATTGAAAAAATAGCTTTAGAACGTGGCCATGAAATTGTGTTGCGAAAAGACAAAACTACATCTTTTGATGGATTGAATTTGGCAGATGTAGCCATAGATTTTAGCATTCCTAGTAGTGCGGTTGAAAATATTTCAACCTGTTTTCACATGGGAATTCCAGTCATTTCAGGAACTACCGGCTGGTTAAATCACTATCAAGAAATGGTTGATTTATGTTGGGCGCAAAATGGCAGCTTTATTTATGGATCCAACTTTAGTTTGGGTGTTAATGTATTTTTTGAATTGAATGCCTATTTAGCCCAAATGATGGCCAACTTGAAACAATACACCGTTTCCATGGAGGAAATTCATCACACACAAAAGCTTGATGCGCCAAGTGGAACTGCCATTACCTTAGCGGAAGGTATTATCAAACATAGCAATTACAACAATTGGACACTAGAAACGCCCATCAGTAATGAAATTCATATTGATGCCAAACGAATAGAAAACGTTCCTGGAACGCATCGTATTTTTTACGACAGTGAAGTCGATCAAATCGAAATCAAACACACCGCTCACAGCAGAGAAGGTTTTGCCTTTGGGGCAGTAATTGCTGCCGAATGGCTGGTGGGTAAAAAAGGAGTATTTACCATGAAAGACGTATTGGGATTACACCAAAAATAAACAAAATAGCAAATATAACCATTAAACGATATTGAAATGGAAACAACAGGTTGGTTACTTTTAATCGCATTCGCACAAATCCTTCACGGAATTAGCACTTGGAAATTATATGTAAAAGCAGGTAGAAAAGCTTGGGAAGCTTTTGTTCCCGTGTATAACGGCATTGTATTGATGCAAATCATCAACCGTCCAAAATATTGGGTACTACTACTATTTATACCCGTTATCAATTTGTTTTTGTTTCCGATTATTTGGATTGAGACATTGAGAACCTTTGGAAAAAAATCGACTCTCGATATGCTTTTGGGTGTGTTTACTTTAGGACTATATATAGCTTATGTAAATTACTCACAAGACGTTACTTATCATGAAAAACGCGACTTAAAAGCTCCAAACAAAACAATGGACACGATAGGATCGCTTTCGTTTGCAATTGTAGTAGCCACCTTGGTGCATACATATTTCATCCAACCCTTTACTATTCCAACTTCTTCCCTTGAAAAATCCCTATTGGTCGGTGATTTCCTTTTTGTCAGTAAATTTCATTACGGCGCTCGAACCCCAATGACACCGATAGCTGCTCCTATGGTGCATGATACCATACCTTTGGTTAAAATAAAATCCTATGCGGAGACTCCGCAACTCCCCTATTTTAGATTTCCAGCCCTACAAAAAATTGAACGCAACGATATTGTTGTTTTCAACTGGCCTGCAGATACGTTGTTTCATATGTATAAAGCCGCTGACAAAAGATATGATAAACCTATCGATAAAAAAACAAATTATGTAAAACGTTGTACAGCTATTCCTGGGGATAAAATTGAAATTAAAGACGGTGTTGTTTATATTAATGGTAAAGAATCGATTCTTCCAGAGAGAGCCAAACCACAATATTCGTACAAAGTAGCTTGGGACGGAAAAACCCAAGTAAATTTGGATTACATCAAACAAGAACTTCATATTACGGATGCTTTTGGGCAAATTGCAAACGACACGTTACTATTTAGTGCCTTACCACAAGAGTCGGTAGAGCGCATCAAAAACATCCCTGGAATTACTAAAGTAGAACGTATCATTCACAAAGAAACAGATCCCGCCATCTTTCCTGGTTCTAAAAATTGGAATGTTGACAACTTGGGTCCGATTTATATCCCAGAAGCCGGTAAAACTGTAGCGCTTACAAATGAAACACTTCCGTTCTATAAGAAAATCATTAGTGAGTACGAAGGTAAAGAGTTAATCGTTTCGGGTAACGAAATAAAAATTGATGGAAAAGTGGCAACTTCCTATACATTTGAACAAGATTACTATTGGATGATGGGAGACAACCGTCATAATTCATTAGACTCTCGTTATTGGGGATTTGTACCCGCTGATCACATTGTTGGAAAACCCATATTCATTTGGATGAGTATTGATGGCATCAATGATGGCTTAAAAAACTGGAGCATCCGTTGGGATCGTCTATTCACTACTGTTAGCGGAACCGGCCAACCCCAATCGTATTTTAAATATTTCTTGTTTGCTTTAGCAGGGTATTTTGCCTTTGATTATTTTAGAAACAAGAAAAAGAAGAAAGACGAAGAAGCTTAAATTCCTACACATTAAAATTTCACTAATTAGTTTAACTTAATCTAATTAGTGAAATTTATGTTTTTATAGCATTAATTATGAAGAACCTCCTTATCCATCCAAGCTATTTTCCGTCGATCAGTCATTACATTGCATTAGTTCAAGCGGATAAGGTTACGTTTGAAATGGAAGACAATTTCCAAAAACAAACCAACCGAAACCGGATGTACATTTACAGTCCAAACGGCATTCAATTGCTCAATGTACCGATCAAGCACAGTCCAGAAAAACACCAGAAATACAAAGATGTTCGCATTGAAAACGACTTTGCTTGGCAAAAAAATCATTTCAAATCATTAGAAGCCGCTTATCGAACTTCGCCTTTCTTTGAATATTTTGAAGATGATTTTAGACCCCTTTTTGAAAAAAAACATGCGTTTTTAATGGACTTGAATTTAGAAATTTTTGATTTGGTAAACGAAAGTTTGGGAATAACAATTACGCCCAATAAAACAATCGAATATTTCCATGAAGTTTCAGATTTTACTGATTTAAGGCCGTTAATTAATGGTAAAAAAGATCTCACACAAATTGAATCCTACACCCAAGTATTTGAAGAAAAACACGGCTTTTTAAACAATTTAAGCATCTTAGATTTACTATTCAATGAAGGAAGGTATGCCGTAGATTATTTGAAAAACCAAACGTTATAAGTTGGTTGTAGAATTAATTTTCAAACGGGCTAATTGCGGAAAATGATCGCTTTGAATGAAATAATCTAATGAGGTGAATTGCTTCACATCAATCGTATTTTCAACAAAAATATAATCAATTCTGGCCGGATAATATTTGTAATTATACGATTTCCCAAAGCCTGTACCAGCTTCTTCAAATGCATCTTTTAAATCTCCTTTAATGGTGCGGTACACATAGGAAAATGCACTGTTATTCATATCACCACAGATAATTTTTGGGTAATGGCAAGACGCATAATGCTCTTTGATCAATTCGGATTGGTTTTGTTGTTGACTGAATGCCTTACTGATATTGTTAAAAATGAATTTAGAACGTTTTTCATCCATTTCCTGATTGATATCTGCACTAATTTTAACCGATTCCAAGTGCATGCTGTATACGCGAAGGGTATCCTTATCTTTTACAATGTCTGCATAAATAACACTGTTGTATGAATTGGGAAATTCTATTTCGCCCGAGTTAACAATTCTAAATTTAGAATAGATGGCTTGGCCAAATTTTAACCGATCTCCTTCTAATTTAACTGTTTTATACTTGAACATATTCACATTGACATCCTCATTAGGAGAATAATCTTGTAAACACAAAATATCGGGCTGTTCGTCGAGCAATAGATTAGAAATTTGAAACGGCACATCATCATTAGGCAACCATTCATACAAATTGAACAAGCGAACATTGTAACTCATCAATTTGATATCGGTGGGCTCTTCCGGCAAATTGGTTTCTGAAAATTTATAAAACCGATTTAAAAAGGAAATTCCCAATAACAATAGGATACCAGACAATAACATTTGGCGCTTTAACTGCAACAACCAATACAGAAAAAACAAAAAATTAACCATTAAGAAAAAAGGAAGTACCAGAGTTAACACACTCAAAAATGGAAAAGCTTTGGGGGCTAAAAAAGGCAAGGTATAGGCAACGAAAGTAGCTACAGTAAATACTATATTCAAATAAAAAATGAATTTGGACCACCAACTTTGTTGCTGCATTGTATTTATTTTCCTGCTTTAAATAAAAATTCTTTTTCCTCTTTAGTCAAACAATCATAACCCGATTGACTTATTTTATCTAAAATTTCGTCAATTTGTTTTTGGGTCATGTCTTTGTTTTGACCATACGAATGTACCGATTTTTTTTCGGTATTTCGATGTACTTTTCGAAAAGGTGTTTTGGGTTTTGGTTTAGCTATCGTTACCAAGCGATCCAAAAATACCGAAATGGGTTTGGTCAGATCCACGCCTTTTTGCAACAATTTTATATACATAAAACCAAAAAGAGCACCTCCAAAATGAGCCAAATGACCACCCATATTTTCAAGCGGCAACTGAATCAAATCCATTAATAAAATAAAAAAAGCGACATGCCATAGTTTTACAGTCCCTACGAGTGGAATGCGCAACAACATAAAAGGGGCGTAAGTTGCAGTGGCGATCAAAAGGGCCATGATAGCTCCACTTGCGCCAACCAACAACGAAACTTTTCCCAACACAAAATACAACGCAATAAAAGTCAATCCAGAAAAAATTCCACCCAGAAGATACACTCCAAATAATTGCTTGTCCGTAAAATATGTATTGAACAATCGTCCAGAGAAATGCAATAGTAACACGTTAAAAATCAAATGAAAAACGCCCGCATGAAAAAAGTTAAAGGTCAAAATTGTCCATGGCTTTGCTATAAAAACTGCCGTATTTGAAGATAAGGCGACATAATCAAAATAAGAAAAAGCAATCCCTGAAAATTTCAACCCAACATCGACTAGGGTAGCCAATACAAAAAGACCAATGTTCCAAAAGAGTAACTTTTGCACCATTCCCCCAGTTATATATTGTAATTTTACATCGTCTAAAATGTTCATCCTAGTATATCTTTGCTGTTATTTTCCAACTATCGATCCCAACGGTTTTGATTGAATTGATTCTTTTTCCAATACCACATCATCAAAAAACCAACAGCCGCTCCACCTACGTGCGCAAAATGAGCGATTCCTCCCCCAAAAATACTATATCCTGTTACCCCTGAAAACAAATCCAAAAGTACGATTCCGGGTACAAAATACTTCGCTTTTATGGGAACTGGAATAAATAGCAAAGCCAACTCAGCATTGGGAAACATAAAGGCAAAAGCAACTAACAAACCATAAATAGCTCCTGAAGCGCCAACAGT
>JAGNZI010000008.1:31526-43985 GCA_017984495.1 Flavobacterium sp.
CGATTCCGGGTACAAAATACTTCGCTTTTATGGGAACTGGAATAAATAGCAAAGCCAACTCAGCATTGGGAAACATAAAGGCAAAAGCAACTAACAAACCATAAATAGCTCCTGAAGCGCCAACAGTTATTGATTGAGTATTACATGCTGTCTGATACAAAACATTAAAGCTATCATTATTAAAATTATATTTTTCTAATAACGGTTTTGTCGCTTCAAATAACAAATCTGGCCTAAATGTATTCCCATCTTTCATATTTGCATTTAACATGGTATGCATATCGGCAGTTGAAACAGATAAACTAGAAAGTTCATTTAACAAAGAATGAATTTCATAATAATTAATCCCCGAATGAATTAAAGCGGCTCCAATTCCGCAGGAAAAATAAAAGAATAAAAACTTCTTTGGACCCCAAAAATGCTCTAAGGCACTACCAAAAGATACCAGGGCAAACATATTGAAGAATATATGCATGAGATTACCGTGCATAAACATGTGAGAAAGGGGTTGCCACAATTGAAACTTAGCACTTTCAAAATAATGCAGCGCTAATAAATCGGTAGCTTGTGGTACAAAATAACTCCCTACAAAAAATAAAATATTTAAGATTAATAACTGTTTTACAGTATCGGTCATGTTGTTCATCATAGTGCAAATCGTTTGTCTAAATCTTCTACCGTAAAGGTGATAAAAGTGGGTTTTTGAAAAGGAGAAATGGTAGGTTCTTTACAGGCAAATAAGGAGTTAACCAAATTTTCTTGTTCCTTATCGGTCAAATAGGTTCCGGTTTTTACGGCTAAACTTCTTGCCATGGATTTGGCAATGGTATCGCTTTGGGAAAAACTGCTTTCTGGAATTTCATTTTGTATGTTATTGATGAGCTCTTCCAATACGATAGCAACTTCGCTCTCGGCCATTAAGACCGGTAAGCCTGAAATTTGAACCGAATCAGTGGTAAAGCCATCAAAAACAAAACCTGTATTTTCCAGCGTAGGCTGCATATCTCGCAATAGTTGCATTTCGCCTGCCGAAAAATACAATTCCAAAGGAAACAACAACTGCTGACTCGCCGCTTTTTGTATGGTAATGTTGGTTAAAAATTGTTCGTATAAAACCCTTTGATGTGCACGTCCTTGATCCAGCACTAACATTCCGGATTTGATCGCACTCACGATATATTTTTTGTGAATTTGATAGGTTGCATGAACTGCCGATTCGGCAGTGTCCTCTCCAAATAACGAACCCGTAACTTCGGTACTTTCAAACGAAAAGGAAGCAATTTCTTCCGTATCCTGCTTTAAGCCCACGTACAAACTTTCCCAATTGCCTTGCGGCGCGTCTTTTTTATAACTTCCAAAAGAAGAAAGCGACTTAGAAGGTTTATCTGCTGCAAAAGGATTGAATCCTGCATCGACTTGAATGGTAGGAAAATCAGCCGTTTTATCTTTGTATTGATACGGAGTATCGAGGTTTGCATCGCGCTCAAAATCGAGAATTGGCGCCACATTAAATTGACCTAAGCTGTGTTTCACTGCCGAGCGCAATATAGCATACAAAGAATGCTCGTCGTCGAACTTAATTTCTGTTTTTGTGGGATGTATATTGATATCAATGGTATGCGGTGGCACTTGAAGAAATAAAAAATAACTGGGTTGGTTCCCTTCTTTCAACAAACCTTCAAAAGCACTCATAATGGCATGATGCAAATACGGACTCTTGATGTATCGGTCATTGACAAAGAAAAACTGTTCGCCTCTATTTTTTTTAGCAAATTCCGGTTTTCCCACAAAACCGTTAATTTTAATAAGATCTGTATCTTCAGAAACAGGCACCAATTTTTCATTGGTTTTTCCACCAAAAATAGCAACAATTCGTTGTCGCATATTAGTACCCGGCAAATTATACAACTCACTACCATTATGAATCAAGGTAAATGAGATGGAAGGATGGGCCAAGGCCACGCGTTGAAATTCATCCAATACATGACGAAATTCAACAGTTTCCGATTTTAAAAAATTGCGTCGGGCCGGAATATTAAAAAACAAGTTTTTTACCGCAAACGAAGTTCCTTTTGGCAAAACAGCCACTTCTTGCGTAGTTAATTTACTACCTTCAATAACGATGTGATTCCCTAATTCTTCCTGATCTTGCTTGGTCTTCATTTCTACATGTGCAATGGCTGCAATAGAAGCCAACGCTTCTCCACGAAAACCTTTGGTGTGCAAATCAAACAAATCTTCAGCTTGGCGAATTTTAGACGTAGCATGGCGCTCAAAACACAAACGGGCATCGGTAGTATTCATACCCAATCCATTATCAATCACTTGCACCAAGGTTTTCCCCGCTTCTTTTACAATCAATTTAATGTCCGATGCTTTCGCATCCACAGCATTCTCCAACAATTCCTTTACGACAGAGGCCGGGCGTTGCACCACTTCTCCTGCCGCAATTTGATTGGCAACGTGATCCGGTAATAATTGAATAATTCCCGACATTAATCTGAGGTATTTTATTAGGTTATGCTACAAATTTATGAAAATTTATGCTGGTTTTTACGACGATAAAATTGGAAAAAGTGAAAAGTTAGTAACAAAATAGCGCAAAATAAAAAAATTCACAGCTTTTCACCGAAAAAGTGACCTGCTGTGAATCTTATTAGGGTATTTAAAAGTCTTAAGCGTTCGTACTCGAATTCAATTCGATCATTTTTAAAGCGGCTACAGCGGCTTCAATTCCTTTATTACCATGTTTCCCACCGCTTCTATCAATTGATTGCTGTAATGTGTTATCGGTTAGTACACAAAAAATCGTAGGCACATCATACAACAAATTCAAATCTTTCATGCCTTGGGTCACCCCTTCACAAACAAATTCAAAATGCATGGTTTCCCCCTTAATGACACATCCCATTACTATAACAGCATCTACATCCAATTTTTCATGCATCTGTCTTGCGCCAAAAATCAACTCAAAACTACCCGGTACATTCCATCTGATAATATTTTCGGGTAAGGCTCCGCAGTCGATTAAGGTCGAAAAGGCTCCTTGAAACAACCCTTCGGTAATCTGCTCATTCCATTCTGAAACAACAATCCCAAACCGAAAATCTTTCGCGTTTGGGATTGTGTTTTTATCGTAATTGGATAAGTTTTTATTTTCTGTTGCCATATTTATTCGGTCATCGCGATGTAGGCATCAATATTTTCACCTTCCTTAGAAGTTTCATATTGCTCTTTAATCGTTACAAACAATTTATTAGCTTCTGCTTTTTTTCCTGAAACGACCAATAATTGAGCAGCTTTGAACAAGAAACGTGGCGTTGTAAAATCATTTTCTGCTGCTTCAGCTGCTTTTTTGTAGTGAGCAATCGCATCGTCAACTTTATTGGTTTCCGATAATGCATCACCAATTGCACCAATAGCTAAAGGTTTCAATACAGCATCTTCTGATTTAAAATTCTCTAAATAAGTGATTGCATTTTTGTAATCTCCAATATTTAAATACGAAATACCCGCATAATAATTGGCTAAGTTTCCAGCATCTGTACCTGCATACTCTTCTGCAATTCCAACAAATCCTAATTTACCTTCACCACCTTTAAGTGCTAAATTGTACAATGAATCTGGTTTTGTAGTGGCGTCAACCGCTTGTTGAAAATATTGTTGCGATTGAAAAATTTCATTGGTAGCTTTATCTTCTTTAGGCTCAACAATAAATTTGCTATATAAAACATATCCTAAAGTAGCCAATGCAATAACACCTACTATCGTTAAAATCAATTTTTGATTTTTAGCCACCCAGTCTTCCGTTCTAGAAGCAGTTGCATCCAATGTATTGAATACCTCAGCAGTTGTACTATCGCTAACATCAATTACTTCTTCAAAATCATTTTCAACTTTAGCGTCTTCTGGTTTTGGGGCTTTGTATCCTCTTTTGTTATATGTTGCCATTTATATTAAATTTAATGAGGTGCAAAAATATAATTTTTATTAAAATTAAAAACCATTTTAGTAGATATTTTTAACAAATTCGATATACTTTTGTAAAATATCTTATTTTTAGCCTTCAATTAAAGAACCAATATAGTGTTTTTAAAACAATTATCACTTTTAAACTATAAAAATTTAGCCCAAAATGAATTTGAATTTGAGGCTAAACTTAATTGCTTTGTGGGTAAAAATGGGGTGGGCAAAACCAACATATTGGATGCCATCTATCATTTAGCATACGGAAAAAGTTATTTCAATCCATTGGCCATACAGAACATAAAACACGGAGAAGAATTTTTCGTAATTGATGCACTGTTTGAGAAAAATAACAAAGAAGAAAAAATTGTTTGTAGTTTAAAAAAAGGACAAAAAAAGACGATCAAACGCAATGGAAAGGCGTACGAAAAACTTTCTGAACACATTGGCCTTATACCATTGGTAATTATTTCACCCTCCGATACCGATTTAATTGTTGAAGGCAGCGAAACGCGTCGAAAATTTATCGATAGTGTAATTGCCACTTTGGACTCCAACTACCTTCAATTACTAATACAATACCAAAAAACTTTATCACAACGCAATGCCTTGCTCAAATATTTTGCCTTGAATCAAACTTTTGATGCTGATAATTTATCGATTTACAACGAGCAATTGAGTCAGTCTGGTCAACTAATTTTCGAAAAGAGAAAAGATTTTTTGGCAGCATTTGTTCCTATTTTTAAAAAACACCATGCGACTATTTCGGGAGGCAATGAAAATATTGCGTTGCATTATGAAAGTCAATTATTTGAAAAAGATTTGTTGCCCCTATTAGACGACACTTTATCAAAGGACCGCATGATCCACTATACAAGCGCGGGCATTCACAAAGATGATTTGGTCTTTGAAATTGATGGATTTCCAATAAAAAAATTTGGCTCACAAGGCCAACAAAAGTCGTTTTTAATCGCATTAAAACTGGCGCAATTTGAATTTGTAAAAAACCAAAGCAAGACCTTGCCTATTTTATTATTTGATGATATTTTTGACAAATTGGACGCTTATAGAGTCCAACAAATCATCAACATGGTGAACGACGATGTGTTTGGGCAAATTTTTATTTCCGACACCCATCCCGAACGCACCGAAGACATTATGAAACAAACCCATAAAACCTATAAATTATTTCCTTTATGAAAAACATAATACATTACAGCGCATTGATTATGTTGTTATTTACAACCAGTTGCACCAATAGTCAAAATTTTAAAAGTGTGGCAGTGACCGAATTCAAATCTGCTTTAGAAAAAAATCCAGACGCACAGCTCATTGATGTGAGAACCCCAGGTGAATATGCTGGAGGGTACATCAAAAATGCTAAAAATATCGATTGGAACGGAAGTAATTTTGACACTCAAGTTGCTGCTTTAGACAAAAACAAACCGGTACTCGTGTATTGTTTGGGTGGCGGTAGAAGTAAAAAGGCAGCTGCTACGTTAAATGCGATGGGATTCCATGAAGTAATTGAATTAGACGGCGGGTATTTGGCATGGAGTAAAACTCTTCCAGAAGCAAATGCTACATGGAAAGGAATGACAAAAGAAGCGTATGCTACACTATTGACCTCGGACAAAGTGGTCGTGATTGACTTTTATGCAGAATGGTGTGCACCCTGTAAAAAAATGGCTCCCTATCTTGAAAAAATGAACACGGAATTAGCCGACAAAGTAATTATTCACCGCATTGACGCTGATAAAAACAAATCGTTATTCAACGCTTTAGGATACCAGGGGCTTCCGGTTGTATTGGTATACAAAAACGGCAAAGAGACTTTCAAAAAAAGTGAATTTGTTAGCGAAGAAGAATTAAGAAAAGCGTTGTAATCTCTTTAAACTTGACCATAACCCTTTACCTATTACTGCAATTACATGAACATCATTCAGAATCAATCGTTAAAAAACTACAATACTTTTGGAATAGATGCCAAAGCCAAAGAATTCATAGCGGTAAATGCTATTGATTCTTTAATTGAAGTTGTTGGATCCAATAAAGACCTCTTCATTTTAGGAGGAGGTAGCAATATGTTGCTTACCCAAGACATTCAAAAATTAGTTGTTCATGTCAATTTAAAAGGCAGAGCAATCATCGAAGAAAACGAAGATTTTGTGATTGTCAAAGCTCAAGCAGGTGAAAACTGGCACGAATTTGTACTTTGGTGTATCGATCAAGGTTTTGGCGGTATCGAAAACCTGTCGCTAATTCCAGGCAACGTGGGAACTACACCCATTCAAAACATTGGAGCTTATGGTGTAGAAATAAAAGACACGCTGTTTTCATGCGAAGCATTGAATCGAAAAACTTTACAGATTGAAACGTTTACCAATGCGCAATGTCAATTTGATTACCGCGAAAGTGTATTTAAAAATGAGTTAAAAGAGCAATACATCATCACAGCGGTATTGTTCCAATTAACGAAAAAAAATCACGCTGTTTCCACTACTTATGGTGCAATAGAAACCGAATTATCAAAACAAAACATCCAAAATCCAACACTTAAAGATGTGAGTAATGCGGTAATTGCGATCCGACAAAGCAAACTACCCGATCCAAAAGAATTAGGAAACAGCGGCAGCTTCTTTAAAAACCCCATCATTTCAAAAGAAGCCTATGAAATAGCCAAAGCCTTACACCCCGACATGCCACATTATGTAGTTTCGGAAAACAGTGTGAAAGTTCCAGCGGGTTGGTTAATCGAGCAGGCCGGATTTAAAGGCAAACGCTTTGGCGATGCCGGTGTGCATAAAAATCAAGCCTTGGTTTTGGTCAATTATGGAACGGCTACTGGTCGTGAAGTAGTAGCACTTTCGCAACTCATTCAGCAAACCATTTTAGCCCAATTTGGTATAGCCATCGAAGCCGAAGTAAACATAATTTAATTGCGCCATTTCGTTTTATTATTTACCTTTGCCGGATATTAAAAACCGATACATTTATTTCTATGCTGTTCATTATATTACTTGTTTTTATAGGAATTACGTTACTACAATTGGTGTATTATGTCTTCATTTTTGGCAGTTTTTCTTTTGCTAAAAAACAAAACATAAGCCCAAAAAAATTACCCATTTCGATCATTATTTGTGCTAAAAATGAAGAAGAAAATATCAAAAAATATTTTCCTTTAATTGTCTCGCAAAACTATCCTGATTATGAGATTGTATTGATTGACGATGCTTCAAGTGATGAAACCTTAGAACTTTTTGAAAGTTATGAAAAACAATACGCCAATGTCAAATTAGTAAAAGTTCAAAACAATGAAGCTTTTTGGGGCAACAAAAAATTTGCACTTACATTGGGAATAAAAGCGGCAAAAAACGAATACCTTGTTTTTACAGATGCCGATTGTTACCCAGTATCAACCGATTGGTTGTTGCAAATATCCAGCCAGTTTACCAAAGAAAAAACGATAGTACTGGGGTATGGAGCCTATGAAAAAGTTAAAAATTCATTCCTCAACAAAATCATCCGATTCGATGCCTTGCTTACCGCAATACAATACTTTTCATGGGCAAAATTAGGCAAACCTTATATGGGAATAGGCCGCAATTTAGCCTATAAAAAATCAGAATTTTTTAACGTTCGTGGCTTCATGGACCATATGAAAGTTCGCGCGGGAGATGACGACTTATTCATCAATCAAGCAGCCACTGCAAGCAATACAGAAATTTTATTTAGTGCCAATAGTTTTACCTACACTGAAGCCAAATCGAATTTCAAAGATTGGGTCCAACAAAAAAGAAGAAATACTGCTACTACTCATTTTTACAAAGGGTTTGACAAATTTCAATTGGGACTCTTTTTGTTTTCACAAATCAGTTTTTTCTTGTTGGCCATCGTGCTACTCCTCTTCCAATACCAATGGATTGTTATTACGAGTATCCTGGTGTTTCGATACATATTTACTTGGATTACATTGGGCTATGCCGCAGCTAAGTTAAAAGAAAAAGATGTGCTGTATTGGTACCCTTTGATTGAATTAATTGTTATTTTTACACAACTAAATGTGTTTGTAAAAAACATCATTTCAAAACCAATACATTGGAAATAAACGCAAATTTCATTCAGAAAAATATCGAACAGGCAAAAAAAGGCGATCAAGTAGCCTTTACGTTTTTGCTGGATTTTTTCTGGAACGAAGTATACGGATTCATGCTCAAACGCACAGAAAATGAAACCGATACGGAGGATATTGTAATTGAAACATTTGCTAAAGCTTTTGATAAAATAGCGACCTACAATCCAGAATATGGTTTTAATACGTGGTTGATTGCCATTGCAAAAAACGTTCACATTGACTTGCTTCGAAAAAAGAAATCTTCTTTATTTGTTGACCTCAACGATGAAGACGACAGACAAGCTTATTTTGTAGCCGACGATTCCAATTCTGCCGAAGACGAATTAATTATCGAGCAAAATTTAGCCCAGTTGTTGCAATATATCAAACAATTGAAACCGGCCTACCAAGAAGTCATTCAAATGCGTTATTTCCAAGAAATGAGTTACCAAGAAATGGCCGATCAAATTGACGAACCCTTGAACAACATCAAAATCAAGCTCCTGAGAGCTAAGAAATTGTTAGCGGAGATCATTCAAAAAAAATAACGATTTTTTTATTTCAATTCTCCAACAAATCATAAAACTTTATTAATCTAAATCTTTTTCTAAATTCTTACTTCAAAATTCTAAATTTGATATTGTATCTTTGTGCATCTAATTGTTGGAATATGAACACTGTTTTAGAATCGATAACCCCACCCGCACCCAAACCAAAATGGCTGCGCGTAAAATTGCCTACCGGTCAAAAATATACCGAACTTCGCGGTTTGGTTGACAAATACAAACTCAATACCATTTGCACTTCAGGAAGTTGTCCTAATATGGGCGAATGCTGGGGCGAAGGAACCGCAACATTTATGATCTTAGGAAATATCTGTACGCGTTCGTGTGGTTTTTGCGGTGTAAAAACCGGTCGGCCAGAGACAGTTGATTGGGACGAACCTGAAAAAGTAGCGCGTTCCATCAAAATAATGAACATCAAGCATGCGGTAATCA
Source organism: Flavobacterium sp. (assembly GCA_017984495.1). GTDB lineage: Bacteria > Bacteroidota > Bacteroidia > Flavobacteriales > Flavobacteriaceae > Flavobacterium. The sequence goes on from JAGNZI010000008.1 coordinate 40,605, forward strand.
CCAGTGTAGACCGTGATGATTTAAAAGATATGGGGTCAATTATTTGGGCAGAGACAGTAAAAGCCATTCGCCGAATGAACCCCAACACTACTTTAGAAACCTTAATTCCAGATTTTCAAGGAAATACTCGAAATTTAGACCGCATCATTGAAGTGGCTCCGGAAGTTGTTTCGCACAACATGGAAACCGTAAAACGATTGACACGCGAAGTACGTATTCAAGCTAAATATGAAAAAAGTTTAGAAGTACTTCGTTACTTAAAAGAGAAAGGTATTACTAGAACAAAATCGGGCATCATGTTGGGCTTAGGTGAAACGGAAGAAGAAGTCATTCAAGTACTGCATGATTTAAAAGACGCGAAAGTAGATATCGTAACAATTGGTCAATACTTACAACCCAGCAAAAAACATTTGCCGGTAAAAGAATTCATTACGCCCGAACAGTTTGCAAAATATGAACAAATTGGAAAAGAATTAGGCTTTAGACATGTGGAAAGTGGTGCATTAGTGCGTTCGTCTTACCATGCGGAGAAACACATTCATTAAGCAGGAAGCTGGATGATGTGTGCTGGAAGTTTTTAATCCAGAATTCTAACAATTACGTTTTATAAAACTAACTTTTCAACTTGAAACAAAAACACTGACCAGAGCAAAGCGACGTATGAATATAAAACCTGAAACAAAAGTAAGAATCGCTATTAATGGTTTTGGAAGAATTGGACGCAATGTATTCCGATTGCTGTTAAATCATCCTACCATAGAAGTGGTGGCTATAAATGATATTGCCGATTGCAAAACAATGGCACATTTGGTAAAATATGATAGCATTCACGGGGTTTTAAATAAAACGGTTGCCTTTACAGAGAACAGCATTAGCATCGAAAATAAATCCTATATTTTCTTTCACGAAAGCGAAATCAATAATTTGGATTGGAAATCGGCAAACGTAGATATCGTTATCGAATCCACGGGCAAGTACAAAACATACGAAGAGATCCATGCACATATTACCGCTGGTGCCAAAAAAGTTATACTATCTGCCCCTTCAGAAGTTGAAACCATAAAAACCGTAGTTTTAGGTGTCAACGAGCACCTGCTCGACGGCAGCGAAACCATTATTTCTAATGCGAGTTGCACCACAAACAATGCCGCTCCAATGATTAAAGTCATACAAGAATTGTGTGAAATTGAGCAAGCCTACATCACTACTGTTCACTCCTACACCACCGATCAAAGTTTGCACGATCAACCGCACAAAGACTTACGCAGAGCACGGGGCGCCGCACAATCAATTGTACCTACCACAACAGGTGCAGCCAAAGCCTTGACAAAAATTTTCCCGACACTAGACGGAAAAATTGGAGGTTGTGGCATTCGAGTTCCCGTTGCCGATGGATCTCTTACTGATATTACATTCAATGTAAAACGAAAAGTAACCATCGCCGAAATCAATATGGCTTTTAAAAATGCTTCGGCAACCCATTTAAACGGAATTCTTGATTATACAGAAGACCCGATCGTATCGGTTGACATTATTGGAAATACAAATTCCTGCGTATTTGATGCGCAGTTGACTTCGGTTATTGATAAAATGGTGAAAATTGTTGGCTGGTATGATAATGAAATTGGGTACTCTTCCCGAATTATAGATTTAATTCACTTCATTACCAAAAAATAAACTTTTTTTTTAATTACAAAACACTTAAATTGCAAGGGTAATACTAATTTTCAATCCTTTTGATTAAGCAATTTATACTCTTTTTAGCGGTGTTTACTAGTGGCGGTTTTGCACAATCGGTATACAAAGAAGTAGCCAAAATTACGGACAGTACGGATTACTACCTCGAAATCGGTCTTTTTAATAAAGAAGAAAAAAAATCGGTAAGTAATGCCATTTTATTTACTGAAAAAGCCATTGCTTTTGCAAAAAAGAATGATAAGAAATCAAAATTAGGTAATGGCTATTTGCAATTGGCCACTATTTACTACGACATTGATAAAAACGAACTTTCGATTGACAATTACATCCGTGCAATTAATGTTTCTGACAAAAAAAATCCTACAGCAAATTTAGCTTTAGCCTATTATGGCCTCGGAAAATGTTATTTGAAAAAGAACAAAATTGCAGTTGCAGAAATCTATTTTGAAAAAGCATCTACCCTATACGAATCGCTAAATTTTTCAGAAGCAATCGAACTCATTAATCTTCAAAAAGGGATCATTAATAAAGAAAAAAAGCAATATGCTGCAGCCAGTAGTATCTTGCAATCGGTAATAGAAAATCTAGCAGACGATTCATTCATTACCACAAAAATTGAAGCTTATTTTCAGTTGGGTGAAATTGAAATGGCACAAGAAAAATATGAGAAAGCAATCAACTATTACACATTAGCCAATACTGCAAATGCCACTAACAAATCTGATTTTAGCATTACAAAGCGTATCCTAAAACAATTAAGTGTTGCTTATGAGAAAACGAAAAACACCAAACAATCGCTCGTTTTTCTAAAAAAATATACCCAATTATCAGATTCCATTCACTCGCATCTAAATTTCAATGCCTCTGAAAATATGATTGATAAAATTCAGTTTGATGAGCAATTGAAAAAAATTGAACAATTGGATAAAGAGAAAAAAAGCCAACAAAAAACATTACGCTTTTCAAAGTTAATTTTTGTACTGAGTATTGCCTTGATATCCATCTTGTCATTATTGAGTTTTTCACTCTATAAAAACAATAAAATCAGAAACACGTCTAATAAACTGTTAGAAGAGAAAAACAAAGAACTTACTTTTGAGAAAGAAAAAGCCGAACAGGCGTCGAAAGCACGAGCAGAATTTTTATCTACGGTGAGTCATGAATTGAGAACTCCATTGAATGCAATTAATGGAATTACATATTTGTTGTTGCAAGAAAAACCGAAGGCGAGCCAATTGAACTATTTAAAATCTCTAGAATTCTCAGGAAGCTATTTATTGCATTTTATCAATGATATTTTGGAAATCAACCGATTGGAATCGGATAAAATACAAGTTGAAACCATCAATTTCAATTTAAAAGAACTCATCGAAAACATTACGACTTCATTCAAAGAATTTATTCACGAAAACAATACCAAATACCATTTACAGATTGATCCTACTATTTCAGACTATCTCAAAGGAGATCCAACAAAGATTTCTCAAATAGTTATCAATTTATTGAACAATGCCATTAAATTTAGTAAAAACGGCGCGGTTTGGTTTACCATAAAGAACGTCAGTGAAGATGAAAAACACATCAAATTGCATTTTGAAATTAAGGATAACGGCATCGGCATACCAAAAGAGAAACAAGAAACAATTTTTGACAGTTTTAGTCAGGGTTCGGTAGAAATCAACA
>JAGNZI010000071.1 GCA_017984495.1 Flavobacterium sp.
GTATCTAACTTAATGTAATCTAAAAATTCTCTTTTTACTTTTTCCTCTTTGAATTTACCTCCAAATTCAGCGGTTACAGTGCTGCTTTCAATGTCTTTAATGCCTCTAGAATTCACACATAAATGTTTGGCATCAATAACACAAGCTACATCAGCAGTTCCCAATACATTTTGTAATTCTTGTACAATCTGCATGGTCAATCGTTCTTGTACTTGTGGTCTTTTTGCGAAATAATCCACCACACGATTTATTTTGGATAAACCTACTACCGTTCCTTTGGAAATATAAGCCACATGGGCACGTCCCACGATGGGTAATAAATGATGTTCACAGGTAGAATACACCACGATGTTTTTTTCTACGAGCATTTCTCCATACTTGTAGTTGTTTTCAAAAGTAGAAGAGCTGGGTTTTTTGGCCGGATTTAGTCCGCCAAAGATCTCTTTCACAAACATTTTTGCTACACGATTTGGCGTCCCTTTTAAACTGTCGTCTGTAAGGTCTAATCCAAGTGTTAGCAATATGCTTTCCACATCTTTTTTTATCGATTCAATTTTGTCTTCATCGGAAATAACAAAGGCATCCGCACGCAAAGGTGTTGTAGCACTAGTTGCTATGTGGTCATTGCCAATTTCTTCTTGAAAATCCTCGTTTTGTTTCATGGGTATGATGGGTTTCTTGCTGTTTTTTTACAATACGCAAAGATAAATAATAAACTAACATTGAATAAAAAAAAAGGAAGTCTTTTTTAGACTTCCTTTCCCTTGATTTATGAAGGATTATGAATTGTAAACCGCAAGTGCCTCTTTTAAAATGGCAACAGCTTGAATCAAATCTTCTTTTTTCAATACATAAGCGATGCGTACTTCGTCTAATCCCACATTTGGAGTAGAATAGAAGCCTGCTGCAGGGGCAACCATTACGGTTTCACCCTTAAAGTCATACGATTCTAATAGCCATTGTGCAAATTTATCGGCATTGTCTACAGGTAGTTTGGCAATGCAGTAAAAGGCACCTTTTGGAGTGGCTACCGTTACGCCGTCTATTTTTTCTAGGGCAGCAACCAATACATCTCTACGCTCTTTATATTCTGAAATCACGGCGTCAAAATAACTTTGAGGCGTCTCTAAAGCCGCTTCACTGGCAATTTGAGCATAGGTTGGCGGACTCAAGCGCGCTTGCGCAAATTTCATAGCCGTGGCCATTACTTCTTTGTTTTTAGATACAATACAACCGATTCGTGCGCCGCACATGCTGTATCTTTTGGACACCGAATCAATCATAATGGCATGTTCTTCCAAACCGGGAACATTCATGACAGAAAAGTGTTTTTCCCCATCGTAAATAAATTCGCGGTATACTTCGTCGGCAATCAAAAATAAGTCGTGTTTTTTAGCAATTTCGGCTAATTTTAAAATCTCTTCTTGTGAATATAAGTAGCCTGTTGGGTTACCTGGATTGCAAATTAAAATGGCTTTTGTTTTAGGCGTAATTAATTTTTCAAAGGCTTCAATAGGAGGCAGTGCAAAACCGGTTTCAATACCCGAAATAACAGGAATTACTTTTACACCAGAAGCAGTGGAAAACCCATTGTAATTGGCATAAAAAGGTTCAGGAATTATGATTTCATCCCCACTATCCATTGTGCTTCCCATGGCAAAAAGTAACGCTTCAGAACCACCTGTTGTAATGATGATGTCTTGCGTTTCAATCGGTAATCCGTGGGTTTTATAATACGCTGAAAGTTTGGTTCTATAGCTTTCAAAACCGGCAGAGTGACTGTATTCTAGTACACTTATGTCTGCATTTTTTACGGCTTGTAAGGCTACATCAGGTGTTTTAATATCGGGTTGGCCAATATTTAAATGGTATACTTTGTGCCCTTTTTTCTTAGCAATTTCTGCATAGGGAACCAATTTTCTAATAGGAGATTCAGGCATTTGTTGGCCTTTAATCGAAACTTTTGGCATGGCTAGTCTAATTTTTTTAGTTTCGCAAAATTGCAATTTTTTTTTGGGAAAAATCAAATTTGAGTTTAAAAAAAAGCCTCAATTGCTTGAGACTTACTTTTTAGGAATTGGGAAATGTTTTTTTCTTGACCAAGGGGCTTACTTCTTCTTTTACAATCACGGTTCCTTTAATTCGCAAGGGAACCATGCCGCTCGGTTTATTTACGGCATTACTTTCAATGGTAATGGTTTTACTTATCGGGCCCGGATTCATATTGTATTGAACTTTTATTTGCCCTTTTTCTCCTGGCGCAATTGGCTCTTTTGGCCATTCGGGAACGGTACAACCACAACTCGATTTGGCATTTTTAATGAGTAAGGGCGCATCACCAGTATTGGTAAATTCAAAGACACGGATGCCATCGTCTTTTCCTTTTTCTACTTCACCATAATTGATCGTTTCTTCTTTGAATTCAATTTTAGGACCGTTTTGTGCAAAGGAAAACATTCCCAAACATACGGTTAAAAAAACAAGTAATTTTTTCATCATTTTAGGCATTAAAAGGTTTTTGTAAAAATAATTAATTATCAGTAACCAACAAACTGCTGCTAACATTTTTTTTATTTTCGTGTTATCGTTACTTTTGCAACTCGATGAACACAAAAAACATACCAAAATTCATTTTGGGTATGTACAATGAACGTATTAATAGTTCAACAACTAAACACGAACAAGTATAATGATTCCCGCACAATTCAACGCTAAAGAAGTAGAACAAAAATGGTATGCGTATTGGATGAAAAATGATTATTTTTCTTCTAAACCCGACCATAGAACGCCTTATACGATTGTTATTCCACCACCCAATGTAACCGGTGTATTGCACATGGGGCACATGTTGAATAATACCATACAAGATGTGTTGATTCGTCGTGCGCGTTTGAAAGGATTCAATGCGTGTTGGGTCCCCGGAACCGATCACGCGTCAATTGCAACCGAAGCAAAAGTGGTGGCCAAACTCAAAGAAGAGGGCATCAATAAAAACGATTTAACGCGTGAAGAATTTTTAAAACATGCGTGGGAATGGACCGATAAATATGGAGGTACCATTCTTGAACAACTCAAACAATTGGGCTGTTCTTGCGATTGGAATCGTACGAAGTTTACAATGGATGACGATATGTCAGCTTCTGTAATTCATTCGTTTGTTGATTTATACAATAAAGGGTTAATCTATCGCGGTTACCGAATGGTGAATTGGGATCCAGAAGCAAAAACCACCTTGTCGGACGAAGAAGTAATTTTTGAAGAACGCCAAGGAAAATTATATTTCATTAAATATGAGGTGGTAGATGATACCCAACACCCATCACCCAACACCAATCACCTAGTAGTGGCAACCACCCGTCCCGAAACCATTTTTGGAGATACTGCCATTTGCATCAATCCGAATGACGAGCGCTTTACACATTTGAAAGGAAAAAAAGCCATTGTACCTATTTGCGGTCGAGTAATTCCTATTATCGAAGACGAGTATGTCGATGTTGAATTTGGAACCGGTTGCTTAAAAGTAACGCCGGCGCACGATACAAACGATAAAACCTTAGGTGATAAACACAATTTAGAAATCATCGATATTTTCAATGAAGATGCTACTTTGAATTCCTTCGGATTGCAGTATCAAGGGAAAGATCGTTTTGTGGTTCGTGAAGAAATTGCTAAAGAATTAGAATCTATCGGTGCGTTAGCAAAAACCGAAACGCATTTGAATAAAGTGGGGACTTCTGAACGAACGAAAGCCGTAATCGAACCTCGTTTATCGGATCAATGGTTCTTAAAAATGGAAGATTTGGTAAAACCAGCCATTAAAGCCGTTTTAGAATCCGATGATGTTACATTATACCCAAGCCGTTTCAACAATACCTATGCGCATTGGTTGAACAACATTCGCGATTGGAATATTTCGCGCCAGTTGTGGTGGGGCCAACAAATTCCTGCGTATTACTACGGGGATGGAAAAGAAGATTTCGTAGTTGCTGAAACCAAAGAAGAAGCTTTAGCTTTAGCACAAGCAAAAACCAACAATAAACAATTAACCATAAACGACCTAACACAAGACGCGGATGCTCTTGACACGTGGTTCTCTTCTTGGTTATGGCCAATGGCGGTTTTTGGTGGGGTTTTAAATCCAGAAAATGAAGATTTTAAATACTATTATCCTACCAATGATTTGGTTACCGGACCCGATATTTTGTTCTTTTGGGTAGCCCGTATGATCATTGCAGGGTATGAATATGCGGGAGAAAAACCATTTTCAAACGTATATTTAACAGGTTTGGTTCGCGACAAGCAAGGGCGTAAAATGTCTAAGTCGCTAGGTAATTCACCAGAGCCACTCGGATTGATTGAAAAATTTGGTGCCGATGGTGTTCGCGTGGGATTGTTGTTGAGTGCTTCGGCCGGAAACGATATTTTATTCGACGAAGAATTGTGCAACCAAGGAAAAGGGTTCGCCAATAAAATTTGGAACGCCTTCAAACTGATCAAAGGATGGGAAGTAGCCGATATTGCCCAACCCGAATCGTCTAAAGTAGCGATTGAATGGTACGAAGCCAAATTGCAACAAACCTTAGTTGAAATTGAAGATAATTTTGATAAATACCGTTTGTCGGATGCCTTAATGAGCATTTACAAATTGGTGTGGGACGATTTTTGTTCGTGGTTCTTAGAAATGATCAAACCAGGATACCAACAACCAATTGACCGCGCTACGTTTGATAAAGCGATCGAAATGTTGGAAAACAACTTGAA
>JAGNZI010000072.1 GCA_017984495.1 Flavobacterium sp.
ATGCTATTTCTATTAGCTCAACTAAAATTAGAAACGCACTTGAGTTAGGAGACATTGATTTAGCCAATCAATATTTAGGCTATTCCTATTTTTTAAGCGGCACTGTTGTAAAAGGAAAACAATTAGGAAGAACTATAGGGTTTCCTACGGCTAATATTAAATTGGATGAAGATTACAAATTAGTGCCTAAAAATGGCGTTTATATAGTCTGTGCAAAAATAGACGATAAACTAGTAAACGGCATGATGAATATTGGGTTTAACCCAACTGTAGAAGGAAAAAATAAAACCATTGAAGTACATTTATTTGATTTTAATTCAGATCTATACAATCACAAGATTAAAATTTCAATTATACACCCTATTCGATCAGAGCAAAAATTTGAATCGGTAGCAGTATTAAAACAACAATTAATAAAAGATAAAGAGTTTTCAATACAGTATTTAAGCAACCTATAAAGGGTTACAAGAGTACTACATATAAGTCGCATTGCTTGTTTGAAACTATTTGATTACTTTTGATACATAAAATTACACCCATGAGCATTACAAAACACGATTGGACAAAAGAAGAAATTATCGCTATTTACAATAGACCTTTGATGGACTTGTTGTATGATGCAGCAAGCATTCATAGAGAAAATCACGACCCAAATGTGGTACAGGTTTCTACTTTATTGTCAATTAAAACGGGAGGATGTTCTGAAGATTGCGGCTACTGCCCTCAGGCAGCTCGATATAACACAAGTGTTGAGGGTAATGATTTAATGAGCGTAAACCAAGTTAAAGCACAGGCTTTGAATGCAAAATCGGCTGGATCCTCACGCGTATGTATGGGAGCGGCTTGGCGTAATGTAAAAGATGGTCCAGAATTTGACCAAGTGCTAGAAATGGTGCGTACCATCAACAAATTAGACATGGAAGTATGTTGTACTTTAGGTATGATAACTGAAAACCAAGCACAACGTTTGGCCGAGGCTGGTTTATATGCTTACAATCACAATTTAGATACTTCAGAAGAGTATTATAAAGAAGTAATTTCGACACGCGGTTTTGAAGACCGTCTTCAAACCATAGAGAATGTCCGTAAAACAAATGTTACTGTTTGTAGTGGTGGTATTATCGGAATGGGAGAAAGTATCGAAGACAGAGCAGGAATGCTAGTAGCGCTTTCTACGTTGAACCCACAACCAGAATCAGTGCCAATTAATGCATTGGTTGCAGTTGACGGAACACCTTTGGAAGATGAAGTACCAGTTGAAATTTGGGAAATGATTCGAATGGTAGCTACAACTCGAATTGTAATGCCTGAAACACAAGTACGTTTATCAGCAGGAAGAACTAATATGAGTCGCGAAGGTCAGGCCATGTGTTTCTTTGCAGGGGCTAATTCCATCTTTGCAGGAAATAAATTATTGACTACGCCTAATCCAGATGTGAATGAAGACATGAAAATGTTTGAAACATTAGGTTTGAAACCACAAAAACCATTTACTAAAATGGTACAACCCCCAACGGTTGAAGCTGAAGATTCACAATATGCAGCCTTAGGTGAAAAACCAAAATGGTCACGCCCAGGTCACAAAATTGAAAGAAATTTAGAGGCTTCTGTAAAAGGAAAATAAAAGCTTCATTCCAATATAAAAAGCTTCCAGCCATAAAAGACTGGAAGCTTTTTCATTTAGAACATTACTTTACGACGGATCACTTCTCCGGTTTCTAAAGTAATTTGAAGTATAAGTACTCTTGTTTTCCACAGTACAGCATCGATGGTTTGAATTTTCGTTTCTAGTTGATCTGCCTGATACAATAATCGTCCTTCAATTGAATATAATGACAGCTTACGGACTAATTCTTTTGAAGAATTAATCTGAATTTGATTGTTTCGGGTTACAATTTGGACCTCTGCCGTAACTTCATCAGGGATAGTGTTTTTATTTTGATATAGTAATACAAATCGGTTATCAAAAGTCCCTTTGGCAGTAGTGAATGAGTAGTCTCCTTTCTTTAAATCATGGATTTTAGATTCTTGAAGGTCCTCCAAATAAATTGATTGACTTACAAATAATCCATCTAAATCATCCAAACTAATTGTATAATTCCCTTCTTCTTTGGCACGATAGCCTAAAGAGATAGAATCCAAATCATCAAACGGCAAAGCTCTAGCTTGAATCGAATTTTTATCCCCATTATTTAAGCTATAAAAATCCAACCATGGGTTACCGTCTAAAGAAAGTCCATCAAATAAGGCATCTTTCCCATTCGTAGCTCCTGTAGCATACCCAACTAAAATTTGTTTAAAAAGCCCTTGTTTACTTGACAAATTAAGCCAAATTCGGTGTTTTTCAAAGCTTGAAGTAGTAACTGTTTTACTAGTGCTATTTTTAAAAAATAGATAGTTATCACCTTTCAATCGCATTGCATTTTTAAAGACAATATCGCCTTGCTGATTGTTTCCTAAAACAAAAAAAGCTTGACCGGATGCAATTTTACCATTTGGGATTGTGTTATTTATTCCACTGTTTTTGGCAGCTGTTCCTACGCCTCCCAAAATAGTGTACACGGCATAATCATCTGAAGTGTATTGACCATTGGTAATTGGCGTGTTGTGCGTCCAAAAATACAAACTGCCCTGAAGTAGGTCTTGATTTTCTAAAATAAACGCATCGGCATATAGCGCAGAGGGATACGGATTGCCAATTAGAACGGGATTAATTGTCTTTACAATTGGCAACTTAATTAAACCATTATTTGGAATGCCTGAGAAAACAGCTTCAAAAATAGATGGGATACTCTCTGAAAAATCTTGAGGGGCTTGAAAAATATAACCTTTCCCTAGAATCATACTTTGACTAGTGGATTCGTTTTGCCAATTATTGGATTGCGAATTAAAGGAATAAAATGTAGTACTAGGTGAGTTGGAAGAAAGCAGTTTCAATTGCTGACTGCTTACTGGTGAAGACCAATAGGTATAATCCGTTTTACGAACGGCTGTTGATTTGCGTTTAAACTGAATAACACCTTTGTTTACAACAGAATCATCCGTTTGAAATAAAGATGAATTATTTTCAAAAACTAATTTACCAGTACCCGAATAGTTCGAAACTAATTCCAAGGTAGCTGAGTTTGTAACTGTAACAGTTACACCTGAATTAACCAAACAGGAACAAGCTTTAGTATCATTCAACAAGGTATAATTAGCATTAAAAACCGCTGCTTTATCAGTAGTTGGAAAACCATTACTCCAATTTGTTCCGTTCCAAATCGTTCCTTCCTGACAAAATAATAACTTTGCAATGCGATGTTTGGCTATACCAAAAATCGAATTAAAATTACCGCCAATAACAGCACCACCTTTCACTAAAGAAATGCTTTTAACCTCTCCATTTAAAAGGGTTGAAAATGAAGTGTCATAAATTCCATCTAGTGATATTCTTATCAATCTTTTTACCGCAATCCCATTGAATTTTCCAGAAAAAGATCCTCCTAAAAGAATATTACCGTTAGATTGCAAAACAATAGAACGAACAATTCCTCCACTAAAACCTGAACCTACATTAAACGAAGCGTCCGAAATACCATTGGAATTAAGTCGTATAATTTTGCCTATCGTCTGTCCATTGTACTTTGAGATTGACCCTCCTACAAGAATCTTCCCATCACTTTGTAACTTCATATCATAAATAGACCCAACGAAACCTGTTCCCACAGAAAAACCTGAATCAACAGATCCATCTGAATTTAAACGAATTAATTTACTCGAAGCGATTCCGTTGAAAGTAGTAAAATCCCCAGCCACTAAAATCTTCCCGTCGGGTTGGTATAACAATAGAGTGGGTGTGCTATTAGGATTAGTTCCAATAGAAAAACTAGTATCCAAATCTCCATTGGGCAGTAAGCGAATTACTTTTTTTGTTGACACTCCTTTATAAGTCGTAAAACTTCCTGCCGCAATAACTTTACCATCCGGCTGCAATGAGATCGAATACACCATATAGTTAAAACCTGCATCCGTACTAAATGAGGTATCAATTGATCCGTCAGAATTCAATCGGACTAATCGTTTAACATTACTTCCATTGTATTTGGTGAAATTTCCCGCAACAAGCAATTTTCCGTCGGGTTGAACCAAAACTTCTTTAACCGTGCTATCTGGACCTGATTGACCGCTGTTAAAAGTGGTATCCAACTCACCAGTAGCCGTAAGTTTAACAATTTTATTAATGGACTTCCCATTAAATTGAGTGAAATTGCCAAAAGCAATATAGCTTCCATCTACTAACGGAATAACTTTTTCTACTGCTTTGTCAAAACCCACACCTGCAGTTAAATATCCGGAATCTAATTCACCCAACAGACTTATTTTAGCTAATTTGCCTTGCTTCAAATCATCAAAAACAGAGAAAGAACCTCCAATAAAAAAGCTGTCTGGAGACTCGCATAAAGAATATACTGTAGCCGACGAAGGACCTGCTCCAATATCAAAATTGGAATTTAGCGTTCCATTTGTATTTAACAAAACCAAACGATTCACATCAGTTGTTTTATAACGATCTGTGAAATTTCCACCTACCAAAATACCACTTGATGCAACAAGAATTGTATGGACTGTTCCATCATTAAAGCCTGTACCAGAAAGAAAACTAGAATCGACTGTTCCATTCGGATTCAAACGAACAATTCTATTTTGTGTAGTTCCATTGTAACTCAGAAAACTACCTCCTACTACAATTTTTCCATCCGACTGAATTGCAATT
>JAGNZI010000009.1 GCA_017984495.1 Flavobacterium sp.
CGTAGTCGATAAAATAGATGTAACTCGTGTGCACACGACTCTTGACGCCGATACTTTTTTTCCAACCATCGATCCGACACTATGGGAAATGGTTTTTGAAGAATTCCACCCAAAAGACGACAAACATGCGTTTGATTTTACTTTTTTAACGTATGTAAAAAGGTAAAAGGTGATTGGTAAAAAACTAAACGCCAATTCAACCAATTGTCACATTTTCAAATTGACACATTGACTAATTAACTAAATGCCTCATTGGCACATTGACCAATTGACACATTGAAATTTTATCCGTACTTTTGCCATTCAAAAATCAAAACATGTCCAAAAACATTACCCCATATCAAAATTCTGATTTAAGTAAAAAAGAACAGGTGGCACAAATGTTTGACGCCATTTCTGAAAATTACGATGGCTTAAACAAAGTGATTTCTTTTGGAACAGACGCCAAGTGGAAGCAAAAAATTCTAAAAATGGTTGCTGCAAAACAACCCTCGACTGTTTTAGATATTGCAACAGGAACAGGAGATTTAGCGATTTTATTTGCGAAAACTTCGGCGACAGAAATTATAGGTTTGGATATTTCACAGGGCATGTTAGACATCGGAAAGAAAAAAATTGAAGCCCAAAAATTAGATACTAAAATACAAATGGTATTGGGTGATGGGGAAAATATTCCGTATGCCGATGACTATTTTGATGTCATAACTGTAGCGTATGGAGTGCGCAATTTTGAACATCTAGAAAAAGGCCTGTCGGAAATCTTACGCACCTTGAAACCGGGTGGGCAATTCATCATTTTAGAAACGTCTGTACCGACAACCTTCCCTTTCAAACAGGGGTATTATGTATACACTAATTTCATTATGCCTACCATTGGAAAACTATTTTCAAAAGACAAAAAAGCCTATCAATACCTTTCTACTTCGGCACAAAATTTCCCATTTGGCGAAGCATTGAACAATATTTTACGAAAAATTGGGTTTATAGACGTTATACATATGCCACAAACTATGGGTGTGGCTACCCTTTATAAAGCATCAAAAAAATAGTATGAAAAAACTGATTATCGTATTGCTTTTTACTCAAATTGCAGCGGCTCAAGGCGGCATGTTTGGCAAAGATCCGATCATCAATAAGGAGAATTGGAACAAACAACGCGTGCACTGGGGCTACTTTTTGGGATTCAATAGCTTGGATTTTAAATTTGATTATTTAACAGTGGCTGAAGACATTCAAGTGGAAACCACTACCGGTTTCAATGTGGGTTTAGTTGGCAACTTGCGATTGACCGAATATTTCGATTTGCGCTTTGAACCCGGTTTGTACATTACCCAACGCAATCTAACCTATCCAGCGATTAACGATGCAAACGATCGTTTACGCGAAGTAAAATCGACCTATATCTTTTTCCCACTGCTGTTAAAATACTCGGCATTACGCGCTGGAAATGTGCGTCCGTATTTGGTAGGTGGCGTCTCTTCCGCATTAAACTTAGGGAGCAACGCTAAAATACAAGACGACAATTACAACGAGCGTTTTCGCATGAACGAATGGACCAATTTTTATGAAGTTGGCTTTGGCGTAGACATTTACTTAGAATATTTTGTGTTTTCCCCTTCGATTAGAGGTGTTTTTGGAATGAACGATGAACTAATTCGTGATAACACACCCGGAAGTCCATGGACCGGAAATGTGCAAGCCATGAAAACACGCGGATTCTTTGTGAATTTCACCTTCCACTAAATTGCGGAACGTTTAAATTCACTCAACACAATCGCCGTAGCTGTAGCAACATTTAAACTTTCGGTCGCTTGTAAATCGCCAAATCGAGGAATAGCAATCCGATGCGAAACGCATTCTTCTATAGGTTCTGAAATTCCATTGGCTTCATTTCCCATCACAATAATGCCTTCACTTGGCAATGCTTCCTGGTAGATATTTTTTCCATCCATAAAAGTTCCAAAAACAGGCAATTGTGTTTTCGAAAGGAACTGAGCTAAATTGCCATATACTACATTTACGCGGCTGACAGACCCCATAGTGGCCTGAACTACTTTTGGGTTATACACGTCTACCGATTCCTCTGAACAATACAAGGTTTTGATGCCAAACCAATCGCACAAACGAATAATCGTTCCCAAATTTCCGGGATCGCGCACATCATCAACTGCTAAAATCAATCCTTTTTCTTCAAAAGCTTTAACTTCAGGAATTTTGAAAAGTGCCAAGCAGGTATTGGGGGTGGTTAAAGCACTTATTTTTTGCAATTCGGCACTGGTAATGGCATGCACTTTGCTAGAATCTACAGCAAATAATTGGGTATTCGTAGTATATAATTCGAATAATTCAACGTTAGAATCGAGCAATTCTTGAACTCCCTTAACCCCTTCTACAAAGAAAAGCTGTTCCAGTTTTCTGAATTTTTTTTGTTGTAGACTGGTTATTCGCTTAATTTGGTTTTTACTAACCATAAAAATTGTATTTTTGACTAACTTTTAAAAAGTGCTTTGAGAAATAATTTACCAAAAATAACATTATTATTTGTAATCGGAACAATAATTTATTCGTGTTCCATGGTAAAACGTGTGCCCTCAGGAAAACAATTACTGACCAAAAACGAAATTATTGTCAACAACGAATCGGTGAGTGAAGAACGTATAGCCAATTTAGTCGTTCAACAACCCAACTCCAATATTGCGGGTTTTCCCCTTCGTTTGCACTTGTTTAATTTGGCAAAAAAAAATACCGATTCTTCATACCAAGCTTGGCTAGACAAAAAGCCTGAGCGCAGAAAACACCTAAAAAAGTGGCTATCAGACAAACAAGTGGCACGTTTAGGGCAATCGTTTTTTGTGGGTGGAATAAATAATTTTTTAAAAAAAACAGGAGAAGCCCCCGTTATTGTTGATGCTAAAAAAACCCAACTTTCAAAAGAACGCCTCTCTGGATTTTATTACAACAGCGGGTATTTAAAAAATGAGGTGAGCTATGTTTTGGATACCCTGGGCAATAAAAGAAGTAAAATTACCTATCGTGTGACTACAGGAAAACCCTATACTATCGATACGATTTCGAGAGCTATTGAAACCCCAGCATTGGATAGTTTGTATGCCTTACACCAAAACAAAGCGGTGCTTAAAACCGGCACACAATATGCCTACCTAAATTTTGATGCCGAGCGCAAACGCATTACCCAACAATTTAGAAACAATGGCGTTTACCACTTTCAAGAAAATCATGTGAAATTTGAAGCCATCACAGATGATTCCGTTCAAAAAATGAATGTGGTATTAAAAATTGAAGATCGAAATGTAAAAGTGGGTGACACCTTAATCAAGAAACCGTTTACCATTTATACGATCAGTCAGGTCAATATATTTACCAACACTACATCCAATAAAGAAAAAAACAAAGCCCAAGATAGTGCGGTCTACAACAATTACAACCTCTACAGCTCCGGACGTTTGGATTACAAACCAAAAGCGCTTACCAATGCCATATTCATAGAAAAAGGAAAGCTCTTTAGCGATACCGATCGCACCTTAACTTCAAAAGCATTGAGCAATTTGAATATGTTCAATTACCCAAATATTGAGTACCAGCAAGATCCGAGCGATTCAACCAACACCTCATTGATAGCAAATATTTATCTAATCAACAAGCCTAAATTTAAATGGACACCCTCTATCGATTTGGCAACTTCAGACATTCAGGAATTTGGAATTAGTGGAACGATGTCCTTAACGTGGCGTAACGTATTCAAACGTGCTGAGATTTTAGAAATTTCGACCCGCGGTAATTTTGGATCCTCGCAAGATTTGGCCAACCCAAACAATGTGTTTTTCAACATCTCAGAATATGGTGCCGATGTAAAACTTAACTTTCCTCGAATTTTCTTTCCCGTTAATGTAAAGAGCATCATTAAAAAAGAGATGTTTCCGAGCACGCAGATCAGTACCGGAATAACCAACCAACGAAACATTGGATTAGACAAACAAAGTTTATCAGGAGGCATCAGTTACAGTTGGACTACGAACAACGCAAAAAATAATTTTAAATTTGAATTGATTGGCGTTAATTATGTACGAAACCTAAATGCAGACAATTATTTCAATGTGTATCTAAATTCGTACAACACGTTAAACCGATTGGCTCGAATATATAATACCAACACGGAATGGATAGACATCAATAACAATTTAACCAGTGATGGGGCAGTTAGCTTTATTGATTTTGTTGAAAATGGTGGCTATCCCAATTTAAATCCTGGCGACGAAGATTATAAAATCATTCGGAGTATAGGCGAGCGAAGAACGCGATTGATCGAAGACAACATGATTGTATCGTCAAGTTTTGTGTTCAATAAAACCACCAAAAACAACCTCAACGATAGAAATTATTACAATTTTAAAGCCAAGATAGAATCAGCTGGGAATGTATTGTCTTTATTGGGTAAAGGACTCAATTTAAACGAACAAACGAGTGCGTCTGGGGCTAAAAAATTATTTGGAATCGAATATTCGCAATACATAAAAACCGAAGTTGATTTTGTAAAACACTGGGATTTTGGCAAAAAAAATACGCTAGCGATGCGATCTTTTGCAGGAATTGCGATACCGTATGGCAATGGAAATTCAATTCCATTTTCACGCAGTTATTTTTCGGGGGGATCAAACGACAACAGAGGTTGGCAAGCCTATAGTTTAGGTCCGGGACGAAGCGGTGGTATACTAGATTTTAACGAAGCCAACTTAAAATTAGCCTTCAGTACCGAATACCGATTTAGAATTGGCGGTAATTTATACAGTGCTTTATTTGTCGATGCCGGCAACATTTGGAATGTACTGGATAATGTAAGCGATAAAGACTACACCTTTAATGGTTTGGCCTCTTTGAAAGACATTGCAATTGGTTCGGGTATCGGATTTCGTTATGATTTTGATTTTTTTGTCTTCCGATTTGATTTGGGTTACAAAACGTATGATCCGGCTCGAGAAACCCAAGAGCGTTGGTTTCGAGGCATCAACTTTAGCAAAACGGTGCTAAATTTTGGAATTAATTATCCATTCTAATTTTATAAATTCTTATTTTTGCTGTCTTAAACTAAAAACATACAACTATGAGTCACAATATTAAGCCAGGTGTTGCTACCGGAGATCAAGTGCAAGAAATATTTAACTATGCAAAACAAAAAGGGTTTGCATTGCCCGCAGTTAACGTTGTGGGATCGAGCACTATTAACGGAGTTTTAGAAACTGCAGCCAAATTAAATGCGCCAGTTATCATTCAATTTTCAAATGGTGGGGCCCAATTTAATGCTGGTAAGGGATTGTCAAATGAGCATCAAAAATCGGCTATTTTAGGAGCGGTTGCAGGTGCAAAACACATCCACACACTAGCTGAAGCTTATGGTGCAACTGTGATTTTACATACCGATCATTGTGCTAAAAATTTATTGCCTTGGATTGATGGATTATTAGATGCCTCTGAAAAACATTTTGCCGAAACAGGAAAATCATTATTCAGTTCGCACATGATTGATTTATCAGAAGAGCCAATTGAAGAGAATCTAGAAATTTCTAAAAAATATTTAGAAAGAATGAGCAAAATGGGCATGACATTAGAAATTGAATTGGGCATCACGGGTGGTGAAGAAGATGGTGTAGACAACTCCGATGTAGACAGCTCAAAATTATATACCCAACCTGAAGAAGTAGCATATGCTTATGAAGAGTTGATGAAAGTAAGTCCGAGATTTACCATTGCCGCTTCTTTTGGAAACGTTCACGGTGTATACAAACCGGGGAATGTGAAATTGACGCCAAAAATTCTTAAAAATTCACAAGAATACGTTCAAAATAAATTCAACACCGGAGCAAATCCTGTTGATTTTGTGTTCCATGGTGGATCAGGCTCTACGATTGAGGAAATTAGAGAAGCGATTGGTTACGGGGTAATAAAAATGAACATTGATACCGATTTACAATTTGCGTTTACAGAAGGTATCCGTGATTATATGGTAACTAAAGTTGACTATTTAAGAACACAAATTGGAAGCCCTGATGGAGCTGACAGTCCAAATAAAAAACACTACGACCCAAGAAAATGGGTACGTGAAGGGGAAGTTACGTTCAACACACGATTGGAACAAGCTTTTGCCGATTTAAATAACGTGAATACTTTATAAAATTTGTTTCAAGTTTCAGGTTTCAAGTTATTAACCTGAAACTTGAAATATTATAACCTTAAACTAATTAATAATGGCTTGGTTTAAAAGAAAAGAAAAAGGAATTACCACTGCAACGGAAGACAAAAAAGATGTTCCAAAAGGATTGTGGTACAAATCACCAACCGGAAAAATTATTGACCAAGATGAATTGGCCAGAAACTTATGGGTTAGTCCGGAAGACGATTATCATGTACGTATTGGTAGTAAAGAATATTTCGAAATTTTATTCGATAACAACGAATTTAAAGAGCTTGATGCCAAATTAACTTCCAAAGACCCTTTGAAATTTGAAGACACTAAAAAGTACAGTGATCGTTTAAAAGATGTAATGGGTAAAACCAAATTAAATGATGCGATTCGTACGGCTGTAGGAAAATCAAAAGGAAAAGAATTAGTGGTTTCTTGTATGGATTTTGCTTTTATTGGTGGTTCAATGGGAGCTGTTGTAGGTGAAAAAATTGTAAGAGCTATTGATTATTCGATAAAAAATAACGTTCCTTTTGTTTTGATTTCAAAATCGGGAGGAGCACGTATGATGGAAGCGGCTTATTCGTTAATGCAGTTGGCCAAAACTTCGGCAAAATTAGCACAACTAGCGGAGGCTAAAATTCCTTATATTTCATTGTGTACCGATCCTACAACGGGTGGAACCACGGCATCCTATGCGATGCTTGGAGATATTAATATTGGAGAACCGGGCGCATTGATTGGATTTGCGGGACCTCGAGTGGTAAAAGACACCACCGGTAAAGAACTACCTGAAGGTTTTCAAACGTCTGAATTTTTATTAGAACATGGATTTTTAGATTTCATTGCCCCTAGAAAAGAGCTGAAAGATAAAATCAACTTATATATCGATTTGATTCAAAATCAATCTATTAGATAAAAAAATCCCGTTAGTAACCTAACGGGATTTTTTTTATAATGTAGCCCGAACTGACAAAACAAAATTCTTACCAGGAGCTACAATTCCCGAACTATAGGGTCGGTACCGCTGATCGGTTATGTTTTCAAAGCCTGCTGTAAGCATAAAATTTTCAGTTAGTTTATACATCGATTTTAGATTTAAGGTATACCAACTTGGTGAATACGGATTACCATTTCGATCAAGTGCATAAATTTCTTTTTTTCCTTTTTCTTCTTCGGCTAAATCCTTAAAAGCTACCTTATCACTAAACTGAAAATTAAGTTCCAAATCTACCTTTGAATTTGCATAAGCCACTCTAGAAATACCAAAAAAGGGTGCCGCATGGCGTGACGGACTTTTATCGCCATTATCCAATTCTTCTTCTCCTTTTTGGAAATTCAAATCAGTTGAAAATCGAAATCCAGTAGGTAATTTTACCTCAACACCCGCCTGAATTCCATATACATTAGCTTTCGCTGCATTCTGAATCGCTTGTACTTGGCTTAACTCACCATCGTAAACAATTTCAGAAGCACCGTTCAAAGTAAAATCTCTACGAACTAAAGCATTGTCCAATAAAGTATAATACGTTGAAACATCAACTTTTACGCTTTTCCCGAACATCTTCGCTACATTCAAATCTACATTGTATGCATATTCTGCCTCTAAATTAGGATTTGGTATAACAACCGAACCTGGTTCAGAATCAAACACTTTCCCTACATCATCCACATTGGGCGAACGAAAAGCCGTGGCTATATTTGAACTAATCGACCATTTATCTGTTGGTCGAAAAACAATTCCCGCGCTTCCTGTTAAAGAACCATTATCAATATTGGCTTCTGTAAATGGAAAAGGATAAAATGTAGTATCAAAATCGGCTTTCAAAATATATTTATTGTATCGTAACCCGGCTTGAAGGCTTGTCTTATCGGTAACTAAATATTGATTATTTAGAAAGACTCCCATAGATTGCCAAGTGGCTTGAGGGTATCGTGAAGGCCCTGCCTGACTTGTTCCTGCCACTATATTCTGATTAATGCCCGTAGAGTTTACATCATTGAGGACATATTCAACACCATAGTAGGCTTTATGAGTAAGTGCTATTGCTTTTGAAAAATCGATGTTGATGGAATAAGCATTTACTTTTTCGGTTCGAATGTCTCTGTTGGGACTATTTATATTCCTACTTATTCTACTTTCTTCAAAAAACTGATGCGCCAAACGAAGCACCATTTCATCAAAGAACTTCGAATTGGATTGATGTGTAACATTCAAATTGTTCATCGTCCATTTTTGCGGGCCATAGTTAAACGCTCCATACCTGGGCAACCCTAAACTATTGTATCGAATATGCCTGTCATAACGGGAATAACTTGAAGTTTCTGAGAAATGCAAACCATATTGAAAATCCCACTTTTCATTTGGCTTATAACGCAATTTTTGCATGACATTAATTTGGGAATAAGCCGTAGGTTTTTGCACTAATGGATCCTCATTCGTTACAACCACGTCTACCCCATTTTGTCGTTGCACATAAAAAGGTCGCAAATATTCCTCAGGTCCGTGCGAACCCATTCTCAAATCCCCAAAATCATTCGAACTGATACTGGTAACTGAAGCCCACTTGGTCCATCCCACATTTACATCAAAATGGCCCGTTTTTTCATTATTAGCGGTTGAAAATCGAGAAACAGCATGGCTAGAAACAGCAGTTTTCTTTGAAGTAGCAAATTGAGGCGATACGGTTTGAAAACTCATGACACCACCAATTGCATCGCTTCCATACATCACAGAACCGGGTCCAAAAACGATCTCCGTACTTTCGGTAGCAAAAGGGTCTAAAGAAATGACATTCTGAATGTTTCCACCACGAAAAATAGCAGTATTCATACGAACCCCATCAACTGCATACACCAATCGGTTCGTAGCAAAACCTCTAATCATAGGACTTCCTCCGCCTTGCTGACTCTTTTGCATAAACACTTTACCCGAAAGCGTTAATAAATCTGCAGCCGTTTGAGGATTATGAAAAGCAACGTTACGGGTTGTAATTACACTCACTTTCTGAGGTACCTCTTTACTATTTTGTTTCCAGCGGTTCGCAGAAATGATAACTTCAGATAGTTCTTTACTGGATGAAATAGAATCTTGTGCAGTTTGCGAAAAAGCAAAGAAAGAACACAATAAAACAAAAAAGGATATGTAATTTTTCATTCTTAATGCTATGAATACGAAACTCCCTCATAAAAAAAAATTGACAGAAGGCACTAATGGTTATGTACTAAAATTAAATGCATTCGAGTAGTATAAAATAACTGGAATCATTTAACTTTCAAATATACAAAAAATTGAGTGGTTACATTCCGCTTCGAATGGCTTCAACAGGATCTAATTTGGAGGCAGAAATAGCAGGGACAATTCCGGCAATTAAGCCAATAAAAGCGGCTAAACCAGAACCCAGCAACATGTTTGATGCACTTAATACAAATTCAAAATCTAAGGTGTTGGAGAGTATTATTGCAATGATCCAAACCAAGAACATTCCGATCAGACCACCAATTAAAGATAATATTACCGCTTCAAACAAGAACTGAAACAATATGAATTTATTTTTTGCGCCCAATGCTTTTTGAATTCCTATTAAATTGGTGCGTTCTTTTACCGAAACAAACATGATATTGGCAATTCCAAACCCACCTACTAATAATGAAAATGCACTGATACCCCAACCAATAGCATTCATCTGTCCCACGATATTATCAATAAAATCGGTAAAGCCGGAGAGCACATTCATAAAGAAATTATCAATTTCGCCTGTTTTAACGCCTCTATGTACACGCAGTTTTTGAGAAACCTCCGCTTTAAACTCTTCAATGTCAATTCCTTTTTGTGGTTTGATTAATATGGCTGCACGCAATGCGTCATTATCGTCTCCATACATTCTTCTCAAGAAATTAACTGGAAAAAAAATAGCTACATCGTTACTGTCACCAAACATTCCTTGCCCTTGCTTTTTTAGCACACCAATAACCGTTAATTTTTGTCCGTATAACCGTATTTTTTTTCCTATTGGATCTGTTGTATCAAACAATCCCTTTGCTACTTCGTTTCCAATTACTACAACTGGACTTCCAGAATTAGACTCGGCAGCATTAAACAACCTACCCGTTTCAATTTTAATAGGTTCTATATCAAAAAAATCTTCTGTCGAAGGTTTTACACGGATGGAATTTACTGTTTTTGATTCAAATTTTACACTTTCATTTCTCGCAAAAAAATTAAATGAAATCTTATCAATACTGGGAACACTTTTTTTCAAAAACTCAAATTCATCATAGGTAACTTTAGGAAATTGATCGCGTTTCCATCTGGGGATTTCTGAGGGACCAAAGGAAAAATTCATCAAGTAAATGGTATTCATATCCATATCACTCAAGTCTTCTTTGATTTTTTTATCCATTGAATCCACTGCTGCTAAAACGGCAATAATGGAAAAAATTCCAATTGTTACGCCTAACAATGATAATAGTGTTCGCAATTTATTATTGCGAAGCGCATTGAGTGCAAAACTGAAACTTTCTGTAAGTAAACGTATGTATAAAAGCATAAATTATGAGCTATTTTTATAAGTAGCGCAAAGCCTTAAATTGTTACAAAAAATGACCATAAAAATACCCCAAAAAAAGGACTTCCTCTTTTTGGGGTATGCATAAATACTAACTATAAGTACTAACTCAAAAATAGTTATTCTTTACTAATTTTTTTCATTTGGATAAAACCACTAGTTGTTTTAATTTTTACCAGATAAATCCCCAATTGCAAATGTTCAATACTAATGGATTGATCAGCTGCAACGGATGCATAGTTCCCCACCAATTGACCTGTAAGGGTATAAATGGCTACCTCTGCAGCATCCTGACTGATGGCAAAACTATTTTTTACAGGGTTTGGATAAAGTATCATATCCGGTGTAAACGCATTATAATCATCTGAACTTAGCGTAGAAGGACGGTTTCCAAATACTTTAAATTTACCAGCATTCACAGTCATTAAAGCTGTTGCACTACTAATTGTTACCGGAGTATTATTATCCATTAAATCATACCATGTCATGGGATAGGTATAACCCGTGGTTGGAAAATTTGGATTAATTGTAGTAGTACTCGTATCAAAATTAGCTATAACTACCACATTTTTTAGTTGAGTTGATGCTAGATTGTTATCAAAAATATGGATTCGTTGCTTTAAATTGCTACCATCTGTACTCATGATGTGATCTCCTACAAATACAGGTTCGCTGGTTTTGAGTTTAATCAATTTTGACCAATCATTTAATATGGCTGTTCTTCGGGTATCGGCCAACCAATTTTGCGTCCATTGAACTTGGGTTTTTGTATCCAATTTACAATCACCAGCTGTTGCATCAATTTCAGTATTAACAGTGCCGTTTGCGCAAGTGTAAATCGATTGATTATTGCCTAATTCTGCAAAATGCCAAATCATTTTGGGTCCAGGAACTAAAATACTAGTAGCCCCTATTGCTCCCATACGGCTTAATGCATTGGTCAAATTTCCATTTACTGGAGCTGTGCCTGTGGCATTTCCAAAAGTAATCGCTTCATACATTAATCGATCCTTATCATGGCTTTCGGGATAGCCTAATAACCTTTTGCCATTAAAACCACGACTCGTATGTGACATTCTCGAAATATTTTGACCGGAAAAACCTAAAGCAAGCTCTTTGTATTGTGTAAATAATTCACCCCACATCATAATTCCTTTTCCTTCACTTAGACGATAATTGGCCCACTCGCGCTCTTCAACATCACCTCCAAGGTGTTCAAAAATCACATAATGGTTGTCGTCTAAACTCCAAGAATAATCGGCATATTCTTTTAACACATTGACACGATCTTGCTGATAATTGTTGGTACAGGTTTGATCACTTGCGGTACAATTTTGGGTAAAACCTTTGGTTAAATCCCAACGAAACCCATCAATTTTGTATTCGGTAATCCAATGCTTAATCGTTTGTTTTACATAGTTTTTAGTCAAAACAGAAGAATGGTTAAAATCGTCCCCAACACTATAACTGTGTTTTGCAACGGTATTAAAATAAGGGTTTTCAGTACTTGGACCTCCCCATCCATCTCCGTCAGGATCATTCATCCACATTCTAATCATTGGGTTTCTTCCAAAGGCATGATTGAATGCGATGTCTAAAATAACAGCTATTCCGTTTTGATGGCAAACATCTACTA
Source organism: Flavobacterium sp. (assembly GCA_017984495.1). Lineage (GTDB taxonomy): Bacteria > Bacteroidota > Bacteroidia > Flavobacteriales > Flavobacteriaceae > Flavobacterium. Next base: position 12,401 of record JAGNZI010000009.1, read on the forward strand.
GTTCTTTGAATTTTTCAGGAGTTCCATAAAATTTATCTAAGGCCATGTGGAAAGCGGTATTGTATCCCCAACTCTCATTTCCTTCAAATTCCATTACCGGCATCAATTCGATAGCATTGATTCCTAAATCTCTAAAATATTGGATGCGATTGATGACATCTTGAAAATTTCTATTGGCGTCAAAATCACGAATTAACAATTCGTAAACGACCAATCTATCTTTATTGGGCTTATTAAAATTAGTCACTTGCCAATTATAAGCAGATTGACCGGTTTTTAACAGCGTTACCTCCCGATCTTGACCGGCTGGATACTGTGGCAAATTTGGATACGTAGTACTCGGAATGTACGGATCATCAAAAGGAGATAAAACGGTTGTTGAACAAGGATCAGCTACTTTTACTAAAGCAGGTGAATTTGCAATAGGTGTTTGATCTACGACCCAATATTGATACGAATAATTAGTTCCAGGTACCAATCCGGTAAGCTCAAGCCAATATTTACCTGAACTTGGATCTTTTTTCATAGCATAACTGCTGGTTGGATTCCAGTTGTTAAAACTCCCTGCTACATAAACAAAATCTTTCAAGGGCGCATCTAAGACTAGTGTCGCTTTGGTATTGTCAGATGCATTATAATTGATTCCATTGAACAAACCCGATGGCATGGTTTGCGATACCGTATTTGGATTGACCAACACTCTGAAATTTTTGGTTGTCGTTATGGCTCCTTGTGTTACTTCCAACGCATAAGATTGATTGCTTGTAATATTTAAATGCGTAAATGTATAGGTCGAAACGCCCGTCGCTGAATTTAATGTTGTACCATTTCCTTTAAGAACATAATTTGCGGTTCCATTGGTATTATTAGCCGCAACCGTGAGAGCAGCACCACTGGTTAAAATGGTGGTACTGTTTTGCACGGGTGCCGTTAAATTGACCTGAAAAGCGCCAACATTAATTTCTAAATCAGTTGTTTGTGGACTGCCAGCCGCTGCTCTAAAAACCACATTAATTTTACTGATGGTTCCCGAACTGATGCCAAAATAACTTTGAATCGTAGGAGTTAAATCCAACTTATAAGTAGATCCAGACACCAAAGTTAAAGCCGGTTGGGTGGCATTATTCCCCCAAGAACCAATAACCCCTTGCCATGGAGCTCCATTTAGTGTTACGCCTATGTGGGCATAAATAATACCCGTATAACTTGCTAGTGGTGTTCCTGTTTTGTTGAACAATAAAGTAGCCGAACTAGTTTGCTCGGGTGTTGTTCCTCCTTGCCAAGTTAGCTGTGCAAAAGAATGTAGGGTGGATAACAATAGTGCAAAAAGTACTATTTTTTTCATAAATTTTTATTTAAATAAAAAAAAGGCTGACCGTTGGGCCAGCCTTTATTGTTTTGTTATTATTAATTCACTCGGTTGAGTTGGTAAGTTGAATCAGAAGTATTTACTACAATTCTATAGTTACCCGCAGTGGTTACTGCAATGTTTGCTCCACCTGCTTCTAAAGTACCGTTAGCACCATTATCACCTAAGTTAACAGCCCAATCCTGATTTACTCTAAATTTGATTTCACCTACTGTTAAAGGCACAATTTCAGCTACCCATACACCGTTGCTTAATGGCGTAAAAGTAAAGTCTGGTGATGCCCCCCAGTTGTTGTATCCTGAACCAACAACACCGTATAAATCTGCTTGTTCAATAGTGTAAGTTGAATTTACTAAATCTAACGTTACCATATAATAACCAGCTGTTACAGCAATGTTTGCTCCACCTGCTTCTAACGAACCATTAGCACCATTATCTCCAAAATTATCAGCCCAGTCGCTGTTTTTTCTGAATTTGATTTCACCAGCTACTAATTTAACACCAACTTTAAACGTATTAGTTACATAGTCGTAAGTAAATTTAGCATCTGGAGTAGCTCCCCAGTTGTTGTATCCTGAACCTACAATTCCCCATGAGAATAATTCTTTTGTATAGGTATTGTTGTTTAAATCAAGAGTGATTTTGTAAGTACCTGGAGTCACTACAATATTTGCTCCTCCTGCTTCGATTGAACCGTTCGCTCCATTATCACCGAAGTTTGTTCCCCAATCGTTGTTTGCTCTAAATTTGATTTCTCCAGCAACTAAAGTAACGTAAGCTACGAATACATTAGCTTGAGTAGTTGTATAAAAAGGAGCATCAGCAAAGGCACCCCAGTTGTTATAACCAGATCCTACAACTCCCCATTGCGAAATTTCAACACCTGAACCTCCAGAAATTGCTTCTAAAAGTGTTACATTTATTCTTTGAACAGGTGTATACATTAAAGTAGTTGAAAGACCATCACCAGGATATGCTTTTACTCTAAAGTTTAATACACCTGCACCTGGTGCTGTAAAACCATAATCGGTAGCCAATGATTTTAAAGTTCCAATAGATACTTCAATTTGATTGTTTGCGTTAGAAAGTGTTGGAACCACTACAGCATCTGTAAAATCTCCAAGAATTGAAGACTCTAAACGATACGAAACATTGGTTTGAACACCAAAATCTGCAGCATTGAATGCAAAAACAGCTCCGATATTATTATCGGTAATGTTTTCTGCAGGTAAAGCATACTCACTTAAAAAAGTGTTTGTAAAATCGAACTCTCCCTGAGGAGTAGCTGTAAAGACAGCATAATCATCATCACAAGAAACTATACTTGTGGCCAATGATAAAAACAATATTGAAATTTTTATAAAATTTTTCATTTTGATTTAGAATTAAATTAATATCCTGGATTTTGTGTTAAATTTGAATTTACTTGAAGCGTATTAGAAGGGATTGGGAATAGATTTCTAAAACCACCTACTGCTGATCCTGAAGGAGCATTTCCTTTAAATGGCCATAAGTAAGTATTCGTTGTGAAATAGTTGTAACGAACTAAATCGGTACGACGTTGTCCTTCCCAAAACAATTCTCTAGCTCTTTCGTCTAAAACAAAGTTTAGCGTTAAAGCACTACTTGCAATATTACCTGTAGTATTTCCGTAAGCTCTTGCTCTAATTTGGTTGATTCTATTTAAAGCTTCAGTTAAAGAACCGTTTCCACCTCTTAATGTAGCTTCAGCATAGTTCAAATAAATTTCAGACAATCTAATTAAAGGCACATCCGTATCCACAAAGTTACCAGAAGCATCTCTACCTCTTTGTCCAGTAGATGTTACGTTTTTAAATTTAGTAACCGCATACCCATCTGTAAATCTTCTGATGTTAGCAATCTCAAGAGTTTGTCCATTAGAATAAAACATAGCTCTTTTATCATTTGCTCCCATTTTACCTACTAAAGCACTTGTCGTTCTAAGACCACCCCAGCCTCCATTCACACCAAAATCATTTGGGTTCATAGAACCACCAACAGCAGCATGCACTAAGAAAGTACTTCCACCGTAAGTCTGACTGTTTAATCCGTCAAAATTTAAAGCAAAAATAAATTCGTTTTGTGCTCCATTTGAACCGTTATCTGCTAAGAATAATTCATCATAAGCCGTACCATTAGCATTTAAATCTGTAGTATGTAAAGCATACGTTGAAGTCATTACATTGTTTGAGAAGGTAATACAGTCGTTGTAACGAGCTGTTCCAGTCCAAGCTTCTGCATTCAAATACAATCTAGACAATAAAGCCCAAGAAGCTACACGATCAACACGTCCATATTCATTAGCACCAGATGCCGCTAAATCATTTTGGATATCCAACAACTCCGCTTCAATGAAATTGAAAATTTCAGCACGAGTACTTTGCATTGGCAATGTAGTTTCGATACGCGTTACTAATGGAACATTTCCATACATATCAATTAAGTTGTAGTACGCGTAAGCTCTAATGAAACGTGCTTCAGCAATGTATTGCGTTACCACAGGATCATTTAAACGTTCTGCATTTTCAATAAATGAATTAGAGAACGATACGGTTTGAGCCAAACGGTTGTACATCGCATCAGTAAAGTCATTACTTGCTGTCCAATACATTCCGTGTAAATCTTGCAATCCGGCGTCTCCCCATGCTACTACAGCATTATCAGTAGTCAATTCATTTAAATTGAACAACATTCTCGAAAATTGCGAAAATCCTTCATCAATGTTTCCTAAATCGGGCTGACCCGCTGGTCCATTCTGACCTGTCAAAGCCAAACTAGCATAAACTTTAGCTAGTGCACTTTTTGCTTCAGTAGCATTAGCAAATACGTCTTCCTCAGTAAAACTATCCGGGTCAATAGGCGATTGATCTAAATCGCTATGACAACTCGTTACTGAAAAAAGTAATGTTAATGCTGTTGTTAATGTTATAAAAATATTTTTCATAAACTAAATTTTTAAAAATTGAAATTAACGCCAAACATGAATGAGCGAGGTCTTGGATAAAAATTATTATCAATTCCTGAAGGAATTTCAGGATCAATACCGCTAAAATTAGTAAATACTGCTACATTTTGAACAGATCCATAGAAACGAGCATCTACTCCTTTTGAAATTTGTTTTGCAGTATAACCAATTGAAATGTTGTCAATTTTGAAGAACGATCCGTCTTCAATAAAATGATCACTTAATGCTGTTACATCAGAGATTGTTGTAAATCCAGACGTTAAATAATCGGTATGTAAATTGGTAATATAATTATTGGTAGAAGGTACCGCTAAATCTAATATTCCTTTAGACGCTTTCACATCATTATAGATGTAGTTACCTAAACTAACTCTAGAAATAATAGCCATATCCCAGTTTTTGTATCTAAAATCGGTATTGATACCCATTAAAATATCTGCGAATGGATCGTTGTAAAAATATTTGTCGCTGTCGTTAATTTGGTTATCCCCATTTAAATCGGCAAACGCACCTTCGATTGGCACTCCATTTGCATCATAAATTTGTTTGTACACAAAGAAACTATAAGGTTGTTCCCCTTCAGCATGCATTTGAACATTGTTTCCAACTCCAGTTGAAATACCTCCAACAGGTTGGTTGTCTGGTAATTTGATTACTTCGTTATTGTTGAACGCAATGTTATAATTGATGTTCCATTCAAAATTATCGGTTTTGATAGGTGTTAAATTCAAAGCAAATTCAATACCTCTGTTTTCCATGTCACCAATATTTCTCTCAATTTGATTCGAGAAGTTAGTAAAAGGGTCTACCGTTGAATTAGCAATTAAATCTTTCGATCTTCTTACATAAGCATTCACCGAACCGTTTAAACGGTTGTTCCAGAATCCAAAATCTAAACCAACGTTTAACGATTGACCAATTTCCCATTTCAAATCTTTATTAACCGCATCGGGTCTATACGTTTGATAAAAAGAAGGCAATCCGTTTGCAGATCCAAATTGGTATTGAGCTGTTTGCGTACTTCCTGTATAACGAGTTAAGAATTTGTAATCTCCTAAACCATTTACGTTTCCTACTTCACCATAACCCACTCTCAATTTCAAATTGTCCATTTTTACATTCTTCATGAACGACTCTTCCATAACATTCCACGCTAAAGCAACAGATGGGAAATAACCCCAACGATCTTTTGGATTCAATTTAGAAGATGCATCAGCTCTTAAAGTAGCTGTAAACAAATAACGTTTGTTGAAATCGTAATTTACACGACCGAAATAAGACAGCAATACATTTTTAGATTTATCAATAAATTCATATTCTAAACCATCTTCTTCGTTTTCACTGTTATAACTGTAATTGTCATATTCAAAAGATTGATAAGAATGTCCAATTACCGCATTTAAATTGTGTTTATCACTGAAAGATCCCACATACGAAAAATAAGCATCAAATAATTTATTTGTTGAATTGTTCGCATAGGCAAAACGAGATCCGTTCCACGTTGGATCAGAAGTTGGAATTAAGTCAGAAGTGATATTTCTACCGTTACTGTTTGATTTATCCAAAGCAATATTTACAGTAGCTGTTACATCTTTGAAAAACGGCAAGTTATAATCTGCTTTAACGTTTCCTAAAAAGCGTCTCACTTCAGATGAATCATCTGTTAAGTTTAACAAAGCAACCGGGTTGGTTGGCGCTAAAGAAACTTGTTGGTTGGTACTTGCATCAATCCACGCAAAATAGCCACCAAAAGGAGAGTTCACATCAAAAACCGATTGTGTTGGATCAAAAACGGCTGCCGAACCAATAGCACCTCTGTTCGCAAATTGATTTTCTTCGTAATTTCCTTTGGCATTAATTTCTACTTTTAACGCATTGTCAAGAAAACTTGGACTAAACGATAAAGCTGCAGTGGTACGATCAAAGTTGTCGCTTCTTAAAATACCGTCATGATTTGTATACGAAAGAGAGGCTCTCATTGGTACACCCCAAGCATTACCTGTAGCACTAAAATCATGATTTCTACCAAAAGCTGTTTTGTAAATTTCGTCTTGCCAATCGGTATTAGCAGTTCCTAACAATCCAGAAGTGGTATCGTCATAATTTGAATCCAATGCAATAACATCACGCAATTGATTTGCCGACATTACATCTACTCTATTCACAACATCATACATAGTAGTTGAGGAGTTGAACGTGTATTTGAATTCTTTATTTTTTCCTTTTTTCGTTGTAATTACAATTACACCATTAGCTCCACGAGATCCATAAATTGCCGTAGCAGAAGCATCTTTTAAAACCGACATGCTCTCAATATCACTTGGATTGATCAAGTTTAATGGATTTCTAGATCCACCAACTCCACCATCGATAGGCACTCCGTCAATTACAAATAAAGGCTGACTGGTTAACGATAACGAACCAATACCTCTAATGTTGATGTTGGAACCTTCACCTGGAGAACCTCCGTTTGAAGATATGCTTACCCCAGCTACTTTACCACTAATTAATTGTTGTGGCGACAATACGGGACCGTCATTAAAGTCTTTAGATGTAATTAATTCAACGGTACCTGTAGCGTCTTTTTTCTTTACAGCTCCGTATCCAATTACTACAACATCTTTTAATTCTTGTAAATCTTCTACCAAACGGATCGTTACAGAAGATTGATTTTCATAAACCAATGTTTGACTCGTAAATCCAATAAAAGAGAACGTAATTTTTTGTCCTTTTTTAAGATTTGATAATGTAAAATTACCATCAAAATCAGTCGCAGTCATAGTGTTAGTACCTTCGATTGCTACGGATACGCTAGGCAGTGGCTGTTGCGTTTTACCCTCTAAAACAACACCTTTTAGTGTGTTTTGTGCAAACATCCCTATCGGAAAGATAAGTAAGAAAAGTAGTAACTTTTTTTGCAGTGTTTTCATACAAATTGTTTAGGTTAAAATTGTTTTTTATTGCTTATAACTTTACTTCTAATGTTAAATTTATGTAAAAATTTGGTATAAAAAAATTGAAGGCCGAAAAAGAGGTTGCGAAAACGTTTTCGTGTTGAAAACTTTGTGGTTATCGCGATTTTTTTAGAGGAAAAATGCGATACTTCAAAAAAAAAAGTTACTTTTAAAACTTATTAATAATTAGCTTTTTCCCGATGAGAAAAAAAGTCACGCTTAAACAAATTGCTAAAGAACTAGACGTATCGATTTCAACCGTGTCAAAATCGCTTCGTGACAGCCATGAAATTAGCGAAGATACCCGTTTAAAAGTGCAAGCTTTTGCCAAATTATACAATTACAAACCCAACAATATTGCCCTTAGTTTAAAAAACAAAAAAACAAAAACCATTGGCATCATAATTCCCGAGATTGTTCACCATTTTTTTGCCACCGTTATTAGCGGAATCGAGCAGGTAGCCAACGAAAACGGATACAATGTTATCGTTTGTTTGTCGGATGAATCGTTTGATAAAGAAGTCATCAATCTTGAAATGCTCGCCAATGGCAGCACCGATGGTTTTATCATGTCACTATCCAAAGAAACCCAACAGAAAAAAGATTTTCACCACATTCAAGAAGTCATCAACCAAGGAATGCCTGTAGTTTTGTTTGATCGTGTAACCAATGATGTTTTCTGTGACAAAGTAATTATTGACGACAAACAAGCCGCCTTTGATGCAGTACAATTTCTCATCGAAAAAGGGTTTCAAAAAATCGCACTAATTACCACTGTGGATTATGTGAGTGTTGGAAAATTAAGAACCGACGGCTACAAAGACGCCTTGAAATCAAACCATATTGCTATTGACGACGAACTCATCATAAAAATAGAAGATATTGAAAATTGTTCCCTCAAAATTGAAAACCTCATCCAATCTAAAAAATGTGAAGCAATTTTTGCAGTAAACGAATTATTTGCCGTTACAGCGATTAAAATTGCCGCACAAAACAACCTCAAAGTTCCTGAGGATGTATCGGTTATAGGCTTTACCGACGGGATCATTTCGCAATTTTCAACACCAAGTATTTCTACGGTAAGTCAAAACGGTATAAAAATGGGACGCAAATCTGCCCAGATGCTCATTGATCGTTTGGAATTAGAGGACGAAGAAAACGAACAATACACCACCGAAATAATTGAAACCAATCTCATCATTAGAGAATCTACTACAACGAAATAGTTATAGCCAAATAATTAACAACCAGCTGTTTGCGCATTTTAATTCTCTTAAAAAAGTAATTTAATTGCAAAAAAAATATTGTATTATTTAAAATATTATTTTTAAATTTACCACATCAAAGCTTATAACTTCACTTCTAAACACAATAAGTTTTGATAAGCAAAGTGCTTATCGTATTTTAATTTAATTTACGATAATGAAAAAACCGAATTTAAGTTTTTGGCAAATCTGGAATCTTAGTTTCGGATTTCTTGGTGTGCAAATTGGCTACTCATTGCAAAATGGTAACACCAGTAGAATTCTCGAAGCATTAGGTGCAAATGTTGACAAGATCAATTATTTTTGGCTAGCTGCTCCTTTGGCAGGTTTAGTCGTGCAACCCATTATTGGACTTTCAAGTGATAAAACATGGACCCGCCTTGGTAGACGGATCCCATTTATCTTGTTAGGGTCTATAATTTCTGCTTTGGCGATGTTTTTCATGCCCAATTCTGGAAATTTTGCCAACCTTTTACCTGCATTAGTTTTTGGCGGACTGATTTTGTTAGTAATGGATACTTCATTCAATATTACCATGCAGCCTTTCCGTTCTTTAGTGGGCGATATGGTTAACGATGAACAAAAAAATCTAGGTTATTCATTGCAAAGTGCCCTTATCAATTTTGGAGCTGTTTTTGGCTCTTTACTTCCTTGGATATTAGCAAAACTAAATGTAGCAAATGTTCCAGCAGCAGGTGAAAAAGTGGCCGATTCTGTGATTTGGTCCTTTTACATTGGAGGCGCCATTTTGTTGCTTAGTGTCCTTTGGACCGTATTCAAAACGAAAGAATATGCACCTAAAGAACATGCTGAATTCAATAACATTGATCTCAATGCTCCGGAAGTAAAAGAAAAAACAAACCTCATTGAACTTCTAAAAACAGCGCCAAAAATTTTCTGGCAGTTGGGCTTGGTTCAGTTTTTTTCTTGGTTTGCTTTATTTTTAATGTGGGTGTATACGACCCGAGGAATTGCCAATCAAGTTTGGGGTGATGCTGCTGCCGACCCACATTCACTTGCATTTAACGAAGCAGGCGACTGGACCGGTGTTTTATTTGCCTTTTACAGTGCTATAGCGGCAATTTTCGCACTAAGTATTCCAACCATTGCTAAAAAAATAGGGCGTAAAAAAACCTACAGCTATTCGCTTATTTTTGGAGGGATCGGACTCATATCCATGTATTTCTTTCACGACAAATACATCTTATTTTTCTCCATGATCGGTGTAGGCGTCGCTTGGGCAGCCATCTTAGCCATTCCCTATGCAATGCTTTCTAGTTCGCTTCCCGCCAATAAAATGGGGGTATACATGGGACTTTTTAACGGAACCATTACCATACCACAAATTGTAGCGGGTGCCTTTGGGGGTATTATTTTAGGGGTTCAAAAAGGCGCCATCTTTTATAACGAAGCCAACGAAAAATGCTTTGAAGCTGCCGATAAAGGATTGTTCACTGGAAACGCTATTCTTATGATTGTTGTAGCTGGAATTTCGCTACTAATCGCTGGATTAGCCGTTACTACTATCCAAGAAAAATCGGAGTAAAATGAACAAAAAAGCATTTATTTTTGACCTTGATGGCGTTATTGTAGATACCGCAAAATACCACTTTTTGGCCTGGCAAAAACTCGCTAACCAATTGGGAATTGATTTTACGCACGAACACAACGAATCCTTAAAAGGGGTAAGCCGTGTTCGTTCTTTAGAAATTATTTTAGCCCTGGGCAATGTACAAGCCACAGAAGCCGAAAAAAACAAATGGTTGGTTCAAAAAAACGAAGAGTATTTGTCCTATTTAGTAACCATGGATGAAAAAGAACTCTTGCCAGATGTACCGCGTGTATTGGCCTTTTTAAAAGAACACCAACAATTTATTGCACTCGGATCGGCCAGTAAAAATGCCCGTCCTATTTTAGAAAAAACAAACATATTGCACTACTTCGATGCTATAGTTGACGGAAATGATGTGTCCAACGCAAAACCCGATCCTGAAGTATTTATTAGAGCTGCCCAATTGGTTGGTGTTTCCAACACCAACTCCATCGTTTTTGAAGATTCTGTCGCTGGAATTCAGGCAGCTAACACTGCACAAATGATAAGCATTGGCGTGGGTGATCCTCTAGTATTACACGAAGCACAATACCATTTCAAGGATTTTACCTCATTAGAGGATGCCTTTTTAGAAAAACTAATAAATTAAAATATTTTAAAGTAATCGAGGCAACTTGAAACCTTTAACTTGAAACAAAATTATAATGAACCAAGATTATATTAAACCCGACAATTGGTCGATTATTGAAGAAGGATTTGATGCAGAGAAAGTGAAATCGTCTGAAAGTTTATTCAGCATCGGTAACGGCGCTATGGGACAACGTGCTAATTTTGAAGAACACTATTCAGGTGCTACTTTTCAAGGAAGTTATATCGCTGGTATTTATTATCCCGATAAAACAAAAGTGGGTTGGTGGAAAAACGGTTATCCAGAATACTTTGCCAAAGTACTTAACGCTCCCAATTGGATCGGAATTGACATTGAAATTAACGGAGAAAATTTTGACTTAGCAGCTTGTCGCTCGGTGCAAAATTTTCGTCGAGAATTGAACATGAAAGAAGGTATCTATTACCGTTCTTTTGAAGCTACTTTGGCTAATGGTACTGAAATTGCAGTAAACGTACGCCGCTTTTTATCTTTAGATTGTGATGAAGTGGGATGCATTAATTATGAAATTACCGCTTTAAACTCCGATGCAAAAATTGCATTCAAACCCTATCTCGATGCAGGTGTGCATAATGAAGACGCCAATTGGGAAGAAAAATTTTGGGAACCAATTAAAGTAAAGCATAACGGAAACGAAGCTTTTGTTACGGCACGAACGTTTAAAACGCATTTTACAGCGACTACGTTTATGCAAAACAGTATTTTATTAGAAGGTTCTAATTTGAGCATTGCTCCTGTAAGCGTTCAAGAAACCAACGAAAAAATACAATTTTGTTATGAAGTAGCGGTTGCAAAAGGACAAACGACTACTTTACAAAAAATGGGCGGATATACCGTTTCCATGAATCATGAAAACACGGTTAAAGCAGCCGAAAATGTAATTGCTAAAGCTTTAGAAATTGGAATGAGTCAATTGACGGAACTTCAAAAAACAGCTTGGGCAAAAATTTGGGAAATGAGCGATATTACCATCGAAGGTGATGTTAAAGCACAACAAGGAATTCGTTTCAATATTTTCCAATTGAATCAAACCTATTTGGGTAAAGATTCGCGCTTGAATATTGGTCCCAAAGGATTTACAGGGGAAAAATATGGCGGATCTACATATTGGGATACCGAAGCCTATTGTATTCCTTTTTACATGGCAACAAAAGACCAGCAAGTAGCCCGAAACTTATTAGCGTACCGCTACAACCAGTTGGACAAAGCCATTGAAAATGCAGAAAAATTAGGATTCAAAAATGGCGCGGCTTTGTACCCAATGGTAACCATGAATGGGGAAGAATGCCACAACGAATGGGAAATAACCTTTGAGGAAATTCACAGAAACGGAGCCATTGCTTTTGCCATTTATAACTACTATCGTTTCACAGGCGATTATTCTTACATCCCTGAAAAAGGATTGGAAGTATTAATTGGTATTGCGCGCTTTTGGCACCAAAGAGCTACGTTCTCAACACACAAAAATAAATATGTGATTTTAGGTGTTACAGGACCAAACGAGTACGAAAACAACGTAAATAATAACTTTTATACCAACTATATTGCGAAATGGTGTATCCAATACACACTAGAGCAAATCGAAAAAACCGCTGGTGACTATCCGGATGATTATGCACGCATCAGTAACAAGGTGAAACTTGATGCATCAGAAATGGCGGCTATGAAAAAGGTTGCCGATAACATGTACTTCCCGTATTCTGAAGAACATGGCGTATACCTCCAACAAGATGGCTTCTTGGATAAAGAATTGATCACAGTAGCTAACTTAGACAGATCACAACGTCCTATAAATCAAAAATGGTCGTGGGACAGAATATTGCGTTCGCCCTATATCAAACAAGCCGACACCCTACAAGGTTTTTACTTCTTTGAAGATCATTTTACCAGAGAAGAATTGGAAAAACACTTTGACTTTTATGAACCTTTTACGGTACATGAAAGTTCGCTTTCACCTTGTGTGCACTCCATTCAAGCTGCTGTTTTAGGCAGAATGGAACAAGCATACACCTTTTATTTACGCACCTCGCGTTTGGACTTAGACGACTACAACAAAGAAGTAGAAGAAGGATTACACATTACTTCAATGGCAGGAACGTGGATGAGTATTGTAGAAGGATTTGGTGGCATGCGTGTTAAAAACAACCAATTGCATTTTGACCCAAAAATTCCAAAAGAATGGGAGGGCTATTCGTTTAAAGTGAATTTTAGAAATGCCATCGTAAAAGTACAAGTGAATCATAACGGTACGCAAGTTTCAATTGAAGGCCATAAAGATGTGGAAGTAATTGTTAACGGAACACCTCAATTAGCATAATGAATATGAAAAAGTATTTTGTTTCAGTAGTTCTCGTCTTATTTTCTATCACTGGAAGTATGGGTCAAGAATTTCAATCGCCCAATGGAAATTTCAAAATGATCTTTACCTTGGAGAAAGACGGTACCCCAACCTACCAACTCTTTTTAAAGAATAAAGAAATTATTAAAAAAAGTAAATTGGGATTAGAACTTCAAAAAGACAGTAAATCATTGATCAATGATTTTAAATTGGTCAACGAAGTACGAAATACTTTTGATGAAACCTGGAAAACTGTTTGGGGAGAAGAAACCGACATACGCAATCAGTATAACGAATTAGCGCTAACGCTAAAACAAAACGATACCGATCGTTTGATTGTGGTTCGTTTTCGTTTATTCAACGACGGACTAGGATTTCGCTATGAATTTCCACAACAAAAAAACTTGACCTATTTTGTGCTGAAAGAAGAACGCACAGAGTTTGCCATGACAGGAGATCATACTGCTTTTTGGATTCCTGGCGATTATGACACGCAAGAATATGATTATACCGAAAGTAAATTGTCTGAAATTAAAAAATTATTTCGAGGCGCTGTTACTGGAAATGCCTCTCAAAAACAATTTTCAGATACAGGGGTACAAACGTCATTGCAGTTAAAAACAGCCGATGGTATTTACCTCAATATTCATGAAGCGGCTTTGATCAACTATTCGTGCATGCATTTGAATTTAGACGATACAAAATTTGTCTTTCAATCGCATTTAACACCCGATGCTAAAGGAAATAAAGGTCATTTACAAGCTCCATGTGTATCGCCATGGCGTACCATTATTGCGAGTCATGATGCGCGCGATATTTTAGCCTCTAGAATGACGTTAAATTTAAACGAACCTTGTAAAATTGAAAATACCTCTTGGATTAAACCGGTTAAGTATGTAGGTGTTTGGTGGGAAATGATTACCGGGAAAAGTTCGTGGTCGTATACCGATGAAGTTCCTGCCGTACAATTAGGCATCACCGATTATGCTAAAGTAAAACCCAATAAAACACATGCTGCCAATACGAAACATGTTAAAGAATACATCGACTTTGCAGCGTTACATGGATTTGATGCCGTTTTAGTAGAAGGCTGGAACGAAGGTTGGGAAGATTGGTTTGGAAAAGAAAAAGACTATGTTTTTGATTTTCTTTCGCCCTATCCCGATTTTGATGTTAAAGGCATTCAGGAATATGCCCAATCCAAAGGCATTAAAATGATCATGCATCACGAAACTTCGGGTGCAACCAGAAACTACGAACGCCATCTTGATCGCGCCTACCAATTTATGAAAGACAACGGGTATAATGCGGTAAAAAGTGGCTATGTAGGAAATATTTTACCCTTGGGCGAATACCATTACAGCCAGTCGATATTAAATCATTACCAATATTGTATTGAAAAAGCAGTAGACTATCAAATCATGGTAAATGCCCATGAAGCGGTTCGACCTACTGGAATTTGCAGAACGTATCCCAATCTCATAGGAAATGAATCCGCTAGAGGAACAGAGTTTCAGGCTTTTGGCGGTTCAAAAGCCAACCACACTACCCTATTACCCTTTACGCGTTTGATTGGCGGCCCTATGGATTATACCCCCGGAATTTTTGAAATGGACATTGCCAAATTAAATCCGAATAACAATTCTCATGTCAATACAACCATAGGAAACCAATTAGGCCTTTATGTCATCATGTACAGTCCGCTTCAAATGGCTGCCGATTTACCCGAACATTACAACCAATTCTTAGACGCCTTCCAATTTATTAAAGACGTTCCTGTTGAATGGACAACTTCAAAATATTTAGAGGCAGAGCCTGGGTACTATATCACAACCGCCCGAAAAGATAAAAATTCGAACAATTGGTTTGTGGGGAATTCAAACGGCTACCAAAAAAGAACGTCAACAATAACGCTTGATTTTCTTGAAAAGGGTAAAAAATACGAAGCCACAATTTATGCCGATGCACCAAATGCAGATTACAAAACCAATCCGCAAGCCTATAAAATAAGCAAACAAAAAGTTACAAATACAACCAAATTACAATTGTTTACCGCTGCGGGTGGTGGCTATGCAATTAGTATTGTTGAGGTACCATAAGAAATCGAATCAGCAACTCACTCAAAAAAATAAATTATGAAAAAAATAATTTTATCCTTCAGTATCCTATTCTCACTTTCGTTATCGGCACAAATAGACCGAATGGAGCCTCCTTTCTGGTATGAAGGCATGAACAAAAGTGAGGTACAAGTTTTGTTTTACGGAAAAAATATCGCTGAAAATTCTGTAAGTGTTTCCAATAATGTGGTGATCACGAGCCGCACCAAAACTGAAAATCCGAATTACCTTTTTGTAACCATAGATACAAAAAATGTAAAAGCACAAGATTTACAGTTTACGTTTACGAATGGTAAAAAAACCTTCAAAAAAGGCTTTGAAATCAAAAAAAGAAAAGAAAATTCGGCACTTCGCAAAAGTTTTGATGCATCCGATGTCATGTATTTATTGATGCCCGATCGTTTTGCTAACGGAAATCCTGGCAACGACTCTTCAAACGAATTGCAAGAAAAAGGAAATCGCAGCTTGCCTGGCGGAAGACATGGGGGCGATATCCAAGGTATCATTAACAATTTGGATTACCTTAAAGAACTTGGTGCTACAGCTATATGGAGTACGCCCATGTGTGAAGATAATGACAATGGCTATTCCTATCATACCTATGCGCAATCCGATGTGTACCGCATTGACCCAAGATATGGTAGCAACGAAGAATACAAAAAATTAGCCGATGAGTTGCACAAAAGAGACATGAAATTAATCAAAGATTATGTAACCAATCACTGGGGTGCTGAACATTGGATGTTTAAAGATATGCCTGCTTATGATTGGTTTCATCAATTTCCTGGATACAAACAAAGCAACTACCGCATGACCACTCAATATGACACAAACGGATCTAAAATAGATGCTAAATTGTGTATGGACGGTTGGTTTGTACCTAGCATGCCCGACTTAAACCAATCAAATCCATTGGTGTTGAATTATTTGATTCAAAATGCCATTTGGTGGATTGAATATGCGGATTTAGATGGATTTCGTGTAGATACTTATTCGTATAACGACAAAGATGGAATTGCAAAGTGGACCAAAGCGATTACTGATGAATATCCGTATTTCAATATTGTAGGAGAAGTTTGGATGCACGATCAGGCGCAAATTTCATATTGGCAAAAAGACAGTCCGATTGCTAAAATTCAAAGTTACAATTCCTACTTACCCAGTGTAATGGATTTTACCTTACACGATGTTTTTGGTAATGTGTTTTATGAAGATCGTACGGATTGGAATAATGGAATGTTTCGTTTTTATGACAATTTTGTAAATGATTTTCTTTATGCAGATCCTAATAATTTATTAATCTTTTTGGAAAATCACGATACCGGTCGCTACAACCAAATTTATCAAAAGGATATCAAAAAGTACCAATTGGGTATGACACTTTTAGCTACTATGCGAGGTATTCCACAATTGTATTATGGTTCTGAAATTGGAATGGCTGGAGACAAAGGCAAAGGAGATGCTGATATTCGCCAAGATTTTCCTGGCGGATGGAAAGGCGACAGCAACAACGCTTTTACAGCTACTGGAAGAACCGCTGAACAAAACAAGTTTTTTGATTTTTCGAAAAAAATATTGAATTGGCGCAAAAATAAAGCCGTTATTCATTCGGGTAAGTTAACGCATTATGTACCTGATAATAATGTGTATGTATATTTCCGTCACAACGATACAGAAACCGTAATGGTAGTGATTAATAATGCACCGGATACGCAAAAAATAAACCTAACTCGTTTTCAAGAAAACATCAAAACCTTTGTTTCTGGAACAGACGTATTGAATGGAAAAACCATTGAATTGAAAAACGAACTATCCATTGAAGGCAAAACAGCCTTAATTTTAGAACTTAAATAAGTAAAAGAAAATGAAAAAAATCTTTATTATTTGGAGCGCAATCGCAATGATGGGTTGCAAAAATAACTCAGAAGATATAGCAAGCACTGCAATTGAAAAATTCAGTCCAGCCGTAGAAGAAAACAGCGTTATTTATGAAGTAAATATCCGCCAATACTCTCCAGAAGGAACCTTCAATGCCTTTACAAAAGACATTCCGCAATTGAAAGAATTGGGAGTGAAAATCATTTGGGTTATGCCTATTTTTCCGATTTCACAAACCAAAAGAAAAGCAACAGGTGGCGATGACAGTAAATTTGCATCGGAAATGCCCGCGGCAGAACAACACAAATATTTAGGAAGTTATTATGCCGTTTCCGATTTCACAAAAGTAAATCCCGAATTTGGGACTATTGAAGACTTCAGAAATTTAGTAAAAACTGCACACGAAAACGGAATTTATGTAATCTTGGATTGGGTGCCAAATCATACGGGTTGGGATCACGTTTGGATCAAAAATCATCCGGAATATTACACCAAAAATACTAAAGGCGAAATTATTGACCCGATCAATCCAGAAACAGGAAAATCGTGGGGTTGGACCGATGTAGCTGATTTAAATTATGACAATCAAAATCTACGTAAAGCCATGACAGCCGATATGATGTATTGGATCAAAGATGAAGCTATTGATGGTTTCCGTTGTGATGTAGCGGGTAATGTGCCCTTGGATTTTTGGCAACAAGCGATTCCGCAATTGCGCAAACAAAAAAACATCTTCATGTTAGCAGAAGCATGGGAACCAGCATTGTTAAAAAACAATTTATTCGACATGGCTTATGCATGGGATGGCCATCATACCTTAAACAAAATAGCACAAGGCAAGGAACCTGTGAAACAATTTGATGCCTATATTGAAAAAATCAACAAAGACTATGAAGCCAATGATATCTTAATGAATTTTGTGGACAACCATGATGAAAATTCTTGGAATGGCACCATTAAAAGTCGATTAGGAGAAGCAGAAGATGCCATGACAGCCTTAACTTATTTAATGCCAGGTATGCCACTTGTCTATAGTGGTAACGAATATGGCTTGGCGCACAGTTTGAAATTTTTTGAAAAAGATTCCATTCCCAAAACCAAAGGAAAACAATGGGAATTGCGTGCTAAATTAGGTAAAATCAAAAACGAAATTGACGCTTTGCACGGTGGAAAAAACAAAGCAACCTACAAAAGAATACCTGCTACTAATGAAAATGTGTTGGTATTTGAACGAATGAAAAATGGAAAAAAAGTAATTTATTTAGCGAATTTATCAGCTAAACCAGTAAGCGTTTCATTGCCGCTAACCGGACAATTTAAAGATATAATGAAAGAAAAAATGATGGACTTAAAAGCTTCACAAGTCCTTTCCATGTTGCCATGGCAATATTATATTCTTTCAAAATAATAGAATTAAAAATAAATAAAAGTCCCGCTCTAAATCAGCGGGATTTTTTATTTTAAAATTTAACCGATATTTGCAAAAAAAATCATTGAATTCAAAATACGACATTATTATAATCGGTGGTGGGGCTGCCGGGTTTTTTACGGCCATTAACTGCGCTGAGAAAAATCCTGCCCTTAAAATTGCCATCCTCGAACGCGGTAAAAGTGTTTTAGAAAAAGTGCGCATTTCAGGTGGCGGACGCTGTAATGTAACGCATGCCTGTTTTGTACCCAATGATTTAGTGAAAAATTATCCGCGAGGCGAGCGCGAATTAAAAGGTCCGTTTCATCAATTTTGCTCGGGAGATACAATTGAGTGGTTTGAAAAAAAAGGAGTGCCTCTTAAAATAGAAGAAGACGGTCGGATGTTTCCCGTATCCAATTCGTCTCAAACCATCATCGATTGTTTTCAAGCTGCCATAAAAAAATGCAACATTGATGTACTCACCAATCACAGTGTTCAAGAACTCTACAAAACAGAAACACATTGGAAAATTTCGACCACACAAGATGTTTTCCTCTGCGAAAAAATAGTCCTTACGACCGGTAGCAATCCTAAAATGTGGGAATTGTTACACCATTTAGGACATACACTCATTGAGCCTGTTCCCTCCTTGTTTACCTTTAACATCAAAGATCCTCGAATTAAAGATTTAATGGGGCTTTCGACAGTTGCTTCGGTAAAAGTGAAGAAGTCTAAATTACAAGCTGCTGGACCTTTATTGATTACTCATTGGGGAATGAGTGGCCCTGGAATTTTACGCCTTTCGGCATGGGGCGCCAGAGAATTAGCCGAAAAAAAATACCAATTTGCCATACAAGTCAATTGGTTGCATGAATCAACCTTTGAAGACGCTCTGGATAGTTTAAAAGAAATCAAAGAAAATCACGCCAAAAAATTAGTGAGTAAATATGCTCATTTTGAATTGCCCAAACGCCTTTGGGAAAATTTAGTGAAGGCAGCAGGAATTTCGGAAGATACCAAATGGGCCGATATATCTAAAAAACAATTGAATGCTTTAGGCGAACAACTTACCAATGGCGAATTTCATGTCAATGGGAAAAGCACCTTCAAAGAAGAATTTGTAACCGCGGGTGGTATTGATTTAAAAGAAGTCAATTTCAAAACCATGGAAAGCAAAATTTTGCCTCATGTTTATTTTGCCGGTGAAATACTCAACATCGACGCCATAACCGGTGGGTTTAACTTCCAAAATGCTTGGACCGGGGGCTTTATTGTGGCAGAGCATATCACAAAATAAAACTACCAGAAATTAGCGATTCAACCAAAAAATACTTCCTGTAAGTAGCGTTGCAAATCCAACCCAAACTAAATATGGGATTAATAAATAAGCCGCTTTTTTATCAATTTGTTTGAAGACATGATAGGTTTCATAAATCATCAACCAAAGTAAGATGATCTCAACGAAAGCCAATAAAAAATTATGCAAACCAAAGAAAATATAGGACCAAAGCGCATTTAATGCCAATTGAATTACAAAAAACAACATCCCTTTTTTAACCAACGGTAACTTGGTTGCCATTTGGTTCCAAATTAGCCCACTGGAAATCCCCATCAAAATAAAAAGCAGGGTCCAAACCGGTGCAAAAACCCAATTGGGCGGATTAAAAATGGGTTTTACTATCATGGGATACCATGTTTCTATATTGGCTTGCGTTACTTTGCTGGACAAATACCCTACCGCCAAACAAACCATAACCATATTGATAATGCGCAAATATTTTGTCATTTTTTCTAATTTTAATAGCAAATTAACGAAATATCAAGGGAACAAATCAATCAAAATCGGTATTTTTGTCAAAATATTACACCATGCTTACCGAAAAAGATTTTATGGCAACAACCTACAGCTCTCTTGAAGCAGCAAATTTCGAGTGGAGTGCACCCAGTAATATTGCTTTGGTAAAATATTGGGGTAAAAAAGAACAAGAATCCAGTATTCCGGGTGTGAAATCCGAGCAAATTCCGGCCAATCCTTCCATTAGTTTTACATTAAACCAGTGTAAGACCATCACAAAATTGGGGGTGTTAAAAAAATCAGACACAAAAGACTTCTCTTTTGATTTGTTATTTGAAGGAAAGCCAAAAGAAGATTTCAAACCTAAAATTCAAAAATTTTTCGAACGAATCGAGGTATATTGCCCGTATTTAAAAGAATATCATTTTACAATTGATACCCAAAATACCTTCCCGCACAGTTCAGGTATTGCCTCGTCTGCTTCAGGAATGGCCGCTTTAGCTGTTTCTATCATGAGTTTGGAAAAAGCTATCACTCCAAGTCTTTCAGATGACTATTTCAATGCAAAAGCATCTTTTTTAGCCCGTTTGGGAAGTGGTAGTGCGTGCAGAAGCATCAAAGGTGAAGTCGTAATTTGGGGCAATCATTCAAAAACAGCTAACAGTTCAGATTTATTTGGCGTAGCGTTTTCAGAAATTCATGAAAATTTCAAAAACTTTCAAGACACTATTTTGTTAGTAGACAAAGGCGAAAAACAAGTTTCGAGTACAGTTGGGCACGATTTAATGCACAATCATCCTTTTGCCGAACAACGGTTTGCTCAGGCTCACGAAAATTTAACCGCTATAAAAGAAGTGCTAACATCGGGAAATATTGCAGCATTCATCAAAATTGTAGAAAGTGAAGCGTTGACATTACACGCCATGATGATGACATCCATGCCTTATTTCATTTTGATGAAACCCAATACGTTAGAAATTATCAATACAATTTGGAACTTTAGAAACGAAACACAAATTCCCGTTTGTTTTACGTTGGATGCAGGTGCCAATGTGCATGTTCTATACCCGTCAACGGTAAAAGAAAAAGTAATGCGATTTATTCAAAATGAATTGGTTGGCTATTGTCAAAATGGTCAATATATTTGTGATCAAATTGGAACAGGTGCTAAATCAAATTAATTTTGTACATTTACTTCTTGTTTACTGAAATAGAAAACTAAAAATTATGAAAGGACCACTTTTTTACTCTAAAATATTACTTTTCGGAGAATATGGAATCATCCAAGATTCGAAAGGACTTTCAATCCCTTATAATTTCTACAATGGTGCCTTGAAAAAGGAGGAAAACCCTTCAGAAAGCGCAATTAAATCAAACGCAAGTCTTCAAAGATTTGTAGTGTATTTAGAAAATTTACAAACAGAACAACCCGAGTTGGTTACATTCAATTTGGAGGTATTAAAACAAGACATAAACAGCGGAATGTTTTTTGATTCTAGCATTCCACAAGGATATGGTGTAGGAAGTAGCGGGGCCCTTGTAGCTGCCATTTACGACAAATATGCCAACGAAAAAATCACAGTTTTAGAGAATTTAACCCGTGAAAAATTATTGCAATTGAAAACGATTTTTGCTCAAATGGAATCGTTTTTCCACGGAAAAAGTTCGGGCTTAGATCCATTAAACAGTTATTTAAGTATTCCCATACTGATCAATTCAAAAGACAATATTGAAGCGACTGGAATTCCAACACAAAGTACCCAAGGCAAAGGAGCAGTCTTTTTATTGGATTCTGGAATTGTAGGCGAAACTGCCCCTATGGTATCCATTTTTATGGAAAATTTGAAAGACAATGGTTTCCGAACCATGTTGAAATCACAATTCATTAAGTATACCGATGCTTGTGTGGATAATTTCTTACACGGTGATGTAAAATCATTATTGGAAAATACGAAGCAATTATCAAAAGTAGTTTTGAATAATTTTAAACCCATGATTCCAGAGCAATTTCACCAAGTGTGGCAAAAAGGAATTGACACAAACGATTACTATTTGAAATTGTGTGGTTCTGGCGGTGGCGGTTATATTTTAGGATTTACTCAAGATCTCGATAAGGCTAAAGAATCCTTGAAAGACTATAAATTAGAAGTAGTTTATAATTTTTAGAAAGGCAATAGGTAATGGGTAACTGGTAATGGCTTTTCATATTTTCATACCAATTACCAATCTCCTATAACCAAAATCCAAAGAGATATGCTCAGTCGCAAATCCAAAGTAACACTCAAAAAAATAGCCAGTTTTTTCTCTGTCATTCGGGGATATAACATTTGGGTGATTGTTTTAGCGCAATACCTATCTGCCATCTTTATTTTAGCGCCTGAAAAACGTGCCTTGGCTATTATTCTTGATTGGCGTTTGTTCTTGATTGTGATTGCAGCAACTTTAACCATTGCGTCAGGATATATCATCAATAATTTTTACGATGCTAAAAAAGATTTGATCAATCGGCCAAAGAAAGCCATGATAGACCGCCTAGTAAGTCAGGAAACCAAACTAAAAGTATATTTTACCATTAATTTTATCGTGGCGTTACTGATGTTTTTCATCTCGTGGCGCGCGCTATTATTTTTCTCAACGTACATTTTCTTGATTTGGTTCTACTCGCACAAATTGAAAAAAATGTTCCTTATTGGGAACATCACTGCAGCGCTTTTAGCAGTTTTGCCTTTTTTCGGAATTTTAATGTACTATAAGAATTTTTACCCCGTCATATTTGCGCACGCTTCTTTCTTGTTGTTGCTCATCATCATTAGAGAAATGATCAAAGATCTAGAAAATATGGAAGGTGATTTAATTGCCGATTACAAAACTATTCCTGTTGTTTTTGGAGAAAAGACAGCAAAAAGTATTATTTCATTATTAACCGCATTCACTTTGTTCCCCGTCTATTTGTTAATCGAAATTTATGATGTGGGCTATATGGATATTTATTTTTATTTGAGCCTAATGGCTTTATTATCCTTTAGCGTTTTGCTCTGGAAGGCCACTTCAAAAACAGCATACCTCAAACTGCACTTTTTATTAAAATTTATTATTGTAGCCGGTGTTTTTTCCATTGTTTTGATCGAACCATCGGTTTTGATTCATGGAAAAAAATTGATTTCCACTTATTAGTTATATCTTTGCAGAAATTTGTTTACAATTATGTCACGTCATCAAGAAAGCGATAAAAGTCGTCCCGGTTCTGCCCGTCAAGGAGGATACAAAAAAACCAGCAATTCAAGAGGAAATGCGCCTGTGCGTAAAGCGCCTTCGAAATTTGCTACAAAACCAAATCCCGAATCTGCGGGAGCTAAAGAAGCGCCAAAGGCTGCAAAATCGCCTAAGAGACCTTCAAATCCAGACGAAATTCGATTGAATCGTTACATCTCTAATTCAGGGATGTGCAGTAGAAGAGATGCCGACATTTACATTCAAAGTGGCAACGTAAAAGTAAACGGAGTGGTCATCACCGAAATGGGCTACCGCGTAAAACTAACCGATGCAGTTCAATTTGATGGCGTAAACATTACCCCAGAAAAGAAGGAATATATTTTATTAAATAAGCCTAAAAACTTTTCTACAGCTGGAGATGATGCGCCTGGATCAGCAAATGTTTTGGATTTAGTGCGAAATGCAACCAAAGCAAATTTAATCCCTGTAGGACGAATGGACAAAACGACTACTGGATTATTATTGTTTACCAATGATACAGAAATTGTTCAAAAATTTACGGTTCCCAATCAACGTTCGTCGAAAGTATACCAAGTTACTTTAGATAAAAACTTAAAATTTGAAGATTTGGAACGCATCCAAAAAGGATTAACTATTGAAGACCACAGAGTGTTTGTGGAAGAAATAACCTATATCGAAGACCAACCCAAAAGTGAAATTGGCATCAAAATGAAAACGTCCAACGTAAAAGTGGTACGTAAAATTTTTGAACATTTAAAATACGATGTATTGAAAGTGGACCGTGTTACCTTTGCGGGATTAACGAAGAAAAATTTACCAAGAGGTGATTGGCGTTTCTTAACCGAACAAGAAATCATCAACCTAAAAAATTCATAATTTTTTTTGAAATACAGACAGACACATAGCAATTTTTATGTGTCTTTTTTTTTATTTCGTACTCTTTGTATTTAAATTTAAACTCTATGCCCAATCAACTCCAACAAATTGCCCTGAAATGGTTTGATGCGTTCAACACAAAAAATGTTGAGAAATTATTAGCGTTATACGACGATGAAGCCCAACATTTTAGTCCGAAATTAAAGATTCGTCAGCCCGAAACAAATGGTTTAATCATTGGTAAAGAAGCGATGCGCGATTGGTGGCAAGATGCTTTTGATCGATTGCCAACATTGCAATACAAAGTCACTTCATTAACCGCAAACTCAGATCGCGTTTTCATGGAATACACAAGACAAGTACAAGGAGAAGAAGATATGCGAGTGGCCGAAGTGTTAGAAATTAAGGACGGGAAAATTGTGTTTTCAAGAGTCTATCACGGGTAATTCAACTAGCCTTCCATCACATAATCGGCAAAAACCTGCTCAATTTCAGTAAATACATCCAATAATTGATTGACGCCGTCGGTAGTCACTAATTTTTGCTTGTATTCTTTAAAACCGTGAATGCCTTTAAAGTAATTGGTATAATGACGTCGCATTTCGTTAATACCCAAACGTTCGCCTTTCCAATCGATGCTCCAAATCAAGTGATTTTTTGCCGCTTCTATTCGGTCAGTCATGTTGGGTGCTGCTAATTTTTCTCCGGTAGCAAAATAATGTTTGATTTCGTTAAAAATCCATGGATAACCAATGGCCGCACGACCAATCATCATCCCGTCTAAACCGTATTTGTTTTTATATTCTAATGCTTTTTCGGGCGAATCGATATCACCGTTTCCAAAAATCGGCATGGTAATTCTTGGGTTTTCTTTTATGCGTTGGATATGACTCCAATCGGAATGCCCTTTATACATCTGCGCGCGTGTTCTTGCATGCACCGTCAAAGCTTGCACACCAATATCTTGCAAGCGTTCGGCAACTTCGTCTATGTTGATGGAACTTTCATCCCACCCCAAACGCGTTTTAACCGTTACAGGAAGATTGGTTCCTTTAATTACCGCTTTGGTCAAACGCACCATCAAATCGACATCTTTCAAAACCCCTGCTCCTGCTCCTTTGCACACCACTTTTTTTACCGGGCATCCAAAATTGATATCGACCAAATCGGGTTGTACTGCATCCACAATTCGAGACGACAGTTCCATGGCTTCTTCATCCCCTCCAAAAATTTGAATTCCCACAGGGCGTTCATAATCAAAAATATCCAGCTTTTGCTTGCTTTTCACCGCATCCCGAATCAATCCTTCCGAAGAAATAAATTCTGAATACATCAAATCGGCTCCGTGTAATTTACACAAACGACGAAAAGGGGGATCGCTCACGTCTTCCATCGGTGCTAATAATAACGGGAAATCGGGTAATAAGATGTTACCAATTTTTGGCATGGTGCTGTACTTTTTTTGCAAAGATAGAATAAGATTTTTGATTGAAGATTACCGATATTTGATTTTTACTTTTTTCTCTCCTTATCAATTGGTTTCTGCTATCATGAATCAAAACTTTACCCTATATTTGCAGATTAATTGCACTAAAGTCGCTATTGAAATTTGAACTTGATATTGAAGCATGAAAAATATTAGAAATTTTTGCATTATTGCACACATTGACCACGGAAAAAGTACGCTTGCCGATCGATTACTTGGCGCCACTCAAACCGTTACTGCGCGTGAGGAAAAAGCCCAGTTATTAGACAATATGGACTTGGAACGCGAACGTGGAATTACCATAAAAAGTCACGCCATTCAAATGGAATACACCTATAAAGGTGAAAAATATGTTTTGAATTTAATTGACACGCCGGGTCACGTGGATTTCTCGTATGAAGTATCGCGATCTATTGCCGCTTGTGAAGGCGCATTATTGATTGTTGATGCGGCACAAAGTATTCAAGCACAAACCATTTCAAATTTATATTTGGCTTTAGAAAATGATTTAGAGATCATTCCCGTACTCAATAAAGTGGATTTACCGAGTGCCAATCCGGAAGAAGTGAGCGACGACATCATCGATTTACTCGGATGTAAATTAGAAGACATCATTCATGCCTCTGGAAAAACAGGCTTTGGTGTTGAAAATATTTTAGCAGCTATCATTGAAAAAATACCTGCCCCTAAAGGAGAAAAAGACGAACCCTTACAAGCCTTAATTTTTGACTCACATTACAATCCTTTTCGAGGAATTGAAGTTATTTTTAGAGTAAAAAATGGAGAAATCAGAAAAGGGCAAAAAATTAAGTTCATGGCAACTGGCAATGAATATTTTGCCGATGAAGTGGGGACGTTGAAATTAAATCAAGTTCCAAAAGATGTTATTTCCACGGGTGATGTAGGCTATTTAATTTCAGGGATCAAAGAAGCTAAAGAAGTAAAAGTAGGTGATACCGTAACCGATGCCAAAACACCAACTACCAATATGATTCAGGGATTCGAGGATGTAAAACCTATGGTTTTTGCCGGAATCTATCCTGTAGATACGGAAGATTACGAAGACCTCCGTGCCTCTATGGAAAAATTACAATTGAATGACGCTTCATTAGTGTTTACCGCTGAGAGTTCGGCCGCCTTAGGATTTGGTTTCCGTTGTGGATTCTTAGGAATGTTACACATGGAAATCATACAAGAACGCCTTGAACGCGAATTCAATATGACGGTAATTACTACCGTTCCTAACGTTTCTTACCTAGCGTATACCAAAAAAGAGCCCGAAGTTGGCATGATTGTAAACAATCCATCCGATTTACCAGAACCTTCGAAATTAGACCGTGTAGAAGAACCGTATATCAAAGCAACCATCATTACAAAGGCAGATTTTGTGGGTAATGTAATGAGTTTGTGTATTGAAAAAAGGGGCTTGATTACCAATCAAACCTATTTGACTACCGAACGTGTAGAATTAAATTTTGACATGCCGTTAGCCGAAATCGTATTTGATTTTTATGACCGATTAAAAACCGTGTCCAAAGGATATGCCTCTTTTGATTACCATCCCATCGGAATGCGTACCTCTAAATTGGTAAAATTAGACGTTTTATTAAATGCCCAATCTGTCGATGCCCTTTCGGCCTTGATCCACGAAGACAATGCTTACAATATTGGTAAAAAAATGTGTGAAAAATTACGCGAATTGATTCCAAGACAGCAATTTGACATTCCTATTCAAGCGGCTATTGGCGCAAAAATTATTGCCCGTGAAACCATTAAAGCCCTTCGAAAAGATGTAACGGCCAAATGTTATGGAGGAGATATTTCTCGTAAACGTAAATTATTAGAAAAACAGAAAAAAGGAAAAAAACGCATGCGCCAAGTAGGAAATGTAGAAATTCCACAAGAGGCATTCATGGCTGTTTTGAAGCTAAACGATTAAAAATTAGCCCTTGCAACTATAGAAACGCAACCGAAATACCGGTTGCGTTTTTTTATTAACATTAACAATTGTAGCCTCTTATTTTTACGAAAAGAAAAGTAAATTTACCCTCATGTATGCACTGGTCGACTGTAATAATTTTTACGTTTCTTGCGAACGTGTTTTTCAACCTCACTATAATGGGAAGCCTGTAGTAGTGCTGTCCAATAATGACGGTTGTGTCATTTCACGCAGTAACGAAGCTAAAAAAATAGGCATTGCCATGGGCGTTCCAGCGTTTAAAATCAAAGACCTCGTTCAGCAACATCAAATACAAGTTTTTTCATCCAATTATGTGCTGTATGGCGATTTGAGCCAACGCGTAATGAAAATCTTAGAACACTACACCCCAAATGTAGAAGTATACAGTATTGACGAGGCATTTTTAAACTTTGAAGGACATGCCATCTCCGACTATGATTCCCTTGGTACACAAATACAAGAACGCATCATGAGTTGGCTAAGCATTCCAACAGGTATTGGATTTGCACCCACGAAAGCATTGGCAAAAATAGCCAATAAGATTGCCAAAAAATATCCCGAGAGAACACGAGGCGTCTATACCATTGATACCGAAGAAAAACGAATCAAGGCCTTAAAATGGACAAAAATCGAAGACGTTTGGGGCATTGGATTTCGCTTGACAAAAAAAATGCACCTGCAAAAAATAGTAACCGCATTTGATTTTACCCTACCTCATAACGAAGCATTCATCAAAAAAGAAATGGGTGTGATAGGGATGCGTTTAAAATATGAATTAGAAGGACGATCGGTTTTAGCACTTAACGAACCCAAAACCAAACGAACCATTGCCATTACAAGAAGTTTTGAGCACGATATAAGCGATTACAACCTATTAAAAGAACGCGTTGCAACCTTTGCTTCGCTGTGCGCTGAAAAATTGCGTTTGCAAAACTCTTGTTGCTATGCGGTTATTTTATATTTGCAAAAAAATAAATACAAAACTACCGATACGCGCTACAGTTACTACCGACTCAAAACACTATCGTTTCCAAGCAATACTGCTTTTTCGATAAGTAATGTAGCGGTCCAACTCTTGCAGGAAGGATATCAAGAGGGCGAATTGTATAAAAAAGCAGGCGTCATCGTCACCGAAATTATACCGGCGAATCAAAAACAGTTTCATTTGTTTGACGATGAAAATCCGAAGTATCAAAAAATTATGGAAGTGATGGATGCTTATTATAAAAAAAATGGGGTCCGAAAAATACGACTGGGAAGTCAAGATTTGCAACGCACCTGGAAAATGAAACAGCAACGTCTTTCTAAAAAATATACCACTAACTTTGAGGAAATAATTGAAGTAAAATGTCAGTAAGCCAAAAAATAAAGTGCTACCTTCCCGATGAAAGTGTGGCACAAAAACACCCTTTTTTTTCGGGAGGTATTAAGGCAGGATTCCCTTCCCCTGCAGCTGATTTTGAAGAAAACAAAATCAGTTTAGACAAAACATTAGTCAAAAATACGGAAGCTACGTTTTATGCAAAAGCGGTGGGAAATTCTATGACCGGTGCTGGAATAGATGATGGCGACATCTTAGTAATTGATCGAAGTTTAGAGCCCGTGCACGATAAAATAGCGGTTTGTTTAATCGATGGTGAATTCACTGTAAAACGCATTAAGAAAGAAGGAGAAGCGTTGTTTTTAATGCCTGAAAATTCAAATTACAAACCCATTGAAGTTAATTTACACAACGATTTTACCGTTTGGGGCATTGTAACCTATGTTATAAAAAAGGTATAAAAAAAGAGCCGAAAAATCAGCTCTTTTTTTATAATGTAAAGAAATGTACTACTAGAAATTTCCTCTATTGTCTTTAATCTCTGCTTTGTCTTTAATCGCCATATAAGCTTTTGACGAAGCATATGATTGGTTCTGTGATTTTTCTTGATTGATATAGTTTTTATAATCAGAAATAGCAGGTGCTTTAACAACTTTCTTAGCTCTAATCATAAACATACCCGTTGCTCCTTCAATAATTCCAGAAGTTTTTCCAGCTGCTAATCCAAATGCTTTACCAACTACTTTTGGCTCCATACCAATATTAGTAATCATTGGATTTTTAACCGTCACATCGGTTGCAGTAATAATTGAAGCTCCTGATGCTTTTGAAACAGCCTCTAACGAACTACCGTTCATTTTTTTCTTAATGATTTCAGCTTTTTTCTGATTTTTTAAGATCGGTTCTACCGATTGTTTTGCTACGTCTAAAGGAAGTAATTCGGTATCGTTAACATCTTTTAATTTAGCGACAACAAAACCTTGAGGCACTTCAAAACGTTTGATAACCCCTACTTCAGTTTCTTTATTAAAACTCCAACGCACAATCTCTCTTTGCGAACCCAAACCTTGAACGTATTCGTCATACGCTTTAATATTGGTAGAAGGCGTCACAACCAAACCTGCTTTTTTAGCTACCGCTTCAAAATCTTTGTTTTCTAGGGCACTGGCTTCTAATTGGCTAGCTTTTGTATAGGCTGCATCAATAGTAGCGTCTGACGCTTGAATTTTTTGAGCTACAGTTCCCAATAATACCGCATCATTTTTACCCGACACTTTCATTACGTGAAACCCAAATTCTGTTTCTACTACACCCATAGTTCCAACTGGATTGTTAAACACAAAATCATTAAACTTTGGTGTCATTTGACCTGGAACAATGTTATCGTATTCTCCACCATTATTTTTTGATCCTGGATCGTCAGAATTTGTAATGGCTAACATTGGGAAGTTACCTGGATTTGTTTTAGCTTGT